>JBGPFD010000142.1:0-9013 GCA_041483175.1 Thermoanaerobaculia bacterium | reverse complement strand
CTAGTGTGGTGAGTCAGAGATACGCAGCATTTCGCTGGTGCCGCTTGCGGCCGAGATGCAAGGAGCGAGGAGGAGGCGATGTGGTGACATCGTTGACGACGAGCGACGCCGCAGATCGGCCGCAACCGGCACCAGCCCAGAGGGTTGCGGGCAACGAAACGCTGCGTATCTCTGACTCACCACACTAGAAATCAGCGATCGCGTTCGCGATGGCGTCGATTGCCCGGATGGCCTCGGCCGATTCCGCTGTGTGGTGGTTGATCACGATCGAAAAGTAGCGAAAACCGCCGTGCGTTCCTGAGACGATACCGCTGAGCGCGTTGACTCCGTTCATGCTTCCGGTTTTTCCGCGAAGTCGCGCCGCCAGCGGCAGAAGCCTCCGGCGAAGCGTTCCCTCCTCGCCCGGCGTAGCCAGGATGCTCCAGAAGGTACCGCGGCGCCATGGCTGATTCATCCACCGCAGCAGGATGACGATCGCCGACGGCGTCACCAGATCGCGCACCGACAGCCCCGACCCATCGACGAAGCGGAACTCCGCGCCATCGATGCCGACTTCATCCGTCAGAAACAGGCGTTCCAGATCTTCGGCTCCGGCATATGTGCCCGCCGTCGATTTGAACAGCATCTCCGCGTAAAGGTTCTGACTGTTTTTCAACACCACGGTAAGCAGCTGCGACAGCGGCGGTGATTCGATCACCGCCAGCCGCTCGCTCCAGGCGCGGCGTACCGTGTTCACCCGTGTCGTGCCGCGGACCGTGATCCCAGCCTGAAGCAGCACCTGCCGGAACGCCTGCGCCGCGTAGAGCGCGGGATCGGCGATGGAAGCAAGCGCATGGAACTCCGGTGGCATGTTCCCCTCGATCGTGAGCGCGTTCATCGCGTCGGAGCGGACAGCCGGCTCACCGGCGCCGCAGACGACGTGGACCGTGGCGGAGATGAACGGCGGGTCGGTGATGATCAGCGGCGTCTCGCAATGTTCGACGGTCACACCGACGACGTTCTCGTTGTAGGCGAGCGCGTCGACCGGCGCGCCGTAATTACTGCCGATGTCTTCCCATTCCCAACTTCCCGGAATCGTGTCGCGGTCAAACATCGAGGCGTCGGCAATCACGTCGTCGACTGTCGTGATGCCGTGGGCGCGGAGCGCGTCGACAAACGCGGCGAAGACGGCATCGCGATCGAACGCCCAGCGGCCGCCCAGCGATGGATCGCCTCCGCCCCGGATCACCGTACTCCCGCCGTCGAGCCACAGCTCGGTAGCAAAACGATGGTCGAGTCCGAAACAGTTGATGGCGCTCGACGCGGCGAAGAGCTTTCGATTCGACGCCGGGATCAGCAGCGTGTGCGCGTTGCGTTCGTACAGAACGCGTCCGGAGTCGTCGAGCACGTCGATACCCAGGATGGCACGCTGCAATGAGGGAACGGACGCGGCGCGATCGATACCCGCGCCGAGCGGCACCGTAGTGGCACACGCCGTGGCCAGCAGCAGCGCACAGCTAAGCGAGACGGAATTCTTCAAACGACGGCGCATGCTCGAGGTTATATCCCGCTGCGGCGATGATGCGGTAAACGGGCTTCGCTGTAGCGGCGGCCGTCTCGGCCGCCGGGCGGGCGAAGACGCCGGCCACTACACTGGCCGCCGGGCGGGCGAGGACGCCGGCCCCTACACTGAGGCGGACCTTCACGCGCCGGATCACGCCCTCGTCGCCGGCAACTTACTTGTGCGCCTTCTTGCGGCCCGGCACAGGTTTGGTCGCCGTCGCCTTCTTCGGCGGAGCGGCGGCCCCGCCGCCTTCGGCATCGGAACGGCCATCCCCGATCTCCACGGTCTGCGTCAACGCGTCGCTGCCGGTGGTCTGCGCCGGCATGGCTTCCGCGGGAGCGATGGTCTGGGTGGACGGTTGTGCGGCGTTCGCGCCGCTTTCGTGCTGTTGACAGCCGGACAGCGCAAACGCAGCCAGCAGAAGGAGAATGGCTGTCTTCACGCCAGTTCTGCGATGGAACCCCATGCAAGTTCCCTGACAGGATTCGATACAATGCGACGCGCCATGGCGAACCGAAAGCGCATCGGCATTTTCGGGTGGGGCGTCGTGGCCCCGAAATCCCCCAACATCGAAACCTTCGAGCAAAACCTCGAACGGGCGGACAGTTGGCTGACGCCCTTTCGCGGTTACGGTCAATCGAATTTTCTCGTCGGCGACCCAGAGTTCGACTTTGAAACATATCACGACTGGTTGGACGACCGGTTTCCGCCGGCGAAGTTCTCGCAGCTGAACGACAAGATGGGGCCTTTGGCGAAGTTCGCCATCGGTGCCTTCATTCAATCCCTGCAGCAGAATCCCGGCATCGAGTCCTACCTGCAGTCGCTCGGAATGAAGTGTCACGTCTACGTCGGCACGGGGATTGGCGACATTACCGTCACGAATACGGAGGCGCTGGCGCACGAACGCGCGCTGCGCCGGTGGAACGAATTCTGGGCCGCGCCGGAGCGATGCGCCGCACTGCGAGCGCACATCGACAGCGCGCCCGATCCGGCCGCGCCGCGCGATCCGGAAGGGTTCACCGTCGGATCGGAAGCGTGGATCGACGCCAAACACGCCTGGGAAGAGTTCTGGGCGGCGAAGAGCGATGCGCTGCAGCAATATCTCGTCGAGGCGGCCGCCATCCAGGGGGAAGCGGTGCCGGCGTCGTCGGGTTCGGCGAAGCTCACCACTATCCGCCAGAAACTGAACAGGATTCGAGCGCTGAATCGGAAATGGAGTTGTCCCGCCGAGCCCTGGGCCAGCGTGTCGGCGAATCTGCTGTGG
This sequence comes from Thermoanaerobaculia bacterium, assembly GCA_041483175.1. Taxonomy (GTDB): domain Bacteria; phylum Acidobacteriota; class Thermoanaerobaculia; order Gp7-AA8; family Gp7-AA8; genus Gp7-AA10. The sequence continues at coordinate 6,206 of JBGPFD010000142.1, read as the reverse complement.
AACATCGCCAACATCCCCGCCGCGCAGATCTCGATGATCGGCAAGATCACCGGGCCATCGTTCGCACCGGTCGCCGCGTGCGCCTCGTTCGGCGTGGCAACGAAGATGGCCGTCGACGCGATCAACCTCGGCCACGCCACCGCGGTGGTGGTCGGGATGTGCGATCCCCCGCCGCATCCGATGGTCATCTCCGCGTTCTACAACGCGAACGTGCTCTCGGCAGATGCCGATGTCTCGCGTCCGCTCACCGCGTTCAAGGGAACGCACGTCGCCGGCGGGGGGTGCGTGTGGATCATCGGCGACGCCGAGGCGCTGATGGCGCAGGGATTCCGGCCGGTAGGGATGGAGATCGTCGGCGTCGGGACATCGTCCGACGCACACCACATCATTACGCCGTCGAAAGGCGGACCGCAGCTCGCCATCAAGGAAGCGATGGAGGAAGTGCGAGCCACCGACGTCACCACCTGGGACATGCACGCAACCGCCACTCCCGGCGACGCCACCGAGATCGCAAATTCGCTCGAGCTGCTCCATCCCGATGTGGTGTTCACGGCCCGCAAGGGAACGTTCGGTCACGGAATGTCGGTCGGCGGTGGATGGGAGCTGACGGCGCAACACCTCGGCATGGCGCGCGGCAAGCTCTACCCGACTCCCCTCACCGAGGGCGACCTGCACGCTGATGTCAAAGTGCACTCGGCAAAATTCGTCCACGCCGAGGGATGCGAAGTCAGCCGCGGCTACAGCGGAAAATTGAGCATGGGCGTCGGCGGCATCAACTCCTGCGTGATCAGCCGCCCGTGGGATCCGGAGTACGTCGAGCAGCACCTCGCGCCCGTTGTGGGGACCGGCCTCAGCCGATCGACGCGATAAGACGCCCGCTCGTGGTATCCGTCCGCCAGTAGGCATATGGAGCACCGGTCGAGAAGTTGCGATGCGGCGATGCGCGGAGGATTTCATGGGCCGGCGTGGCTCGCGGGCGGTCCACTCGGCGTAGAGGCGAGCTGGCTCATCTTCCCGCTCATCGCCGCGCTGTTCCTCGTTTTTCATCTGTCACACCGCCGGGCTGGAGGGCTGGGTTACAATCCGCCCGTCCCTGACCCGGTCAATCAATAAGGAGGAGCAGCATGAGGCTCAAAGTTTGGGTTGGCACCTGCGCGATTCTTCTCTCGTCCGCGGTGATCGCTCAGGAACCACCGAAAAAGATGGAGATGTCGGCGCAGGAAAAAGCGGCGATGGAAGCGATGATGAACGCCGCCACGCCGGGAGAGGCGCACAAAAAACTCGCTCCGATGGTCGGCACGTTCGACGCAAAAGTGAAGATGTACGGACAGCCCGGCACGCCGCCGCAGGAGTCGGCAGGCACTTCGGAGTGCACGTGGGTCCTCGGCGGGCGATGGATCGAAGAGCGCTTCTCCGGCACTTTCATGGGGAGGCCATTCTCAGGGATCGGATACAGCGGTTACGACAACATCAAGAAGCAGTACGTCGGAACGTGGATGGACACCATGAGCACGTCGGTGATGATCTCCGCGGGGGGACCGACAGGCGACAATACGTACGAGTTCAACTCCTCGATGGATGATCCGATGAGCGGCAAGCCGATGCCGGTGAAAATGAAGGCCACCGTGATCGACAACGACCACCACACGATGGAAATGTGGGGTCCGGCGCCGGGCGGAACGATGTTCAAGATGATGGAGATCACCTACACGCGGAAGAAGTCGTAGGGGTCATGTAGCGACAGGCGTCTCGCCTGTCGGGCGGCGGGCGGGGCCGCCCGCCGCTACACCTGCGCGAGCTCGATCAACGCGAATATCGCTACTGCGAGGAATCTATATACGCGCGGAGGGCCGAGCGCCAGTGACGAAGGGGCGGTATTGCGCGCAACGGCGTGTAACGCGGCCGCGGCGCCTCATGCGTCTCTTTTGTGGAAACGGATTCGATCAGCCGCTCGTCGGCGCCGATGGCCTGCGCCGCTTCGCGCGCGAACGATTCGTTCGAGCAGACGCCCTCGTTGACGACATGATGAATTCCGAATTCGCGGCGATTCACGATCTCCACGAGCCGATCGACGAGATCGGTGACGTACGTCGTGCTGGCCCAAACATCAGCGACCGCTCGAACGCGCTCGCCCGCGCGAAGCCGCCGGTGCACGGCGCTGATGAATGAATCCTTCCCCGCGCCGAAGACCCACGAGGTCCGAATGAGGAACGCCCGCGCGCAGCGCGCCGCAACGGCTCGCTCGCCATCGAGCTTCGTCTTGCCGTACACGTTGACGGGTCTCGGTTCGTCCTGGGGCTCGTAGAACAACTCCCCCACTCCGTCGAAAACGTAGTTGCTGCTGAAGTGCACGATGGCCGGCGCGTGCTCCGCGAGGATGGCGGGGCCGTCGACATTCACGGAGCGCGCACGCGCCGGATCGCGCTCGCACTCGTCGACGCCCAGAACCGCACAGTTGACGATCAGATCGGGATCGAGGTCCCGGGCCGCCCTGGCCACCGCGGCACGATCGGTGATATCGAGATCGGCATGTGTGAGGCCGATGCCCGCGAAACGCTCCACCACCGCCCGCCCGATCAGCCCCGCGGCGCCGGTGACCACGACGCGCATCAGTGCAGCGTCAGGCCGGTCGCCTTTTCCAGGTCCGTCGGATCGTCGAGCATGATCCATTCGAGCACCGAGACAGGCGATCCATGCGAGATCAGCCCGTCGTGAAACGCCCACCCTTGTGTAGCCCAACAGTGTGGGAGCCGGCCGCCCTCGGCCGCTCCGCGGCGGGCGAGGCGCCCGCCGCCACAGTGCACCATCACTTCGTCTTGGTGAGGGCCCGCGCCTGAACTCTGACCAGCGCGTTCTCGCGGTCGATGCCGTGGCGTTTGTCGAGCACCGCCTGGCGGATGACGCGCAGCATGGCCTCGAAATGATCCTCCGCGCGATCGAGCGCCTCACGCGCATCTTCCATCGCGTTCTGCACGCCGAGGATAACTTCGACGCCGGCGAGATTCACGCCGAGGTCGCGCGTGAGCGTAAGGATCATCTCCAGCTTGTGGATCTCGTCCTCGCCGTACAGACGCGTGTTGCCCGCCGTCCGCGCGGGCTTGATCAACCCTTCGCGCTCGTACAGGCGGAGTGTCTGTGGATGGATGTTGTAGCGCTCGGCGATCACCGAGATCATCACATATCCATCGACTCTGTGGCGGGGCATCACGCTGCTCTCTAGTGTAGGCGCCGCCGTTCTCGGCGGCACAGGGCGGCCGAGACGGCCGCCCCTACACCGTTATTTACTCTCGTCGACGACTTCCGCTTCGATCACGTCATCCTTGTTGGCACCGCTGGATCCAGTGCTGCCGCCACCCGGTGTCGGTCCGCCGTGCGCCTCCGCCCCCGCCCCCGCCCCCGCAGCGGCCCCGGCGCCCTGGTACATCGCCTCGGCGAGCTTGTGCGACGCCTTGGTGAGGTTCTCGGTGGCGCGCTTGATGTTGTCGACGCCACCCTGTTCCATCGCTTTGCGCGCTTCGCTGATGGCGGACTCGAGATTGCTCACGTCCGAGCCGGAGATCTTCTCGCGGTTCTCGTTGAGCATCTTCTCCACGTTGTACACCAGCGAGTCGAGGTGATTCTTCGCCTCGATTTCCTCACGCCGCTTCCGATCCTCGTCCGCGTGCGACTCGGCGTCCTTGACGAACTTCTCCACCTCGTTCTTCGCCAGGCCGGAGGAGCTGGTGATGGTGATCTTCTGCTCCTTGCCGGTGCCCAGGTCCTTGGCCGAAACGTTCATGATGCCGTTCGCGTCGATGTCGAAGGTCACTTCGATCTGCGGGATGCCGCGAGGCGCGGGCGGCATGCCGACCAGGTGGAACACCCCGAGCAGCTTGTTATCGCGCGCCATTTCGCGCTCGCCCTGGAGGACCTTGATCTCCACCGAGGTCTGATTATCGGCCGCGGTAGAAAAAGTCTCCGACTTGCGCGTCGGAATGGTCGTGTTGCGCTCGATGAGCTTCGTGGCCACGCCGCCGAGCGTCTCGATGCCGAGCGACAGCGGAGTGACGTCGAGCAGGAGCAGGTCCTTGACGTCGCCGCCGAGAACGCCGCCCTGCACTGCCGCGCCGACCGCCACCACTTCGTCCGGATTGACGCCCTTGTGCGGCTCTTTCCCGAAGTAATCCTGCACGATCTTCTGCACCATGGGGATGCGCGTCGAACCACCGACGAGCACGACCTCATCGATGTCCTTCGGCTGCAGGCCGGCATCGGAGATCGCCTGCTTCAGCGGTCCCATCGTCTTCTGGACGATGTCGCCGATGAGCTGCTCGAACTTGGCGCGCGTCAGCGCCATGGTCAGATGCTTCGGACCGGACTGATCGGCGGTGATGAACGGAAGATTGATATCGGTCGTCATGGTCGAAGAGAGTTCGATCTTCGCCTTTTCGGCCGCTTCCTTCAGTCGCTGCAGAGCCATCTTGTCTTTCGACAGATCGATGCCCTGATCCTTCTTGAATTCGTCGATGATCCAGTCGATCAGGCGCTGGTCGATATTGTCGCCGCCGAGGTGCGTGTCGCCGTTGGTCGACTTGACCTCAACCACACCTTCGCCGACCTCGAGGATCGAAATGTCGAACGTACCGCCGCCGAAATCGTACACGGCGATCGTCTCGTCTTTCTTCTTGTCCAGACCGTACGCCAGCGCGGCCGCGGTCGGCTCGTTGACCAGCCGCTCGACCTTCAGACCGGCAATTTCGCCCGCGTCTTTGGTCGCCTGCCGCTGCGAATCATTGAAGTACGCCGGCACGGTGATCACCGCGCGGTCGACCTTCTCGCCGAGATAGTCTTCGGCTGCCTGTTTCAGTTTCTGGAGGATCATTGCCGAGATCTCAGGAGGCGAGTAGAGCTTCCCCTGTACCTCGACGCGCGCGTCGCTGTTCGGCGCGGGGGTCACCTTGTACGGCACCATCTTCATCTCTTCGTTCACTTCCGCGTACTTGCGACCCATGAACCGCTTGATCGAGAAGACGGTGTTCTCGGGATTCGTGACCGCCTGGCGCTTCGCGACCTGGCCGACGAGGCGCTCGCCGCTCTTGGCGAACCCCACGACCGAGGGGGTCAGACGGCTTCCTTCAGCATTCACGATGACCTTAGGCTCATTGCCTTCCATCACCGCCACGACGGAGTTCGTCGTGCCGAGGTCAATGCCGATAATTTTGGCCATAATTGTTTCTCCTTGTGAGACTTAACAACACATTGAGTATGATCCAGTCAAGTTTTGCATGGATCAGAACCTGAGTCTACCATTGTTAAATTCCAGTGCAAAGGTCATTCCGCCATCTGTTGTAGGGCACGGCTGCGCCGTGCCGATTCCCGGGGTTCGGCACGCCGCCGGCGTGCCCTACAAAGGCCATTCCGCCATCGTGTTGTGGGCCGGCGTGCCCAACGGCGCAGGAATGACATACCCAGGCGACCACGCGCGTTATGATCCGCGCAAGGGAGGGTTCCTCGATGCTTCCTCAATTTCCTCAGCAGCAGCAACCCGCGTGGATCAGCGCCAGCACGGCAGAGATGGAGATGCGGACGCGCGCATTCATTCGGACCGTGTACAGCTGGATGTTCGGCGGCCTGCTGCTGACCGCGTTCGCCGCGATGTGGGTGGTCATATCGCCGGCGATGCAGGCCATCGTCCTCGGCAATCGAATGGTGATGTTCGGTCTCATGATCGCCGAACTCGGAATCGTCCTCGCCCTGTCGTTCGGCCTGACGAAGATGTCGCCCGGCACGGCTGCCGCCGCGTTTCTCGTCTACTCGTTCCTCAACGGTTTGACCCTGAGCGTCATTTTCTGGGCCTATTCGGGTGCATCCATCACGCAGGCGTTTCTCACCGCCGCGGGCATGTTCGGTGCGATGAGCATCTACGGCACGGTGACCAAACGAGATCTGACGGCGTGGGGATCGTTCTTCTTCATGGGTCTGATCGGAATCGTTCTCGCCAGCATCGTGAACATTTTCGTGCACTCCAGCGCGCTCACCTTCACCGTCTCGATCCTGGGCGTCTTCATCTTTCTCGGCCTGACCGCCTGGGACAACCAGAAGCTGAAAGCGATGGCCACCGTCACCGGGCCGATGCAGGAGAATCTCGCGGTCATCGGCGCGCTCGCGCTCTACCTCGACTTCATCAACATCTTCCTGTTCCTGTTGCGGCTCTTCGGCGACCGCCG
>JBGPFD010000141.1:0-9130 GCA_041483175.1 Thermoanaerobaculia bacterium | reverse complement strand
GAGAGGCGGCTCCACGTAGCGCCGGCTCTCAGCCGGCGCAGACCCTGCCGTTCTCTTGGGAGCCGCGCGAGAGGCGGCTCCACGTAGCGCCGGCTCTCAGCCGGCGCAGACCCTGCCGTTCTCTTGGGAGCCGCCCGAGAGGCGGCTCTACGTAGCGCCGGCTCTCAGCCGGCGCAGACCCCTACCGTTCCCGCCCGAGCGACGGACGGATCTCGTCGACCAGTTTCTCGAACCGCAGCGAGAGTCCCTTCGTGACCACGATCTGCTTCAGATAGTTGAGCGAGGTGATCGCCGCGGGAAGACCGGAGATCGCGGTGGGAATCGATGCCAGGCGTATGGCGAGTTGAATGGTCTTGTCGGCGCGGGTGTACTCGCGCGAGCGGAGATCGGCGCGCGCCTCGCCGTGATAGGCGAGGATCAGGAGATAGATATCGGCGACCAGATCGCGGAAGCGCATCTCTTCGCCCCAGGCGAAGCACTCGCCTGCGCGGACGTTCGCCAGAAACTCCGTTACCGTGTCTCCCTTTGATACCGTGTGCACCTTGGCCACATGTTTGAGCGTGTGCGCGTCGGAGCCGCCGACCATCGAGACGTGGCCGCCATGATCCTGCACCGTACTCACGAGCTGCTGCACCATGCGGTTGTGAAATGAGGCCATGGCCCCGTTGAGCACTTCGAAGACCTCGAACATGTCGAGCAACTCGGTGATGTACCGCGCCGCGACATTCTTCATCCGGTAGTTCTGAAACAGATGGTTGACGCAGAACAGCATCCGCTCGGATTTCATGTACGGCACGAGCTCGCGAATGTCCGGGCGCAATTTCTGAATCTCCCGGTGCTGTCGCTCGTCGAGACCCCACACGCCGACGTGGATGCGTTGCGAGGTCTCCGGGAAGTAGGTTTCCACCTCCTCGCCGATGAAGAAATCGGAGAGCTCGGGGTATTTATTCAACAGGTAGAGCGATCCGTCGATCGAGTCGTGGTCGGTGAGCGTGACATAGCTCATGCCCCGCTCTTTGGCGATGCGATAGACGTCCTCAGGCGCGTTGTAGCAGTCTCGAGTATTGGCGCGCCGGAAATATTTGAAGACGGAGAACCGGCTGTGGCAGTGCAGATCGGCACGCTTGAGCGTCGGATCAGACAGAACATCCGCGGAGGCCGGCCCGTTCATCGATTGAGGCATTGTTCAGAATGATTGTTCAACGCATCGGCATTTTCTACAATTCGCGTGCCGGTGCAATTGATCGCGGTCACAAAATTGCAGTGTAGCGCACGCGCGAACATTCAATGGTACAACCCGCTCGCAAAGCCACCTCCGCCAACGCCTCGAAGTGGATCGATCTGGAGATCCTTGACCGGCTCCCGATCATCCCTCCGGTGGACGACCGCAAGTACGACGAGGCGGAATCCAAGGCCGAACGTCAGAAGAGCGAGCGTCCCGAACAACAATGAAGTCGGGCTGCCTGGCGAACATCGCCTTCGGCTTTCTGATCCTGCTGGCATTCGGTTTCAGCAGCTACATCTGGTTCAACTTCTTTATCCGCGGTCAATCGATCTCCACGCCGAATCTCATCGGCAAGACGGTCGCCGACGCGCGCGCCATCTGTTCCGACCTCGGCGTCACGCTGTCGGTCGATCCGGAGCACAAGCGCAATTCGGACAAGGTCCCCTCCGGCGCGATCGCCTGGCAGAACCGCACGCCCGGCACGACCAATCTGATCAAGCGCAGCACCACCATCAAGGTCGAACTGAGCGCCGGACCGCTGATCCTGCGCGTTCCTGATTTCAGCGGTGAGCGTCCCGGAACCGCCGTGCTGCGCCTCGGCCAGCAGAACCTGAAAATCGGCGGCCTGACGTACATCGATTCGCCGCAGCAGGGAATCCTGGAGGCCGATCCCCCGAAGGGAACCGTGGTCGCCGCGGAGACTCCGATTTCGTTGCTCGTCGGAGTCACTCGGGCACCGCCGGTGTACGTGATGCCCGATCTGATCGACCAGCCGCTCGATGCGATGCGGCCCTTCCTGGAAGGACACGGCCTGACCGTCTCCACGGTGAAGTTCGAGACCTATCCGGGAATCCGCGATGGCATAATCATCCGACAGTTCCCCCTTCGCGGCGCGCCGGTGAGCGCGCGCGATCCGATCACCGTCGTCGTCAGCCGTCAGGAAGAGACTGCCATCGTGGAAAAACCGAAAAGCCAGTAAACAGTTAACAGTTAACGAAATTGAAGGCCTTTTAACTGTTAACTCGTGAATCCCGTGAACGTAAAGATTGCCCCATCGCTGCTATCCGCCGATTTTGCGAGGCTCGCGGACGAAATCGCGAGTGTCGAGAAAAACGCGGACCTTCTCCATCTCGACGTGATGGACGGGCATTTCGTGCCGAACATCACCATCGGGCCGGGAATCGTCAAAGCGTGCCGCGCGCACAGCAGGTTGCCGTTCGATTGCCATCTGATGATTGCCGAGCCGCAGCGATACATCGAACGCTTCCTCGAGGCAGGGGCCAATCTGATCTCCATTCATGTCGAGGCGGAGCCACATCTGCAGCGGGCCCTGCAGTTGATCCGCGACGGAGGGGCCAAGGCTGGAATTGCCATCAATCCCGCTACCCCGGTGGAATCACTGACCACGGCAATCGAGTTCTGCGACTTTGTCTTGGCGATGACCGTCAATCCCGGATTCGGCGGTCAGCGCTTCATCGAACCTGTTGTGCCGAAGATCCGTCATATCGCACAGATGATCCGCGAGCGTGGCTTACCGGTGGAAATCGAAGTGGATGGGGGCATCGACGTGAAAACGGCGCCGCTGGTCGTCTCGGCCGGGGCCTCCATTCTCGTGGCGGGATCGGCGGTTTTTGGCCGCCAGGACCGGACCGCGGCAATGGAGTCAATCCGCGCGGCTGTTACTTCAATGAAGGTGTAATCGATTGAAAAAAACTGGAATCGCAATCGTGGCGGCGCTGGCGCTGGCGTTCGCTGCCTGTCACAGCGGCGCCCGGCGCCCGGTGCGCCCGACCGTCGATCCGGAGTTGACGAAGCTCAGCAAAGAGCAGCTCTTCAACCGCGGGGAGGAGCAGTTCGCGCGGAAAAAGTATCCGCGCGCGCGAACGTACTACTCGTATCTTTACGAGAACAACCCGAATGATCCCCTGGGCCGGCGTGCATTGCTGCGCGTCGCCGATACGTATTACGAGCAGGGCGATCCGGTGAACCTCGTCGAGGCGCAATACAAGTACCGCGACTTCATCAACCGCTATCCCGGAAGCGATCGCGCCGACTACGCCATGCTGCAGATCGGCATGGTGGCGTACAAGCAGATGGAGAAACCCGATCGCGATCAGCAGAAGACGCGCGAAGCGGTCGAAAAGCTCACCGACGTGATCAGGACGTTTCCCAATAGCCCCGTGCGTCCCGAGGCGGAGAAGCGGCTTCAGGATGCGCTCGACCGGCTGGCCAAGCACGAACTCATCGTCGCTCATTTCTACATGAAGCGGAGAAGCTGGAGCGCGGCCATCCTGCGCCTCAACGGAATCGTCGACACGTACCCGAACTACCGCGAACGCGACGCGGTCTTCTACGATCTCGCCACGTCGCTCGCCGGCATGGGAAGAAAAGCGGAGGCGCGCCTTTACTACGAACGCGTCATTTCCGAGTTCCCGAAGAGCGAGTTCGCGGACAAGGCCAGGCGGCGCCTCGATCAATTGAAGGCCGCATGAAACGTTGGGCGGCCCTCGTCCTCGACCTGTTCGTCGCGGCATGCGCCTCGTCGAAGAGGAGTGACGACGAGCCAAGCACCGTTCCCCCGCCGCAGCCGCTGGCGCAGAGTTCACCGTCCGTCGAGGCGCGGCTGGACGAGCTGCAGACGTCGATGGCCGAGCTCCTCGACCGGCTCGATGTCCTCAACGCCCGCATCGCGAAACTTGAGAGTGGAGGACAGGCGCCCGCGACTGTCCCGCAACAGCCGGCGCCAAAGTCAGACGGGCAGCCGAAGGCGGAACTCCTCCGTGCGGCGGACATCGCCGAAACGTATCGCCAGGCGGTGATCCTCTACGGTCAGGCGAAGCACTCCGAAGCGCGCGTGACGTTCCAGCGGGTGTTCGACGCCGATCCGAACGGCAGTCTTGCCGACAACGCCCTCTTTTGGGTCGGGGAGACGTACTACGCCGCGGGCGACTACAGCAGCGCCATGCGCTACTACGAACGGGTGACCCGCGAGTATCCCGAGCAGAACAAGGCGCCCGACGCGATGTTCAAGATGGGCATGACGTACGAGAAGAGCGGCGATCTCGCCATGGCCAGGCGGACATTCGAGGAGTGCATCCGCAAATACCCCTATTCCACGCTGGCATCGTCGGCCAAACTGGAGCTGAGGCGGATCAAGTATTAGGTGTAGGGGGTGCGCGTGCCCGCGCGCCCGGCGGGCGAGGGCGCCCGCCGCCACACCGGATCCCGATCAGCGCGCTTCGATACAATACCGGCGTCATGGCTGAAGAAAGTGGTGCAAACCTCCTGGCTCGGAGGGAGTACGCGCAAGCGGCTCCCGTGCTCAAGAAGGATCTCGACAATTACCCCAGCAATCCTCGCATCCGCCTGCAGTACGCAGAGGCACTGGCGGGCACAGGCGCAATCGCCGAGGCCATCGAGCAGTACGAGCTGACCGCGAAGTACTACGACGACAACGGCCTGACGGTGCAGGCCATCGCCGTCCGCAAGAAGGCGGAGAAAGTCCGCGAGCACGCTGGACCGTCAGCGCACGCGGCCGCCGCGCCGGCACATGCCGAGCCGCTGTTCAACCGGCCCGTGCCGAAGAGCCCGCTGTTCGAGGTCCTCAAAACCGACGAACGTGCCGCTCTGGTGAAGGAGATGGAGCTCGAGCAGCATCGCGAAGGCGACGTGATCATCAGCGAAGGGGAGGCCGGCTCGTCGATGTACGTGATCGCCAGCGGTGAGGTGAAGGTCTACACGCGCGGAGCCGGCAAAAGCGTCTATTTGGCCAAGCTTGGCGATGGCGACTTTTTCGGCGAAGTCAGCGTCCTGACCGGGAAACCGCGCACGGCCACCATCACTGCTTCACAGCCGACGGAGTTGCTCCGTTTGGACAAGGAAAAGCTCGACAACGCTCTCGCGAAGTACCCGGGCATCCGCAAAGTTCTCGATGATTTTTACAAGAAGCGCGCCGAGCACACAGTAGAAGCGATGATCGAGAGCTTGAAAAAACGGGGTAGCTGATTGGCCGTTCTCCCGATCCGCAAGTACGGCGACGAGGTTCTTCGCCGCCGTATGCAGCCGGTCACTGCGTTCGATGACGCGTTGCAGAAGTTGATCGACGACATGGTGCTGACGATGCACGCCGCGCCGGGAATCGGTCTGGCCGCGAACCAGGTGGGCATCGCCAAACGCCTGGCAGTCATCGATCTGTCCGTCGGTAAGCGTCCCGCCGGCCTGCACGTGCTGATCAACCCCGAGATTCTCGAGATCGAGGGCCACGTGACTGAAGACGAAGGGTGTCTGTCGATTCCCGATTTCACCGAGATCGTCTCGCGGCCGGAAAAAGTGCGCGTGCGCTTTCTCGACCGCAACGGGGATCCGCGAGAACTTACCGGCGAGGGATTGATGGCCCGCGCGCTCCAGCATGAGATCGACCACCTGGAAGGGCACCTCTTCCTCGATCACCTGCGCGGCTTCAAACGCGACCGCATCGTGAAGAAGATCCAGAAGCTGGCCAAAGCAGGGATGTGGTCGTGACCACCTACGCCGCAACGGTCGCCGACATCCAGGAGCTGGCTCCCGCGGTGCTCCAGCTGACGGTCTCCTTTCCGGAGCGGAATTTTCTGTTTACTCCCGGCCAGTGGGTGAACTTTCATTTTCCCGAGGGAGTCTCGCGCGCTTACACGATCGCCTCCGCGCCGGAGCGGCCCGATGCACTGGAGCTCTGTGTGCGGGTCGGCCCGGGACGTGGGGGGGTCGCTTTGAAGCAACTCGGCCGGGGCGCGGCGGTTTCGGTCGAGGGTCCTTACGGCGATTTCGTGCTGCCCGATGACGATTCCCGGCCCGCGGTGTTTCTGGCCGGCGATACCGGCATCGCCCCCGTTCGCAGCATTGTTCTGCACCTGCTCGCGGTGCACGACTCGCGGAAGATCACCGTCCTCTATGAGCCCGACCGGCGCCACATCCTCTACGCCGCCGACTTCGATCCTCTTGCGCGCAGCGGCGCGATCGTTCACGAGAGCGGCAAAATCGAGACGCTGATCGCGCGGAATCGCCGCAGGCTCGGCGGCGCCATCCTCATGGCCGCCGGCTTCGATGGCTTTCTCGCGCGCGTTCATGGCGCGCTCGAACAGAGAGGCATCGACGGGTCATCGATGATCGCGGAGAGCTTCGGGCCGGAAGTGTAGGGCACGGCTGCGCCGTGCCGCACCCCGGGGAACGGCACGGCGCAGCCGTGCCCTACCGCAACCAGCCCGGTGTCACGTCCTGGCGGCGCGCGTCGTCGCGGAACTGATCGTAGGCGCGTTGCGCGCGCTGCACTTCGAGTTCCGCCTGAGGAATCTGATCAATCGTGTACGCGAGCTGGGTCGTGTCGTAGCTGAATTGCTCCGGCTTATACCCGAGCGCGAGCAGCCCCGTGATGTGCGCCTTGAGCTCCTCGGCTCGATCGCGCAACAGATCGGCCGCTTCCCGGGCGCGCCGGATGGCTTCCTCGTATCCGCGCGCCTCGCGCTTCCACGACCACTCATCCCGCATCGCCTGCCGCCGTTCCGAAGGCGACGGGCCGGGCGGCACTTCCAGCGCGTTCGCCGGCGACGCCGTGCCGGAGTGGTTCTGCTCCAGATCGCGAAGCAGACGGTCGCGTTCTTCGGGCGTGACGCGCAGTTTTCCCCGTGCCGCAATCGGAAACGCGGCCGGCTCTCCTGCCTCCCGGGTCGCCGTAAAATCAACTTCGTCCGAGGCCACGGAATAAAAACCGCCGCCGGAGCGGAAGAGCACCCGGCGATCCTCCACGGTGATGGTCCCTTCGACTCCGATGCGCTCCCCGGAGCGCAGGATGAGCATGTTCGTCGGAATCGTTAACGCCGTGATCAGCAGCAAGGAGGCGGCGCTCATATGCAAAGGTTAACAGTTAACCGTTAACAGGGAACAGCTACACTTGCCCACGGTCCTGTTAACTGTAACTGTTAACGGCTAACTCATTTCAAAGATGCCGAACTGGTCCTATCTCGCGGTGAACTTTCTTTACCAACTGGGCCTCGCCCTCTGGATCGGCGGAACTGTCGTCCTCGGAGGAGTGGTTGCGCCGCTGCTGTTCAGGGCGCTCCCGCGGCAGGAGGCGGGGGCGATTTTCGGCCCGGCTCTGCGGCTGTTCACGCGGGTCAGGATCGGCGCCGTCGTCCTGATCATCGCCGGAGCCGGCATTCGCTACCTTGCGTGGGAGACGCATGCCGCAACGCCATGGATCGCGGTCCGATGGCTGGCCATCGCATTTCTAGCGTTTACCGTGGTTTACGAGATCGGCATGCTCGAACCGGCCATCGAGGCGCGCCGGCGCGAGATGGCGCCCGATCAGCCGGAAGACGATCCACGCCGGCGGACGTTCCGAAAACTGCACCATCGCGCCGAAGTGCTGATGAAAGCGTCACTTATAGCCGCCGTGGTGGCCCTCTTTCTCAGTTGATAGAATTCCGGCCCACGCCCGATGGGAAGTAGTCTCTCACATGGACAGTGGATCATCGCCGCCATCATCTGCGGGATCTTCTACCTGATCTTCGACGCAGCCCGGCACTTCGCCCTCCAGGTCAGCCCGGTGACGCTCCGCCGCTGGAGCGGCGACGCGGAACTCGAGAAGGGGCGGCGGTGGTTTTTCTACGACCCGCGCAACCTGCAGCTCATGAGCGGCGCGCTCCTGCAGATTGCACTCATTCTGGCTGTCGGGGCGACGGTCATGGCTCTTCGCCGGGAGCCGATCGGGATCGCGTCGCTGGCGGCGGTCCTCAGCTGGCTGGTGATCGCCGGCGTCTGGAAATTCGTGCTGGCCCTCATCCCCGACGATGTCGGAGAGCTCATGCTCAAGCAGATGATCCCGTTCTCGTATTTCTTCTACTACCTTTTCTGGCCGGCGCTCTTTCCGCTGCGACGGATGTTCGAGCGGCTCGCCCGGCAGGAGGCCGAGGAGAGCGAGAACGAGGAGCCGAGCGAAGAGGAGGTGCAGGCATTCATCGATGTCGGCGAGGAGGAGGGGATCCTCGAGGCCAGTGAAGGCAAGATGATCCATTCGGTCGTCGAATTCGGCGATCGCATGGCGCGGGAGCTGATGACGCCGCGCATCGACGTCCTGGCAGTCGAGGATCGCAAATCGATCGACGAGCTGGCACGCGTCTTCAGCGAATCGAAATACTCGCGGATTCCGGTGTTCCACGACACGATCGACGTCATCACCGGCATCGTGCACATCAAGGACGTCTTCGACGCTGTGGTGCGTAAGCAGCCGAAGAGCGTGACCGAGCTGGCCCGTCCGCCGTTGTACGTTTCGGAAACGAAAAAAGTGTCGGAACTGCTTCGCGAGTTGCAGAGCGAGCACATGCAGGTGGCCATCGTTGTCGACGAGTTCGGAGGGACGGCCGGCATCATCACCATCGAGGACATCGTGGAGGACATCGTGGGGGACATCGGCGACGAGCATGAGGGGGTGGAAGCGACGGTCGTCGATCTCGGAAATGACGAGTACCTGGTCAGCGGTCAGCTCCGGGTCGACGCGCTGGAGGAAATGCTCGACGCGCATCTCGCCGGAGAGGATTACGAGACCGTGGCAGGCCTGATCTTCACCACGCTCGGGCGCGTTCCGAAATCCGGAACAGTGATGACCAAGAACGGCTACCGTTTCGAAATCGAGCGTGCCGACCGCCGGCGCATCTACCGTGTGAAGGTTTCCCGCGATCCCGAATGGCGGGAAATCGAAGAACAAGGCGCGTGAGACTTGGGCGATCCCCGCTTCGGAATTGTCGCCCTGGTCGGCCGCCCGAACGCCGGCAAGTCGACGCTTCTGAACCGCATCCTGGGGCAGAAAGTCTCCATCGTTTCCACGAAACCGCAGACAACGCGCAACCGGATCGTCGGCATTCTCAACGAGCCGCG
>JBGPFD010000140.1:0-9227 GCA_041483175.1 Thermoanaerobaculia bacterium | reverse complement strand
TCACGCCAGACCGACGGCGCCTTCAACCCTCTAGTGCGGCCGCTCATCGATGTCTGGAAGACGCGCGGCGATGGCGCCGCGCCCGATCACGAGACGATTCGAGTCGCGCTTGCCCGAACAGCGATCGACAACGTCCGTTTTGACCACGGCACGATTGCCCTGGCGAATGGTGCGCGATTCGAAGAAGGCGCGTTCGGCAAGGGCTACGCCATCGACAGAATGCTCGGCGTTCTTCGCAGCCGTGGAGCGGCCTCGGCGCTGATCAACTTCGGCGGACAGCTCGCCGCCTACGGCGAATTGCGCGCAGTGAGCATCGCCGATCCGCTGCATCGCGATCGCGCTCTGGTTCCGATGACACTGCAGGACGAATCGCTGTCGACCAGCTCCGGTTCGGAACGATCGTTCGTCGCCAGCGGCCGCCGCTTCACGCACATCATCGATCCGCGCAGCGGCGAGGCACTCCCACCGCGTGGGTCGGTCTCCGTTCTTCATCCGTCCGCGTTCGTGGCCGACATTCTCTCGACCGCGCTCTACGTAATCGGAACCGAAGAAGGGCTGCGCTGGGCACGCGCACATGACATCACGGCGATTTTCATTACCGAGGACCAACAGATCCTTCGATCGAGGTAGTGATGAAACGACTCTCGGCTGCTCTGATTGCTATGGCCATCGCCGGAGCCGGCATGGCGCAGGATGTCCAGGATTTCGATCGGCGGCTGAAAGCGCTCGAGGAAAAAGTGCAGCATCTTCAGCAGACGAGCGACGTGGCCGAGCTGCAGCGCGAGATCGACGTGCTGTCGCGCGAGATCGAGTCGCTCAAGAGCGGCCAGGAGCGGCCGGCAGCGCAGGCCACCGTTTCGCAGTACGGTCTGGGCGCCGCGGCGTCGAAGGTCTACCACAGCGCGCCCGGCCTTTCGATCGGTGGCTACGGCGAGTTCGTCTACCAGAACTTTCGATCGGGCGAAACCGCTACCGCGGACTGGGTCCGCGCTGTGGTCTACACCGGTTACAAGTTCAACGATCGCGTGCTGTTCAATTCCGAAACGGAAATCGAGCACGGAAATCTCGAGCACGGCGGTAACGTGGAGATGGAGTTCGGCTACCTCGATTACCTCGTGAAGCCGAAAATCAACGTCCGCGCCGGTCTGGTGTTGATTCCGGTCGGCTTGATCAACGAGCTACACGAACCAACCGCCTACTTCGGCGCGCGCCGTCCGGTTGTGGATGACCGGATCATCCCCACCACGTGGTCCGAGGCAGGAGCGGGCGTGTTCGGCGACGTGGGGCGTCTCAGGTACCGCGCATACGTCGTGACGGGGCTTCAGTCGTCGCGCTTCCACTCGGAATCAGCGATCCGCGAGGGGCGGCAGGGGGCGGCCCAAGCCGCTGCCGGCACGTGGGCCGCTGTGGGACGCGCCGATTGGCATCCGATCGAGGGGACGTTTTTCGGCGGATCGTTCTACAGCGGCAATTCGGGACAGGGGGCCGAGTTCAACGCGCGCGTGAATCTGGGCGAAGTACATGCCGAGTCGAAATTCCGCGGCGTGACGCTCCGCGGCATCTACGCACGCGGCTCGATCGGCGACGCGGCGCGGGTCAACGAGACGAATAGCCTCGTGGGTGATGCCTCTGTCGGTGAGAGCTTCGGCGGCTGGTATGTGGAGGGCGGATATCAGATCTTCACGCGCGGCGACTTCTCGCTGACGCCATACGCGCGCGTCGAGCGATTCGACACCCAGCGCAGCGTGCCGCGCGGCTACGCGCGCAATCCGGAGAACAACGGCCGGCTGTTCACGCTCGGCGTGGCGGCCAAGCCGATTCCCCAGACCGTGATCAAAATCGACTGGCAGAGGGCGACCAACCGCGCCGGAACCGGAACGGACCAATTCAACCTCGGTCTCGGCTATATTTTTTAATGATACAGCGCCTGACGATCGCCCTCTTCTTCGTCACTGCGGCGGCAAACGCCCGGGTGCTGATGACCCAGCAGCAGGCGCTGGCGAGCGCGTTCCCCACGGGCACTACGGTCAGCCGGCAGAAGTTCTTTCTGACGCCGGAGCAGCTCGCCGCAGCGCGGAAAGAGAGCGGCGGCGAGTTCGACGATGCGTTGATCATCCGCTACGCCGGCAGCGACGGTCGCTTTGCCTATTTCGACAGCCACCGCGTGCGCACCGAGCCGGAGACGGTCATGGTCGTGGTGAAGGCGGATGGGACGATCGATTCAATCGACATCCTCTCCTTCGACGAGCCGACCGACTACTTCCCCAAGCGGCGCTGGCTCGATCAGCTTCTCGGCCGCAAACTCGATCGCGATCTGGCGCTGAACGGCGCCGTCCGTCCGATTTCCGGCGCCAGCCTCACCGGCCGCGCCATCGTCAACGCCTCGCGAAAAATCCTCGCGCTCCATCACGTCCTCGCCGGAGCAACGGCGCGATGAGCCGCCTGCAGATCGCCTATCTGCAGCTTTGCGCGCTGCTCACGGTGGTGACCGGCGTGGTCTTCGCCTGGATGAAGTACGGCATGAAGAGCGACGATCCGTTCGCCGTGGTCAACCATCCGTGGCAGCCGTTCCTGTTGTCGTCGCACGTGCTCATCGCACCGCTGCTGGTCTTCGCGTTCGGCTGGATCTTCAACGAACACATCTGGGCGAAGTTCCGCAGTCCGGCCGCTCCGAAGCGCAAGAGTGGTTTCTGGTCGATGGCCGCGATCGCGCCGATGGTGTTGTCCGGTTACCTGGTTCAGGTGTCGACCGCGGACGCCACGCGCCAGGCGATGACGATCGCGCACTGGATCTCGTCCGGTGTCTTTGTGCTCGCGTATGTCGTGCACATCATCCTGAAGCCGCGATCTCCGGAAGACGCTCGATAAGCCGCTGAAGCCGGCCTAGCGTCCTTTCCTTTCCCAAAACGACGACGACATCGAAGACGGGCGGCGAGGCTCCTTTTCCTGTCAGCGCGAGACGCAGTGGATGAATGAACTTCGCTGCGCTGATCCCGAGTTCCTGCGCAAGATTCCGCAGCGCGGCCTCGGTGGTGATCACGTTGAAAGGCTCGGCTGATGCAAGCGCGTCATGAAGCTTGCGCAACGGGTCCGAAACATCGACGCCTTTCAGATGTTTTCGAACCGCTTCCGGATCGTACTCGACCGTGTCATCGGCGACGAAATAAAACCGGATCTGCTCCGCCATTTCCCGCAGTGTGCGCGCGCGCTTCTGGTAAAGCTCGATGAGGGCGAGCATCTCGTGAGCCGGACGCCGTTCGGGAAGGAACGGCAGGAGGTGCGGGTAAATCTCTTCCGGACTCATACGGATCAGGTACTGCCCGTTCATCCACAGCAGTTTTTCAACGTCGAACACTGCCGGCGCGCTGTTAACGTCGGCGAAATCGAACATCGCTGCGGCTTCCTCTCTGCTGAAAACCTCGCGGTCTCGGCCGGGCGACCATCCGAGCAGCGTGAGGAAATTGAAGAGCGCCTGCGGGACGATGCCCATGTCGCGATACTCCTCGGCCGAGGTTGCACCGGTCCGTTTGCTGAGGCGCTTGCGGTCTGGCCCGAGGATCAGCGGAAGGTGCGCGAAGACCGGAGGCTGCGCTCCGAATGCGCGGAACAGCAGGATGTGCTTCGGGGTGTTTGATAGATGATCGTCGCCGCGCGCCACGTGCGTGATGCCCATATCGATGTCGTCGACTACCACCGACAGGTGATACGTCGGGTTGCCGTCGGAGCGCAGGAGCACGAAATCGTCGATCAGCTCCGCATCGAAATGGACGTCGCCGCGAATCAGATCATGAAAGTCGATCGCCCCGCGGTTCACCTTGAAGCGGATCACGTGCGTCGCGTTGAGTGGCGCGACGGCGAGCGTCCGGCACTGCCCCGAGTAGCGGTAGGCGATTCCGGCGGCCTCGGCCGCGAGGCGCTCCGCTTCGAGCTCCTCCACGGTGCAGTAACAGTGATACGCGCTGCCGGCCTGCACGAGTTCCGCGGCCCGCTGCCGATACCGTGCGAGGCGATCGCTCTGGTAGACCGGCCCTTCGTCCCATTCGACACCCAGCCATTGGAGCGAGCTGACGATCTGTTCGGCATGGTGCTGCCGGGAGCGCTCGACGTCAGTATCCTCGATCCGGAGCAGCATCTGCCCCCCGTGGCGGCGGGCATGCAGGAGGTTGAAAATCGCGGTGCGGGCGCCGCCGACGTGCAGGAATCCGGTCGGCGAAGGGGCGAAGCGGAGCTTCATCGCGGAGGTGGAGTCTAGCACCCGGTCAACGTAGCGCCGGCTCTTAGCCGGCGCCGAGCCGCCTGAGAGGCGGCTCTACGTCTTTCGACACCGAGCCACTGGAGCGAGCTGATGATCTGCTCGGCATGGTGCTAAGCGGCGGGCATGCAGGAGGTTGAAAATCGCGGTGCGGGCGCCGCCGACGTGCAGGAATCCGGTCGGCGAAGGGGCGAAGCGGCCCTTCATCGCGGAGGTGGAGTCCAGCACCCGGTCAACGTAGCGCCGGCTCTTAGCCGGCGCCGAGCCGCCTGAGAGGCGGCTCTACGTCTTTCGGAAGGTACAATCGAGCCTCTCGGATGGCAAAGTCTCGCGGCTTTTCGCTGGTCGAAGTCCTGGTAGGGTTGCTGATCCTGACGATCGTCATCACCACGACGATCGTCATGTTCACGGATCGCCGGCGCCATCTCCGCCAGGCCAACGAGACGATCCTGGCGTATCAGGCACTCTCGAACGAGACGGAGATCTGGCGGCGGATCGATTTCGCACAGCTCGACGCGCAGCTTCCCGTCTTTCAATCCGACACCGCGCTTCTTGCCCCGCTGGCGCCATTCACCACGGTAGTCCGCGTCGATGCTCCGCGCGCGGACGTAAAGAACATCACGCTGATCGTCCGCTGGCGAAACACCCAGGAGGCAAAGCTTTCGATTGTCCGTGCAGACACCGGGGGATCCGGCCTGTGGTGAGACGCGCGCCTGGTTTCACGTTGATGGAAGTGGTTGTCACGCTGGCAATCTTCGGGACGTTTCTGCTCATCATCGTGACCTTGACCGCCGACATGCGCCGCAACGAGCAGCGCTATCCGATCAACTACATGGCCCATCCCGAGGTCGGGGCGGTCATGGCCCGGCTACGAAAAGACGTTCTCGACACGACCTACTATCCCGCGGAATTCCAGGGGTATTCGCAAACGCCGAAGACGCTGCTGCTGTACACACTCCGCCAGACCGGTTTTGCCGAGACCGTGGTCTACGATTTCCGCGCGGCCGGCGAAGTCCATCGCAAGGCGTTCAACGCGACACAGTTGTCGGCCGACTGGGTTGCGCGCGGCGTCCCCGAGTTCCAGATCGGATCGTTCAGTTTGAATACAGGACAGAATGCCGTGCGCATCACGGCGAGAGACGAGCAGAGCCGGATTGCCATCGATGAGATATTCGTTCCGCGGCCGCACAACTGAGCAACGAGGATACGTCCTCATCTCCGCCATCGCCCTGGCCATTCTCTACTTCGGCCTGATGGAGCTGATGCTGATCGACTCCTCGCGCGCCCTCCACGAGGCGCAGCGGTTCCGGTCGCGCGTAGTGGCCTCTGCGCTGGCCGAGAGCGCCGCAGAGCTGGCCGCGGCGCAGATGATCGGCCGCCCGTCCGCATCGGCCACCGCTCAGGACGACCAGGGACGCATGACCGGAAGCCTGGTCACGAACGGCGATCAATTTGAGCTGCGCGGAGAAGGCGTAACCACCGGCGTCTCTCCAGTGACCGCTACCGTGCGCGTACAGGGGCGCATCCAAGGCAACCACATTGCCATCGACTACACGTTCCACTCGCAGTAAGCGATAGAATCCCACCGTGGCAGGAAATCCCCGCGAAAACGTGCAAGGCAAAGGCTTCTGGGAGGGCGGCGCGGGCGGGCATAGCTCGAACCGCGAGTCCGGCGGCAAAACGAGTGGTTTCCCTGGCCGCAGGACACCGAAGCGAGCCGGCGTGCGTACCGATATGGAGTTTCCCCGCCGCAGCACGACCGAGGAGCCGAAACGCTGATGGCGGATGAAAACATCGAGATCGGCGAAACCACGCTCGTCGAGCGCCGGTATTTTTACTTTCATCGTTGGTGGCTTGCCTCGGCTGCCCTGCTGTTTCTCGCACTTTGGGGGTGGCGCGAGCTCGACATCCGGCGAATGCGCGAGTCGGTCGAAACCGAAAAAGCCGAGATCCGCCAGCTCATGGCGGAAAATCATCACCTGACGCAGCGCAATGAACGAATGTTCGCCGCCGTCGCATCACCGCAGACACGAACCATCGCCCTCGCAGGTCAGCACATCGCAGCGTCAGGCAAGATGTTCGTCGATCCGGCAGCAGGGCGGGCCATCGTGGTTCTCTCCGACCTGCCGCCGAACGGCGCCTCGAAGAATTACCAGCTCTGGATTACACGCGCGAATGCCGCAAAACCGCAGAGCGCCGGCGTGTTCGACGTTCCACCGTCAGGGAATGCCACGCTGACCATCGACAACGTTCCGGCGCCGGAGAAGATCAAATCGCTGGGTGTGACCCTCGAGCCGAAGGGCGGAGCCGAGGCGCCGAGCGGCGAATACGTGTTGACGGGAAGACAGTAAATTCGACCCTCAGACTCCCACGATGTTGTAGCCGCAATCGACGTACAACACTTCGCCGGTGATGGCGGACGACATCGGCGAGGCGAGGAAGAGCGCGGTGCTTCCGATCTCCTCCAGCTCGACGTTGCGGCGTAAAGGCGCCTTCTCCGCGTGGTGTTTCAGCATGCTGGTGAATCCCCTGATGCCGCGCGCGGCGAGGGTATTCACCGGGCCGGCGGAGATGGCGTTGACGCGGACGTTTTTCGGCCCGAGGTTCGCGGCGAGATAACGGATGCTGGCCTCGAGCGAGGCCTTGGCCACACCCATTAGGTTATAGCCTTCCACCGCTTTTTCTGCGCCGTAATAGGTCATGGCGATCACCGATCCCCCTCCGCCTTTTTCCATGAGCGGGAGGGCGGCGCGCGTCAGTCCGACCAGGGAATAGGCGGAGATGTCGTGCGCCACCTTGAATCCTTCGCGGGTGGTCTTCACGAATTCGTTCTCCAGATCCTCGCGCGGTGCGTACGCCACGGAGTGGACGAGCACGTCGAGCCGGCCGAACGCGTCGCCGACGCTCTGAAACACGGCGTCGATTTCCTTGTCCGCGGTGACGTCGCATGGCAGCAGCAGCGAGCCGTCGATCGTCTTTGTCAGCGCCTCGACGCTCTCCTTCAGCCGCTCGCCCTGATAGGTAAACGCCAGGCGCATCCCTTCGCGCGAGAGCGCCTGCGCGATGCTCCAGGCGATCGAGCGCTTGTTGGCCACGCCGAAAATGATGCCTGTCTTTCCTTCGAGCAAGGCCATCCTGCACGCTCCTTCGGAAACGCGCATCATAGCGCGGCTTCGGAATTGCTAGGATGGCCCGCATGAAGCGAGCCGTTTTCTTCGTCGTCGTTCTCTTTGCCGCCACCAGCAGCGTCGCCCAGCTGAAACGGGCGTTCACTATCGAGGACCTCTACCGCGTCGCCAGCATCGGCGATCTTTCGCTTTCACCCGACGAGCGGAACCTCGTCTTCACGGTGGGTACCAACGATTTGCCGCGCGCCAAACGGACGTCGCGGATCTGGATGATGAATGCCGATGGGACGAACGCGCGGTCGATCACGCAGGGCGACAACGATTCCAGCCCGCGGATCTCTCCGGACGGCCGCACCGTCGCGTTCGTCCGGACCAAGGACGGGCAATCGAATCTCTATCTGCTGCCGCTCACGGGCGGCGATGCCCGTGAGCTGACGAAGATTTCCACCGGCGTTTCCGATCCGCTCTGGTCGCCCGACGGAAAAACGGTCGCCTTTTCGACCGACGTCTATCCGGAATGCAGCGGTGACGACGCCTGCAACAAGAAAACTGCCGACCTCTGGAACAAGGGAAAGCTGCACGCGCACATGGCCGACCGGCTTCTGTATCGTCACTGGACGGCATGGAAGGACGGCACCGCCACGCATACGTGGATCGTCAATGCCGCCAACGGCGAGACGCGCGACGTCACGCCGGGCGCGTTCGACACGCCGACGTTTCAGCTCGGAGGGCCCCTGCAGTACGCCTTCTCGCCCGATTCCAGCGAAATCGCGGTGGCGTCGAATCACGACGCGCATCCGGAATCATCCACCAACAACGATCTCTTTCTGATTTCGCTCGCCACGCCGAACGCACAGCCGCGCGCAATCACCGCGTCGAATCCCGCGTACGACGACTCGCCGCAATACTCGCCCGACGGCCGCTTCATCGCCTACCGGACGCAATCGCAGCCCGGGTACGAGTCGAGCCTCTTCATGCTCGCGCTCTACGACCGCACGAGCGGAACGTCGCGGATCGTCACGCGCGATTTCCACAACTGGATCGACGACTTCCACTGGAGCGCAGATTCCAAATCGATCTTCTTCACCGGACCGGCGGAAGGAGACAATCCGATCTACCGCCTTGACATCGCCGGCGGCGCGATCGCCAAAGTCCTCGACGAGCAGACCATCGACGCCTTCGACGTGACGCGCGATGGGCGCCAGATCTTCTTCGTCCATCGCTCCGTCGGGCAACCCAGCGAGATCTTCCGCGCTGGTCTCAAGGCTGCCGCACAACAGATTTCGCACCTCAACGACGAGCTGCTTCGCGAGGTCGATGTGCGGCCGGCGGAACGGATGTGGGTGACCGGCGCCGGTGGCGCGCGCATTCAGGTGTTCATCGTCAAGCCGCACGGCTTCGATCCGGCCAGGAAATATCCGCTGATTCTCAACGTCCACGGTGGGCCGCAGTCGCAATGGGCCGATTCCTTCCGCGGAGATTGGCAGGTCTATCCCGGCGCCGGTTACGTCGTCGCCTTCGCCAATCCGCACGGCTCGACCGGATTCGGGCAGGACTTCACCGCCGAAATCTCCCGCGACTGGGGCGGCATGGTCTTTCAGGATCTGATGCGCGTTACCGATGCTTTGGAAACGCTGCCGTACGTCGACCGCAACCGCATGGGAGCGATGGGATGGTCGTTCGGCGGGTACATGATGAACTGGTTTGAAGGACACACGGACCGCTTCAAAGCCATCGCTTCGATGATGGGCCTTTTCGACCTGCGCTCCTTTTACGGCGCTACGGAAGAACTCTGGTTTCCGGAGTGGGATCTCAAAGGCCAGCCGTGGAACTCGCCGATTTATGAG
>JBGPFD010000139.1:0-9277 GCA_041483175.1 Thermoanaerobaculia bacterium | reverse complement strand
TAGCGAACGGTGTCGATGGCGATGGGCGGATAGGGTGGCGTTTTCGTATTGGAACCTGGAACGACCCAGGCGCAGGGGATCGGCCCGAAGCCGGCATCCTTCATCTGCTGCCCGGTGAACACGCCGAGCACGCCGGGCATCGACGCGGCTTTTTTTATGTCGATGCGCCGGATCTTCGCGTGCGCGTAAGGCGAGCGCACTACTGCCATGTGGGCCATGTTCGGCAGCACGAAGTCATCCGTGTAGCGCGCCTGACCGGTGACCAGCCGCGGGTCCTCGCGGCGCTTGATTCCCGAGCCGAAAATTCGCGATGCCATCGGATATCTCCTCAGCCCTTCATGCGCGCGGCCGCTTCCTGCACCGCCGCGACGATGTTCTGATAGCCGGTGCAGCGGCAGAGATTGCCGTCGATTCCGTGCCGTACGTCGGCTTCGCTGGGATGCGGATTACGCTTGAGCAGATCGAGCGTGGTCATGATCATGCCCGGCGTGCAGAAGCCGCATTGCAGACCGTGCTTGTCCCAGAAGGCCTGCTGGATCGGATGCAGCTTGCCGTCGGGGGCCAGGCCCTCGATCGTGGTGACGTTCGAGCCATCAGCCTGCACCGCTAGCAGCGTGCACGATTTGACCGCCTGCCCGTCGACGATGACCGTACACGAACCGCACTGGCTGGTGTCGCAACCGACATTCGTGCCGGTCAGGCCGAGTGTTTCGCGCAGGAAATGAACGAGCAGCAGGCGCGGCTCGACCTCGGCGGTCTGTTTCGCGCCATTCACGGTGAGAGAAATGGTGTGTTTCATGCCACCCTCCGGCCCGGTTGCAATTGCGGAGCGTTCGACTGTGGATGAGAGCGGGAAGTCTATGGCCGGTGTCCCGCTACAGGCAAATCGTTGGCTGCTGTCACCCCGAGCGGGAGCGAGGGGCCTGGAGGGTGGAAGGCAGACCGATGCATCGCACCGCCCCTCCAGGCCCCTCGCTAACGCTCGGGGCGACAGTTCATCTCAATGCTCTTCGATCTGCTTGCGCACGCAGTCAAAGAACGAATCGGTGACTTTCTGGGTCACCACGCTCATGAGACGCGCCGCGAGACTGGCGATGGCCCCGGCGATGGTCACATCCGAAGACCAGTTGAGCACCGTGGCGCCATCCGGCCCGTCGCTCAGCGCCATTTCGCTCGTTGCATCGACCACGCTTCCGGGCGCCTTTCCATGCGCTTTCATGCGCGCGCGATTCGGCGCGTCGAGATCCATCCATTCGGCATCGGTAATGAAGGTTGCCTTCACCGCGCCGAATCCGATGGAGGCCACGGCGCGGAATTTCTGATTCGGAGTGATCACCTCGAGCGACTCGAGACCGGGAGCGCACTTCGTGAGTTGCTGCGGATCGGTGAGAAACCCCCACACCTTCTCGCGCGGCGCCTTGATGGTGACCGTGCCCTGAAAATGCATCACCTCCTCCGATTCCGATAGGCGTTGAGTCCCGCCCGCACGACGCCGAGGGGAAGCAGCGCGCACTCGAGGCGCGCGGGACGGATCTCGGCCTGCAGAGCCTCCAGCAGCCGTTGTTCGGGCATCTGCCCCACGCTGTCCAGCGTCCATCCGGTGATCATCTCGGTCAGGATGGAGCTCGCTGCTTTAGCGATCATGCAGAGGTCTCCCTGAAATCGGGCGGCGCGAACCGTTCCGTCCTTGCCGAGCGACAGCTCGATGCGCACGCGATCGCCGCAGAGCGGATTCAGCTCCTCGTGCCGGATGTCGGGGGCCTCGAGGGACCCGTAGTTCCGCGGATGCCGCGCGTGTTCGAGAATCACGTCACCGTACATCGGCGGCCTCCGGCGGGACGGGCTTCGCGCTGAGCGCAGAACCGTTCCTGCCGTGCATCACCGCCACCACCTCGGCCACGATGCTCAGCGCGATCTCCGCCGCGGTCTCCCCGCCGAGATCCAGGCCAATTGGCACATGAATCCGTGCCAATTGCTGATCGGACACTCCCTCCTCGCGCAGCATCTGCAGAATCGCCACGCCGCGCCGCCGGCTCCCGAGCAGCCCGATGTACGGCGCGTCGGTTGCCAGAGCCTTCTTCAGCAGCGGGAAATCGTACTTGTAGTCGTGTGCCACGAGAACGACCGGAGTGGCCGGACCGAATTCGATCTGCTCTGCGATCTCGGATGCGATGCCGATACGGATCTCGTCGGCCTCCGGAAATCGCTCGCGCGTTGCGAAGCGTGGCCGGCCGTCGACGATGATGGTGCGAAATCCGAGAGCCCTGGCGAAGGTGACCAGCGGGATGGCCACCGCGCCGGCACCGAAGATCAGCAGCGTCGGCGCGGGGCGGAGAATCTCGACATAAACCTCCGCGCCGGGATAGCTGAGCGTCCGGGAGCCGCCGCCGGAGCGGACGAGATGCGGGACATCCCGAGCCAGCGTCCCCGTCAGCTCCTTCCCCACGGAGCCGCGGACCGAAGCGTCGGCGTAGATGAGCAGATGCGAACCGATTGTTTCCTCCCCTTTCGACCCCACCACGGTCGCCACCGCTACTCCCCGCCCCGCCCGCCATTCGCTCAGAGCGCTGTCGTAGATCGGCAGAACGGGGGCCACCGGCTCGACGAAGACATCCACCGCCCCTCCGCAAGTCAATCCGATTTCCCACGCTTCTTCGTCTCCCAGTTGCAGGTTGAGCAGCCGAGGCGTCGAGGAGGCCAGTACTTCGCCAGAATGTTCGATCACGCGTGCGTCGACGCAGCCGCCGATGGTCACCGAGCCGAAGATGGCCCCCTCCTCGCCGACGAACATCTTCGTTCCTTCTTTGCGCGGGGTGGTGCCTACGGTGCGAACGAGCGTGGCCATGGTCGCGCGCTTCCCGGCCTGACGCAGCCGGCCGATCAGCTCGAACGTCTCATGCGACATGCGCGTAGCGGTTCGGATCCTTCTCGAACGTTCGCTGGCAATGCGCGCAGCAGAAGTAAAAACGCTTTCCGTCGTGCTCCGATGAATAACGGGCCCCAGCGATGGTCACAGTCATGTTGCAGATCGGATCGATGGCTTCCCCTGGTGCTTCCTCGCGGGGCACGACGCTCGCCTTCTTCAAACGGCCGGCCCGGCGTTCCTGAACGATCTCCGCGACGATGCTGAGCGCGATCTCCTCGGCTCCCTGCGCGCCGATGTCGAGTCCGGCCGGCGATTTGATGCGTTCCATCCCCGCAACGCCGCGTTCGCGGAGTTGGTCGAGGATCACTCCGGCGCGTTTCGGACTAGCGACCAGCGCGTGTACGACGCCGGTCTGCGCCGCCTGCTTGAGCGCTTCCTCATCGTAGCGGCCGTGCGTGGCGATGACCATGAATGCCTCGCCGCCCAGCG
The DNA here is from genome assembly GCA_041483175.1 of Thermoanaerobaculia bacterium. Classification (GTDB taxonomy): domain Bacteria; phylum Acidobacteriota; class Thermoanaerobaculia; order Gp7-AA8; family Gp7-AA8; genus Gp7-AA10. The sequence continues at coordinate 5,922 of JBGPFD010000139.1, read as the reverse complement.
CGAGCGCGGGAAGGTTCAGCTCGTTGATGATGACGTCGGCCTCGGGGATGCTCTCGTACCCGACTACCACCATCCCCGGCTTCGGCAGATTGGGTTCGATCAACACGTCGAGCACTCCTCCACTGTAGCATCGCATGTAGCATCGCATCGGCACGTCGATGACGTCCTGCCGCTTCGCATCGCACGCCGTCGTGCTGCTCGAGGTCAGGAATCGTGGAGCGCCCTCGTCGAGCGCCTCGAGAGCGTTCTTGACGACGATGTCGTGCGCGCAGCATCGGGTCGTAGCGCAGACCGGGATAGTCCGGGATCCCGCGGTAGGTTGGACGCCCTCGCGCGCCGACGCGCGCCACGGCGCCTGCCTGCCCGGAGGCTTCCCAGCGGACTCGACGGCACGAAAGGACGTCTTGCAAGCCGTGCGAATGACGCAGCCCCCGGCCCGACGTCCATCACATCATCGAGTGACGACCGTCATGGCCCGATGTTCTCCCGCAGACGAAGCTTCCGCCATGCCGGACAAGTCGCGAAATGCCATCGATTTCATGTACTACGTCGCCACCCCGGCGTTCATGGAGCAGTGGGACCGAGCCAAGGAAGGCGAGTTGCTCTGCCGCATGGAGCGCGCCATCGGCGGCCTGCCGCGATTCGAATCGATCGAGACGATGCTCCGCAAGATGGACGAGGCGGGCGTTCAAAAAGTCCTCATCTCGCAAACCAAGATGTGGTCGTACTGGCGCAAGTGGATGTACATGGATACGCAGCTCGAGGACGTCCTCCAGTACACCGAGAAATACCCCGATCGCTTCGCCGGGCTGGCAGGCTACAACCCCTTCCGCATCCGCGAGAGCCTGACGGAAATCGAGACCGCGGTGACGCGCCACGGTTTCAAAGGCGTCTACGTTCACATCTACGGCTTCGACATTCCGCTCGACGACCGCAAGATGTATCCGCTCTATGCGAAATGCGTCGAGCTCGACGTCCCGGTGTCGCTGCAGGTCGGGCACGTGCTCGAGGCGATGCCCAGCGAGGGCGGCCGCCCGATGCTCCTCGATCGCGTGGCATGCGACTTCCCGACGCTCAAGCTCGTCGGCGCACACACGGGATGGCCATGGGTCGATGAGCTGCTGTCGGTCTGCTACAAGTGGGACAACATCTGGTTCGGCATCGACGCCTGGATGCCGAAATACCTTGCGCCGCAGATCGTGCAGTTCCTCAACAGCCGCCTCGGAAGCGACCGCTGTCTGTGGGGAACGAACGGCCTGCCGTGGAAGGAATCGCTCGATCAGCTCGACGCGCTCGGGCTGAAGCCCGACGTCAAACAGAAGCTGCTGCACGACAATGCGGCCTCGCTCTTCAAGCTGGAAACGCGCACGGAGGACACCGCATGCACGATGGCGACAGCAGACTTGTGGATCTGAGCGGCCAGTCGGTGGTGGTCACCGGCGGCGCGCGCGGCATCGGGCGCTCCATCGTCGACCTGCTCGCCCATTCCGGCGCCGACGTGGTGATCGGAGATCTCCGCCTCGACGTGGCGAATGAAACGGCGAAGGAGATCCGCGCCGAAACCGGCCGTTGCATCGAAGCGCTGCAGGTCGACGTCTCCGATTACAAGCAGGTGCAGCGATTCCGCGACGACGCCCTCGCCCGCCTGAAGAAGGTCGACATCCTGATCAACGACGCGGGATGGGATCGCCTCATGCCCTTCCTCAAGACAACGCCGGACATGTGGGACAAGATCATCGCCATCAACTACAAGGGTGTGATCCACACCTGTTTCGCGTTTCTGCCGCACATGGTGGAGCGCAAGCGGGGATGCATCGTCAACGTCAGCTCTGACTCTGCGCGCGTCGGCTCGTTCGGCGAGGCGATCTACGCCGGCTCGAAAGCGGCGGTGGTGGCTTTCTCCAAGACGCTCGCCCGCGAGCACGCCCGCGACAACATCCGCGTCAATGTCGTCTGCCCCGGCCTTGCGGAAACCGCGCTGCTCGCGGAGATGAACGAGGACGAGTTCGCGCGCAAGATCCTCGGATCGATTGTCAACGCCATCCCGATGAAGCGCTTCGCGCAGCCGGAGGAGATCGCCTCCATGGTCGTCTTCCTGGCCTCCGACGCCAGCCGCTATGTCACGGGACAGGTGGTCAGCGTCGACGGCGGACTGACGATGGTTGGATGAGATGGCCGACGTCCTCACACGCTGCGAAGAGCTGATCACGGATGTCGATTTCAACTCCGTGAAGGCCTGGAAAGAGTCGCATCAGGGCGGGAAGGTGATCGGCTACTTCCCGGTCTACGCGCCGGTGGAGATCATTCACGCCAGCGGCGCGCTGCCGATCAGCATTCACGGCGCGGGCGACCGGCTGGACCTGCAGTACGCCGACTCGCGATTCGGCTCGTTCATCTGCTCGATCTGCAAGACCACGCTGGAGCTCGGGCTGACCAACCGCCTCCGCGATTTCGACGGCCTCCTTTTCACCTCCATTTGCGACGTAGCGCGCAATCTCTGCTTCGTGATGAAGCGGAACTTCCCCTCCATGTACGTCGACTTCATCCATCTTCCCCACAACTGCCCCTCGGATGCCGCGGCCGAGTTTCTCGCGGCCGACTACGACCGCGTGCGCTGGGAGTTGCAAAAGCTGACCGGCCGGCGCGCCGATGACGACGCGCTGCGGCATTCGATCGAGGTCTACAACATCAATCGCAGCCTGACCGCCGACCTCTACGCGTTGCGCAGCCGCGAGCCGCACCTGCTGAGCACGTACGAGCTGTACCTGCTCGTGCGCGCCGGGGATCTGATGCCGGTCGAGGAACACAACCAACTGCTGACCGAAGCGCGGGAACGGATGGAGCGGCCGGCGCGGCCGCGCGACTCGATCCGCGTGGTGATCGAAGGAGCGTTCTGCGAACAGCCTCCGCTCGACCTGATCAAGCTGATCGAAGCGGCCGGCTGCTACATCGTGGAGGACGACTTCACGTTAGGCCGCCGCTGGTTCCGCCACGCCGTACCGACCGAGGGCGATCCGCTGCGCGCCCTGGCCGAGGCGTACGTGAAGGACGCCGTGTACTCGTCGGTGCGCCACGACGGCGAGCGCTCGCGCGTCGATGGCCTGATCGAAAAGGTGCGCCGCAACAAGGCCGACGCGGTGCTGTCGTTCATCGCCAAGTTCTGCGAGCCGGCCTATTTCGATTACGTCCTCTTCAAGCGCGAGATGGAGCGCGTCGGCATCCCGCATCTTCTGCTCGAATTCGAGGAGAAGCTGTTCACCTTCGATCGCGCGCAGATGGAGATCGAGACTTTCGTGGAGTCGTTGTTGTTCGTTTAGGCGTTTGGTGTCAGGCCTAACGCCTAACGCCTAACGCCTAACGCCTAACGCCTAACGCCTAACGCCTAGGACCTAACGCCATGAAGACTGAATATCGCGGAAACATTCACCAACGCCAGAAAGAGCTGATGACGAGCTGGTACGCGCGGCTCGAGTCGGCGCAGGCCGTGGCCATGATGATCTCCGGCAACTGCGTCGAGCTGCTGGAGGCGTTCGGCCTGGTGCCGTTCTATCCGGAAATCAACGCGCTGCAGCTCGCCATCCGGCACCAGTCGCTCGAGCCGATCCTGGTGGCCGAGGAGATGGGATACGCGGCGGACAACTGCGCGTACGTCAAAGCGGACGTCGGCGCGTGGCTCAAGGGGATCACCCCCACCGGCCACCCGCTCCCCCGCCCCGCCCTGGTGCTCTGCAATTTTGTCGGCTGCAACACCTACGTGAAATGGTTCGAGCACACTGCCGAGTTCACCGGCGCGCCGCTGTACGTCCTCGACGTTCCTTTCCTCCGCGGCGACGAGCCGACGGAGGCAGCGGTCACCTATGTCGTCAAGCAATTGCAAGAGGTCATCGCGCGGTTGGAGACGATTTCCGGCATCCGCTTCGACATCGACCGCCTCCGCGAAGCCACCGGCTACGCCGCGGAGACCGAAGAGCTGTGGTCGAAGATCAAGCGGCTTTGCCAGAACACGCCGGCGCCGTTCGATGCCTACTTCGACGCCATCACGCTCATGGGCCCGCTCTACGTCTACCGCGCCACGCGCGAGGGCGTGGAGTTCTTCCGCGCGGCGTACGAGGAGATCGCGCAGAAGGTCGCGCGGCACGAGGGCGTCTACGACGACGAGCGATTCCGCATCGTGGTCGAAGGGCCGCCGCCGTATTCGCACTTCCGCAATTTCCGCGACATGTTCGCCAAGTGGAAGGCGGTCGCGGTGGCCTCGACCTACTCCACCGTCGGCGGACTGTGGGAGTTCGGCTTTCGGCACGATCCCGATCATCCGCTGGAATCAATCGCCCGGCACATGCTCGAGCACAACGTGACCAACCGCAATTACCTGCAGCGTTACGACCAGATCGAACGCTATGTGCGCGAGTGGAACGCCGACGCCATCGTCATCCACTTCGTCAAGAGCTGCCGGCTTTTCTCCGCCGGCCAGGGCGACATGCGCGATTACTTCACCAAAGAGCGCGACGTGCCGACGCTGTACATCGAATCCGATCTCGAAGACCCGCGGTATTTCTCGGAAGCGCAGATCAAAAACCGGGTGGATGCGTTTTTCGAAGCATTGGAGCACAGAAAACTCGCCGGTTCCCGTTTGCCAGTTGCGGGGAACCGGTAACTGCACCGGAGGTGCAATGCGATTTGCGGCAGGCGTTGACGTCGGCTCCACACAGACCAAAGCGGTCATGATGGAGGAGTCGTCGGGGATCGTCGGACGGGCCATCGTCGACACCGGCGCGAACGTGTCCAAAGCCGCGGAGAACGCCTTCCTGGCACTCTGCCGCGAGGTCGAGGTCGACGCGCGCGACGTCGGCTTCGTCGTGGGCACCGGATACGGCCGCTACAAAATCGCCTTCGGCAACGCGCAGATGACCGAAATCAGTTGCCACGCCCGCGGCGCGCATCACGTCTTTCCGAACACGCGCACGGTGATTGACATGGGCGGACAGGATTCGAAGGCCATCCGCGTCGGCCCGGACGGCGAAGTGCTCGACTTCATGATGAACGACAAGTGCGCCGCGGGGACCGGGCGCTTCCTGGCCAACGCCGCCGAAGTGCTCGGCATCAGCCTCGACGAGATCGGGCCGCTGTCGCTTCAGGCGACGCGCCCGGTGAAGATCACCACCGTCTGCACGGTGTTCGTCGAGTCGGACATCCTGTCGTATCTGGCGCAGGGAAAGAAAGCGGCGGACATCCTCGGCGGCGTGCACCTGGCCATCGCCAAGCGCACCGTTTCGCTCGCCCGCCGCACCGCGATCGAGCCGGCCATCACCCTGACCGGCGGAGTGGCACGCAACATCGGCATGGTCAAGGCGCTGGAGGAAGTCCTCGGCGTACCGCTGCAGGTCAGCCCCGATTCGCACTTCACCGGCGCCATCGGCGCAGCGCTCTTTGCGCTGGAAAAACTCGACCAGAGTTTCGAAACCACGATCTGGAGATCGCATGACGCTCTACACAGCAGCCGTTGACCTCGGAAGCGGCTTTACCAAAGCGGTGGTTCTCGCCGCGGATGATGTAGAGCCGCCTCTCAGGCGGCTCGAGCCGGCTGGAGAGCCGGCTCCACATCCTCGCGTGGTCGGCCGCGGACGGCTGAAGACCGGCGTCGATCTCGAAGGAGCCGCCGGACGCGCGCTCGCCGCGGCGATCGCCGATGCCGGCCTCGCGGCAGGTGACATCCGTTACACCGCCACCACCGGCTTCGGTCGCTACGGATTCAGCGCGCGCGACATCCAGATCACCGACATCACCAGTGCCGCGCGCGGCGCGCATCATCTGCATCCGGAGTCGCCGGTGGTGCTGGACATCGGCAGCCAGTGCACGCGCGCGATTTCCCTCACGCCGACGGGAACGGTGAAGACGTTCAAGACCAACGACAAGTGCGCGGCG
>JBGPFD010000138.1:0-9334 GCA_041483175.1 Thermoanaerobaculia bacterium | reverse complement strand
TCGTCCTTCGATTGCCTGATCGCCGCCTGCGCGATCCGGAACGGCGTTCCGCTTTTGCACTGTGACCGCGACTTCTCCGCGATCGCCCGGTTCACGAGGCTGCAGTCGCGCTACGTTCTGCCGTAGCAACGATAGCGCGCGCGGGCGTCAGCCCTTCCGCAACAGCAGCACGTTGGTGATGACGTCGTTGTACAGCACGACGATCATCAGCGCTGCGAGCACCGCGAATCCGACCTGCGTGATCCGCTCCTTCATGCGGAGCGAAAGATCGCGCCCGACCACCCCTTCGACGAGCAGGATCATGATGTGCCCGCCATCGAGGACGGGAATCGGCAGCAGGTTCATGATTCCGAGCTGCAGCGAGATCATGGCCATCAGCGCGACCACCGCGATCCAGCCGCGGCGGAGCATCTCGCCCGAGATGCGGGCGATGGAAATCGGACCGCTGAGCTCCTTGACACTCCCTTCGGCGCGCACCAGACGTCCGAGGGTGACCATGGCGTACCGCAGCATCTTCCAGTTCTGGATGAGGCTGTCTTTCAGCGCGGGGATGGGTGCCAGCTGCCGAAATTCGGTCGGCGGGATGAAGCCGCGGTACGGCTCCTGCGTGCCGCGCGCTTCGGGCGGCAGAACCACGTGCAATGGCCGGTTTCCTCGAACGATGTCCAGGGCCAGCGGGCCGCCCTTGACCTGATCGAACGCCGCATCGAGTTGCGTCAGCTCGCGCAACGGCTTGCCGTTCGCGCCGACGATGTGATCACCGCTCTGCAGTCCCGCGCGCGCCGCCGGCGAGCCGGGGCGGACGCGGCCGACGATGGCATCGATCCATGGACGGATCCCGGCGCGTCCGATCGGGCCGTAGTCGGTGTTCTCCCGTTCGGGAGTCATCATCGTGGTGTGGCGCGCGCCGTTGCGGATGTATTCGATCCGCAGCGGCGTGCCGGCGTGCATGCTGATGGCCATCCGCAAGTCGTCGAAATCGACGATCTGATCGCCGTCGACGGCCACGATGCGGTCGCCCGGTTGCAGGCCGGCCCGTGCCGCCGGTTTGCCGGGGCTGACCTCGCCGATCACCGGCCGGATGACGAGCGACTCGGTGCCGATCATGCTGATCGCGGCCATGAAGGCCACGGCGATCAGCAGGTTCATGAACGGACCGGCGAAGAGGATCAGGAAGCGCTGCCACTTGGGTCGCGCCAGGAACTCGTTAGGATCGCCGGGACGACTCTCTTCCGGCGTGTCGCCCGCCATGCGCACGTATCCGCCGAGGGGAATCAGCGACAATCGGTAATCGGTGTCGCCCTTGCGGAATCCGAGGAGCCGCTGGCCGAATCCGAATGAGAAGACGAGAACGCGGACGCCGAGCGCCTTGGCCACTAGAAAATGGCCGGCTTCATGCGCGAAGATCAGCAGTCCGAGGACCAGGATGAACGCGAAAATATTGGTCGCGATATTGGTGGCAATCATGTCAGGTGCGCGTCAGCGTCGTATTGCAACATCGATTCCGCGCGCTTCGTTCCTCGCCCATTCGTCCCACCCGAGGGCGTCGTCGACCGATGCGATGGGACTAACGTGCCCGGCATGCTTCTCGAGCACCCGGCTGACGATTTCTACGATCGACAGGAACGAAAGTTCTCCCGCCAGGAAACGGCCGACGGCCACTTCGTTCGCCGCGTTCAGCACGGCCGGCATCGACCCGCCGTTGCGGCAGGCCTCGTAGGCCAGACCGACCGCCGGGAAGCGCTGCGGATCGACCGGCAGGAACTCCAGCGAGCGGATCTTGGTCAGATCGAGGCGCGAAAACGGCGCGGCGACGCGCTCCGGGTAGAGCAGCGCGTATTGAATCGGAAACTTCATGTCGGTGGTGGAGAGCTGGGCCATGATCGAGCCGTCGACGTACTCCACCATCGAGTGCACGATCGACTGCGGGTGGATCAGGATGTCGATCCGTTCGCACGGCTTGTCGAAGAGATGATGCGCCTCGATCACCTCGAGCCCTTTGTTCATCATGGTCGCCGAGTCGATGGAGATCTTGTTGCCCATCCTCCAGGTCGGATGCGCCAGCGCCGCCTCGACGGTGATGTCGTCGAACGTGCTGCGGTCGCGTTTGAGGAATGGGCCGCCCGACGCGGTCAGGATGATGCGCAGTACCTCATGATCGCTGCCGCAGCGGAGCGCCTGATGGACCGCGTTGTGCTCGGAATCGACCGGCAGGATCTCGCCGCCGTGTTTGCGCGCCGCGCGGGTCATCACGTCGCCCGCGGCGACCAGCACTTCCTTGTTGGCAATTCCCACGCGCTTCCCCGCCTCGAGCGCAGCGTGGACCGGCGGAATGCCGGCCGCGCCGACGATGCCGGCAATCACAACGTCGGCGGCGGGCATCGATGCGACCGCACAGGCGCCCTCCGCGCCGTGCACGATCTCCACCGGATCGCGGAGCAGGCCGCGCAGGCGGGCGACGTCGCGCTCCTCCCGCACCGAGACCAGCTCCGGCCGGTAGTGCGCGATCTGCTTGGCCAGCAGATCGATGTTGCTGCCGGCGGCGAGGCCGACGACTTTCAGCTCTTCGCGAAAGGCATCGACCACCGCGAGGGTGCTGCTTCCGATCGATCCGGTGCTGCCGAGGATGGAAACGCGTTTCATGCGGACATGATCCTAAGGCCGGTGAAGCCGTTTTGAATCAAGACCCAATAGACGTACAGGATGGGCGTGGTAAAGAAAACCGAATCGAAGCGGTCAAGAAATCCACCATGGCCAGGGATCAGCGAACCGGAGTCCTTCACAGCGGCCGAGCGCTTCCACATCGATTCGGCCAGATCGCCGATCACCCCCGCCACAGACAGAATGACGCCCGCGATGGCCGCGTGCAGCAGCGGGAATCCCCGAAAGAAGGTGAAGTGCGCCGCGATCGCCACCAGCACGCCGACGCAGATGCCGCCGATGCCCCCTTCAATGGTTTTCTTCGGACTGATGCGCGGCGAGAGCAGGTGCCGTCCGAACTGCTTGCCGACGTAGTACGCGCCGGCGTCGCCGAGCCAGACGACGAGGAGCAGAAAAAGAACGAGTTTCGGCCCGACCGGAAAATCGCTGCGCAGCCGGATCAACGAGCCGCCGAGCATGCCGACATAGAGCGTGGCCATCACGGCGACGGCGCTCGAGGGTAACGCATCGCCCAGCGCCTGCCGGCTGAAGACGTACCAGCCGGGGAGCACGAGAAGCGTGAGGAACACGCCCATCTCCACCGAGATCGGCTCGAGGATGAAGGCGGCGATGATGAAGAGCATCAGCAGGAGTGAGAGCGGAATGGGAAGTTCGTAGCCTTTGCGTTTGCCGAGGATCAGAAACTCGTAGAGAGCGAGCGCGGCGATCACCGCTACGGCGGCATCGAACACGTAGGGATGCGACCAGCCGACGATGTAGATGGCGATCGGCGAGAGCACGAGCGCGGTCAGCTCGCGAGCGTATTTCATTCGCAGCGGCTCAGTGTATCCCGGCCCCTCATCCGGCCCTTCGGGCCACCTTCTCCCCGCACGCGGAGAGAAGGAATTCGCACCTCGGGCAGCGGGTGAGGGGAGCGCGCATTCGCCGAGGTCAGTCCTGCTTGCCTTCGGCTTCGGTGAACATGGCGGCGTCCGCCTCGTCCACCGCGCCGTAGCGCCGCTCGCGCGACTGAAAATCGATGATCCCCTCCAGCAGGTTCCGGCGCCGGAAGTCGGGCCACAGCACTTTGGTGACGTGGATCTCGGCATAGGCGATCTGCCACAGCAGAAAGTTCGACACGCGAAGCTCGCCGCTGGTGCGGATCAGGAGGTCGGGATCGTCGATATTCGCCGTGTAGAGGTGATCGGAGAAGAACTGCTCGTCGATCACCGCGTCGCTCATCTCCCGTTCCCGCAGCAGGGCCATGATGCGGTTGCAGGTATCGACGATCTCCGCACGGCCGCCGTAGTTGAGCGCGATTTGGAATCGCAGGCCGCTGTTTTTCGACGTTTCTCCTTCCGCGTACCGAAGCTCACGCTGCACCGACGGATCGAGACCTTCGATGCGGCCGATGGGTATGAAGCGGATGTTGTTCTCCATGAGCGTCTGCAGCTCTTTCCGCAGATACTCCTTGAGCAACATCATCAGAGTGGCCACTTCGAAACGGGGCCGCTTCCAGTTTTCGACCGAGAACGCGTAGAGCGTGATCACCGGCAGCTCGAGCCGCGCCGCGGTCTCCACGATGTCGCGCACCGAGGCGATGCCGGCGCGGTGGCCCTCGACGCGCGGGAGGTTGCGCGCCCGCGCCCAGCGGCCGTTGCCGTCCATGATCACGGCGATGTGCTTCGGCAGGCGCTTGAAATCAATCCTCTCCAGGAGAGTCTCTTCGATCGAGCCGGGCTCAGCGAGTTTGGAGAGGTCGATCATGTCGAACACGCGATGTTAGCGCGCTTCGCGTGCATTGTCAGTTGTTCCGTGACCGCAACGACGCCGTCGGCAGCGGTAAACATTGTTCTATAATGTACTTTATGGAACAAAGTGTAGCAAGGACCCACGATGAGCGCGTTCGATCTGCTGTTCATCTTCCTGGTTTTGGCCTCGATCGGCGCTGAGTGCCGCGGCGTCCGGCTAGGGGGGCTGTTTGTTTCAGAAACCGACGATGATTCGGATTCAGTAACCACGACTCAATAGCGGATCTCCCAAAGAACCAATCCCTTCGCCGGCGCCGTCCAACGCGCCTCGGCGAACGATGGCTCCAGCGCGCGCGCCAGCGCCTCGGCGGCCAGTTTGCCGCGCCCGATCTCGATCAACGACCCGGCGATGCGGCGCACCATGAAGCGCAGAAAGCCGTCCGCGGTGATCTCGATCCGCACGACCTCTCCGGCGCGGGTCACGTCGGCGCGAGCGACCGTGCGGCAGGTCGACGAGACTTCCGGCGCGAGAACGGTGAACGCGCGAAAGTCGTGCTGGCCCGTGAGGCAGCGTGCCGCGTCCCGCATCACCGACTCGTCGAGCCGCTGCGCGACGTGCGCGTGCGTTTCAAAGGCGAAGACGTCGGCAACCGGTCCGTTCCAGATCTGGTAGACATAGCTCTTGGTCTTCGCCGCGAAGCGGCAGTGAAAGTCGTCCGCCACGCGCTCGATGGCCGTGATGCGGATGTCGTGCGGCAGGAGATCATTCAATCCCAGGAGCATGCCGCGCGCGTCGATCTCGAACGGCACGTCGGCGTGCGCCCGCTGTGCGCGGGCATGCACTCCGGAGTCGGTGCGGCCGGCGCCTTCGATCACAATGCGCGCGCCGAACATCTTCGCCAGCGCCTCTTCCACCGCCTGCTGGACGGCCAGTGCGTTCGCCTGCCGCTGCCACCCGGCGTAGCGCGTGCCGAGATACTGGAGGGTGAAGAGAAGTCTCAAGAGTCTATCCCCAGCGCAGCGAGGGATCTCTGGTGCAACAGCGACGGGCATGCGACGAGCGGCGCATCTGGCAAAACCTCGCTGCGCTCGGGATGGACCAAAAGCCTATCGCAGATCCCGCGCGACCACTTGCTGGCGGTCGAAGCCGGTGGTACTTGACACTTCGTCGATGACCCCGACGGAGATCCTGTTCGGCCCCGGCTCCATCAACAGGTCGAGCGAGTACGTGTAGTACTTGCCGTTGACGTTCTTGATGTCCGACTGCGGCACGCGGATCTGGTGCGACTGCCGCGCTACGTCCGACATGTCGCCCTCCTTGTTGGCCACGGCCACATAGACCGAGAACCCTCCCATGTAGCTCTCGCCCTGCGGCAGCAGCGTGAGGCTTTCCATCGGAATGTGGATCTCCACGGGCACGCGGAACAGATCATCGGACGCCTTCGGCGTGCCGGTGATCACCACGATGTGCAGGTCGTTCGATTTCGTGTTGTAGAGGAGGTTTGCCACGACGCGATCGCTCATTTCGGCGAACGTCGATTTTTCCACAAACGTCTGCCGGGCGCGAACGATGTAATTCCTGTTCCTGACCCGCACCTCGAGCGAGCGCTGCCGATCGACGCGCTCCGTGCCGGCGCGATACCCGAGCGAGTAGTACGAATCGAGATCGCTGGCGATGTCATGAAAAGCCTTGGTGTAGTTGTTGGTGTTGATGGAAGCGAGGCCGCCGGTCATGTCGGCCATCAGTTGCAACGATTCGGTCGAATTGCTGATCGCCGTCTGCGTCACGACGTGCGGCGTGGCGCGGTCGTTCTCCGCGGTCATTCCCTCGTTCATCGCGCCGAGCCCGCCGGCATGGATCGCGTAGAGCGTGATGCCGTTCGCGTTCGCCGTCTTAGCCACGGTCTGGATCTGCGAGGCGGCGTCGAAGCTCATTCCTTCGAGCATCGTCCCGCCGGCCGCCCATCCTTTCTCGCGTCCGACTTCGTCGATCATATAGAACATCTCGCGGCCGGGCTGCATCTGGAAACCTTCCGTGGTCAGCACCAGGATCTTTTTTCCTTCCACGCCGGCCAGCGTGCTCATCAACGCATTCAGCGACTCGACGCTCTGTCGCAGGTCGTGATTCACCGACTCGGCGTAACTCCGGGCGGAGGCCACCGCGTCGTCGTAGCTGGTGCTGTCCTGAATGCGCTTCTGAACGTCGCGCGCCTCGCTGCGGTTCGAAAGGCCGAGCGCGGATTCGCCGGCGATGACGTCGAGAGTCTGCTGGATCTGTGTGGCGTCGCGGGTGAACGGCACGCGGATCTTCATGCTGCGGTTGAACGTGGCGATCATCGCCTCGTCTCCCGGCCGGAGGATCTCCTGGGCGAATGCCTTCATCGCCTTGAACACGCGATTGCGGTTGAACGGCTGCAGCGAAAGGTTGTCGATATAGAAAATGACTCGTCGCCGGAGATTCTCCGGCGTTTCTTCGCGCGGTGCCGGTGCGGGCGCCGGGGCCGGTTGCGCCTGCGCTCCCGGGGCGGGAGCGTTGACCACGTTTCGGGGCTTCGAGCCTTCCACCTCGTAGAAATTACTGATCGGCTTCGGGACGCCGTTCTCGTAAAGCTCGAATTCGTCCTTCGCCAGGTTGCGGACCGGATTGCCCTTCTTGTCGGTCACCACCACGTCGACGTTGATGACCCGGATGTCGATCGACTCGGTGAGCCTGGGTATCTCCGCGGGCTGCGGCTGTTGTTGAGGCTGCTGGGCGACGAGCGCCGTCGCGGAAAAGATCACGGCGGCCAGATTGCGGGCAAGCGTCTTCAAGGCTTCCTCCGAGGACATTGACGATCCAGCGACCGTCCTCGTTACGCGCACGAGGGTTGCGTGCCAGTTTTTCAGTCTATCCTGAGCGAAGCGAAGGATCTTCGGTGACGGGGCGATCTTGTCAATCCGCGACGAGATCGCGGTTCCACCGTAGATCCTTCGCTCCCGACCCCGCGACCGCGCTCGCTCAGGATAAACTTTCGCGTGCGAGAATACGGACCGCGCCGGTTCAAACCCCTCGCGGCGGTGAAAATTTCCGATGCCGAACGATCAACAGCAGCCGCGCGAAGCACATCCGCTGATGTTCGCCAAGATGGCCGGCGGCGGAAACGACTTCGTGATCATCGATGACCGTAACGGCCGTGTCTCCGATCCGGTCGAGCTGACGCGCCGCATCTGCATCGCGCACCTCTCCGTCGGCGCCGACGGGCTGATCCTCATCGAGTCTTCCGCACGCGCCGACTTCCGCATGCGCTACTTCAACAACGACGGCTCCTGCGGCGAGTTCTGCGCCAACGGAACGCGATGTGCGGCGCGATTCGCGGTGCTGCAGGCGATCGCCCCGAAGACGATGACCATCGAGACGGACGCCGGCATGGTCGGCGCCGAGGTGGGGGAGGGAACCACGGTGACGCTCGCGCTCCCGCCGCCGCACGGATTCCGCGCCGGCCGGCCGCTGCGAGTGGCCGACAAAACGGTCCGCGGCAGCTCGATCATCATGGGCGTTCCGCATTACGTCCTCTTCGACGACGCAGAACTCTGGACGCGCGACATCGTCCCCCTCGGCCGGGCGATCCGTTTCCATCCCGATCTGAAAGCGGACGGCGGCGCGAATGTCAATTTCGTCGTCGTGCGCGGCGAGCATTCCATCGAGGTGCGTACCTACGAGCGCGGCGTCGAAGCGGAGACGCTGTCTTGCGGATCGGGCGTGGTCGCCTCCGTCGCCGTCAGCGCGCTTTCCGGCAAGGTGATCTCGCCGGTTTCGATCCTCACCCGCAGCGGGATCGTCTTCCGCGTCTCGTTCCGCCGCGAAGGAAACGAGCTGCGCGACGTGCACCTCACGGGCGATGCGCGCCTGATCTACCGCGCCGAGTTGACGCCGGAAACCATTCACGGATTCGATCCCGATTTCGTGCGCCATCCGGCCGAACGAGTGGCCAGTGCTGACTCGGTCTGATCTCGAGTGGCTTGCATTCGCGATCGCCGCGGCGATCGCCGCGCATTTCGTCGCCATTGGCGGCACCCCGATCGACCGGCACCTTCCGTTCGTCGTCGTTCTGCTCGCAGTCTCCGGCTGGATCGCCGCCGCGCGGCTGGTGCAGATGGTGGCGCCGCTGCTCCTCGCCGCGGCCATGTCTCTGTCGGATGACCGCATGCGTATCTTCGCGTACGGCGTGATCGTCGCCGCGGCGTTCGCCTGGGCGGTCTTCAAGGCGCCGAAAACACGCCTGGTGTCCGCCATCCTCGCCGCGACGGGCGTGATGCTTCTGCGCTGGATTCCATGCAGCGATGTTCCGCTTTGGCGCGAGATCGTCGTGCTCGCCGGCGCGCTGGCGATCGTTTTCGCAATGCGCGAGCGAACGCCCATGACGATCGCCGCCGCGCTCGCAGTCGCAGCGGTGACGCCGATCTATCCGGGGCGGCTGCTCTTGTTTCCATTTGTGGTGACTATTCTGCTGCTGCTGCCGATTCCGCGGATCATCTGGGCTGTGCCGTTCGCGATCTCCGCGTACTTCGCGCGGTACTCGATCGCCACGTTGTGCGTCGTCGCGGCACTCGCCTTCCTGGTCGATTTTGTGGAGGACAGCCGCCGCCGGCTGTCCGTGGTCCGGGTGCCTCTCTATGTCGGCGCGATCGCGCTCTTCGCGCTCTGGCCGTGGAGCGGAATCGTGGCCCGCGCGATGCCGCGATTTCTTGCCGCCGAAGAAGCCTCGAGGAGCGAGAGGGCGGTGTGGGTGGCGCTCGAGGCGGGACGATCCGTATCAATCGACGCCCCGCCGCAGATGCACTACGTGGTGATCACCGCGAGCGGCGCGAACGCCTCGCGGCTCCCGCCCGGGTGGTTGGTCGGGTGGGTGGAGGTGGTGGGGAGGGGTGGTGGTGTGATTCGACGCGACTTGCGCATTTCGGAC
>JBGPFD010000137.1:0-9356 GCA_041483175.1 Thermoanaerobaculia bacterium | reverse complement strand
CGGAATCGTGTACGGCCGGTGATTCCCGGAGGTCTGGACGATGGCGAAAAACGGTTTCCGTTCCGACCGGAAGACCTCGTTCGTCGCCAGGAGAAGATCTTCGTCAGAAATGCCCCAGACGTCCACCGCCGGCGCGCTGTACGAACCTTCCTCGAAGATGCGCAGACCGCCGATGTTGTGCGCTAGCATGCCGCGGATGTTGCTCCAGTTCGCGCTCCCGCCGAGGAAGTAGAGCTTGTCGTAGCCGGTGAAGGCATTCACGATCGTCGCCTGGTCGACGGTGAGCGGATTGTGAGCCGAAGCCTGCCACGGGCTGACGTCGGGGATGCCGAAGACGACGGCGAACAACGCTCGCGCGGTCTTCTCCGATGGGGAATAGGCGTTGGTGAACAGAATCCCGTTGCGCGCCACGTCGTCGAAGTTCGGACAGCCGTTCATCCGATTGCCGAACGCGCCGCTTTTGAACGCGGCAAACGACTCGAGCTGGATGACGACGATGTTCGGCGTGCCGCGGACCTGCGGAAACAGCGGCGGCGTGCGCGCGAGGGTGAGCGTCTTCGGATCGGGATGATCGACGCCGAGGTAACCAACCATGGCCGGATAGAGCCGCCGCACGTGCGCCACGTCGAAGCGCGGCGGCTCCTCGCGCATCGTCTCGAACAGGTACTGCGCGGGATTGAGCGCCAATTCGCCAAGGAACGAATCGCGCGAGAAAAATGCATCGCTCCAGCGCAGCGGATACCGCGAGAACTTGCCGTAGATGCAGAGCAGAAAGAAAAGTGCGAGCAGCACGCGCGTCGTTCGCCGTTGCCCGCTGGCCGGCCGCCGCCCGAGAAAAAGCACCATCACCGCGAGAACGGCGACGATCAACAGCCCGAAGAGAACGACGTGGTACGACTCCCACGCCATGTGCCAAGAGATGATCGGATTGCGCAGAAACTCCAGCACCTCGGCGTTCAGCCGCTGATGGATGTATGCGTACGTCGCGAAATCGGCAGCGTAGAGGATGGCAACGAACGCCTCCACCACCACGGTGTACGCGCCGCTGATTGCGGGCGCGGTGAGGAGCAGCAGCGGCAAGCTGATGATCGCCGCCAGCCGCGCGTCGAATTTCAGCCCCAGATAGAAGGCATGCGCCAGGTCGCCCGCGGCCATGCTGTGGTCGCGGTAGACCAGGAAAAAGATCAGCCGCAGGATCGAAAATGCGGCCACATTCAACGCGAACAGCGTCAGAGGCAAAGTCGGTATCATGCGCCGCATGTTCGTCGTCTACGAGGTGCTGTTGTACCTCGTTTTTCTCCTGGCGCTTCCTTTTTTCCTGGTCACCGGATTCCTGCGAGGAAAATACCTGAGTAACTTTCCCGAGCGGATCGGCTTCTATCGCACGCCAGCCGGAACGCACGATCTCTGGATTCACGCCGTTTCGGTCGGCGAAACGCTCGCGTCACGGCCGGTAGTCGACGAGCTGCTGCGGCGCCGGCCGGGCACATCGATCGTCTTCACCACGACTACGATCACCGGCCAGGCGCAGGCGCGGCGTCTCTTTCCGGAGGCGACGGTCACCTATTTTCCGTTCGACTTCAGCGCCTCGGTGCGGCGCTTTCTCGATCATCACCAGCCCCGCGTCTTCGCGGCCATGGAGACGGAGATCTGGCCGAACGTCACGCGCCTGTCGCGCGCACGCGGACTGCGTTTGCTGCTGGCCAATGGCCGCCTCTCCGATCGATCGTATCCACGCTATCGCGCCTTCCGGCCGATCGTGCGCCGCATTCTCCGGCAATTCGACTGCGTGCTGGCGCGTGATGAAGGCGACCGGCAGCGATTTCTGACCATCGGCGCTCCTGCCGAAGCCGTCGAGGTCATGGGCAACGTGAAGTTCGACTTCACGCCGGACGAGAAGCCGCTGGCGATTGGGCCGCGGATCGAATCTCTCATCGGCGGGCGCCCGGTGGTCATCTTCGGATCGACGCGCGAAGGAGAGGAAGAAGCGATTCTGCCGGAGCTGGAGCATTTCCTCGCCGAGGAGAACGCGTTCGCAATCGTGGCGCCGCGCAAGCCGGAGCGGTTCGAGATCGTCGCCGCGCTGCTGCGCACGACGTCGATTCCCTTCGTTCGGCGCAGCGAACTCACTACAAACCACGAAATACGAACGACGAACCTCCTCCTCCTCGACAGCGTCGGCGAACTTTCGCGGATCTACCGCTACGCCACCGTCGCATTCATCGGCGGAAGCCTGGTGCCGACCGGCGGCCACAATCCGATCGAGCCGGCCGCGGCCGGCGTGCCGCTCTGCTTCGGCCGGCACATGACCAACTTCCGCGAGATCGCCGTCACGTTCCTGGAAAACGACGCCGCGGTGGAAGTGCGCTCGGCTGCCGAGCTGATCGCGTTCGCCCGGAGAATGCTCCACGACGAGGCCGCGCGGCGCGGCTACGGGCAGCGGGCGCTCCGGACGGTGGAACAGAATCGCGGTGCTGCAGCCCGCACCGCCGAGCGTATCGTCGAGTTGCTCGCGTGACATGGCTGCTCAAACCGGCCGAGCTCCTGCTGCGCGGAGTGAATCGCGTCCGCCGCGCGCTCTACCGCGCCGGCATCGTTCACGGGAAACGCCTGCCGGTTCCGGTGATCTCCGTCGGCGGTATCGCCGCCGGCGGGAGCGGCAAAACGCCAGCGGTGATCGCCATCGCCGGTGCGCTCGTGTCGCGCGGGCTGCGCGTCGGCGTGCTCACGCGCGGCTATCGGCGCTCCGGGGAGGGAGGCGTCGTCGACGCACTCGACCCGGATCGCTATGGTGACGAGCCGGTGCTGATCAAGAAACGCGTGCCGCAGGCCCGAGTCATCGTCGGCATAAATCGTTATGATAACGCTATACGAGAATCAGTTGATATATTTATACTCGATGATGGATTCCAGCACCTCCAGCTCTACCGCGATCTCGACGTGGTGATCGACCAGCCCGGTTCCCGGCTTCTCCGGGAGGGGCGCTCCGCCCTCCGCCACGCGGACATCGTTCTTCCTCGCAGAGTGCTGCCGGCGGTTCCCCAGTCGCTGCGCGGCAAACGCGTGTTCGCCTTCGCCGGGCTGGCCGACAACGCGCAATTTTTCCACTCGCTCGATCTCCCGCTCGCCGGAACGCGATCCTTCCCCGATCATCACCGCTACAGCGCTGCGGACATCGAAGCGATCAAGCGCGACGCGCGCGACGCGGGTGCGGTGGCCATCGTGACCACGGAGAAGGACGCCGTGAAGATCGACGATCCACAGATCATCGCCATTCCGGCGGAGATGATCATCGAGGCGCCGGACATGGAGCGCATCGTCGCCGTGGCGGTCCGGCGATGAGCCGTCGCAGGAAGAGCGTGGCCCTCCAGCGCGCCGAATACGCGCTCTATCGCGCGATCGCCTGGTTCGCGCGGCGGCTGTCGGACGAAGCCACCCTCCGCTGGGGCGCGCGTCTCGGTTTTCTCGCGCGGCATCTCCTTCGCCGGCGCGACCGGCTGGCAATGCGCAATCTCCGGATGATCTTTTCGTCCTCCAGGAGCGAACGCGAGTTGCGGGCCATCGACGACGCCTGCTGGCGTCATTTCGGCCGTGAAGCGCTCTATTCGATCCGCATGCAGACGATGCCGCTCGAGGAGATTCCCGCACGATGCCCACTGGTCAACGCGCATCTGCTGGAAGAGGCCATCGCGCGCGGCAAGGGAGTGATCCTCATCAGCGCGCACTACGGCGGGTGGGAAGTCGGGGGACTGGCATTGATGTCGCTGATGAAAAACGTCCGCACCATCACCCGGCGGCTGGATAACGAATTCCTTGAGCGCGATCTCGCCCGGCTGCGATCCCGCACCGGCGCGGCGGTCCTCGATCGCAGGCGCGCGGCGCGGGGAATGATGGAAGCGCTGGCCGCGAACGCCGTGGTCGTTCTCCTTCCGGATCAGTCCGTCCTCCCGCGGGAGGGAGCCCTCGTTCCCTTCCTGGGACACGACGCCTGGACCACCACGTTGCCCGCCAAACTGGCGATTCGCCTCGGCCCTACAATTGTGTTCGCCTTTTGCATAGCCGACGGAACCGGGCATAGGCTGGAGTTCGAAAACGCAATCCAGCCGAGTGAGGCCGAACGCGACCCGGTGGCGCTGACGAGGCGGATCAACGACGTGATTTCGCGCCGCATCGCGGCGCACCCGGAGCTTTGGTTGTGGATGCATGATCGGTGGAAAGGGACGGCGACGGGGGAAAGTGAAGGAGTGAATGGTGAGTAGCACGGTCGTAATCGGCCTGAATTGGGTCGGAGATAATGTCCTGGCCCTCCCCACATACCGAGCCCTTCACCACCGCTTCCGCAGCGAGGGAGGCATCGCCGTCGCCGCGCCGGAGCACATCGCTCCGCTGCTGTCGTCGATCGGACTGTTCCGCCGCGTAATCCCCTGGAACGGGCGCATGCGCGACCGCATTCGCCTGTTGCAGGCGAGCCGTTTCCGCCGCGCAATCATCCTTCCGAATTCCTTCCGCGCGGCGATGATCACGTACGCCGCCGGGATCGGCGAGCGGTGGGGATATTCGACCGACGCGCGCGGTCTTTTCCTCACGCATGGAATCCATCGCCACCGCGAACGCGGGCATCAACTCGACGACTATGCGGCGCTGCTTGCGGCGATCAACGCGCCGCGGGTCGTGGACGAGATCCCCAGCCTGCGCCTTCCGCTCCACGTACGCGAAGGGGCGCGAAAATGCCTCCGCGGCCTCGGCGTCTGCCTCGACCGCCCGCTGTTCGGCCTGCACGCCGGCGGCCTTTACGGCCGGGCGAAACATTGGGGAGACGATCGCTACGGCCAGCTGACGGAACGGCTTACCGAAAGCGGCTACTCGGTGGTTTTGCTCACCAGCCCGGGTGAACGACAACAAGCGGACAGGATTTCAGAAGAGCACGGCGGCGTGCCAGTGCTCGGTCACGACGGCGACGTGCTGCAGATGGCCGCGGCCATCTCGCACTGCTCGGTCATCGTCACCAATGACAGCGGACCGCTGCATCTTGCGGCCGCGCTTGCGGTGCCGTCAGTCTCGATTTTCGGTCCGACCGATCCGGCGCGTACGGTCATTCCCGGCGCCACGCGCGTCCTCCGCAAGTCCGTTTCGTGCTCTCCCTGCTACGAGCGCGAGTGCCCGCTCCGCAACCATCGCTGCATGACGGAAATCGCGGTCGAGGAGGTCTTTGCAGCCGCGGTCGGGCTGCTGGAAGAAGTGACCGCCGGAGAAGTCCGCGTCCTCTGAAATCACAACTGGGTGTGACATTTCCCACGGCCAATTTCTCCGCGCCGACGCATCGTGTGCGCATGAGCTGGATCAGTACGTTCTTCACCTATCGCGGCCAGCGGCTCGTCACCTGTCCCCAGAATTCCGAGACGGCCGCGGTGAACGTCGACGCGCTGCACGCCGCCTTTTCCGATTTGCGTTTGAGCAACTGCTCGCGATGGCCGGAACGGGCAGGTTGCGATCAGAGATGCCTGTCGCAGATCGCGGAGTCGCCCACCAACTGTCTCGTTTCGAAGATCGTCACTGCCTGGTATGCCGGAAAGTCGTGCGTGCTTTGCGCGCGCCCCATCGGCGAAATTGTGTGGCATGAGCGCCCGCCGGCGCTGCTTTCGTCCGATGGCTCCGCATTCGAATGGAGCGAGATCGCCCCGGAGACTCTCCCGCGAGTGTTCGAGAGCTGCCAGCCGCTCTGCTGGAACTGCTATCTGGCCGAGTCGTTCCGCTGCGAGTTTCCGTCGCTTCCGGTCGACCGGCGCCGCCCCACTCTACCGCCCGCACAGCCGGTGAACACCACGAACGTTTATTGATTCATAATCGTCGCCGATGACTCAGGCGACCGACGCGAGCCGTCTCTACAAGATCGGGGAGGTCTGTAAGATGGCCGACGTGCAGCCGTACGTCCTCCGCTACTGGGAGACGGAGTTCCCGCCCCTGGTACCGAACAAGAGCGGCGGCGGTCAGCGGCTTTACTCGAAGCGCGAGATCGACATCATCCTGCGCATCAAGCAGCTCCTCTATTCCGAAGGCTTCACCATTGCCGGGGCGAAAAAAAAGCTCGAGGGAGAGATGGCGCGGCCCGAAGGAAGTGCCGCTCCCGCTCCGTCGCAGAAAGATCTGACGAAGGCGCTGCTCGAGGTGCGCAAGCAGCTGCGGGCGATCCTGGACATGCTCGAGTAGGGCACGGCTGCGTGGTGCCGCACTCCGGGGAACGGCACGGCGCAGCCGTGCCCGACGATTTGGCGAACAGCGCCGCAATGCGCTCCAACCCCCGCGCGTCCTCCTCATCGAACGCATTCAAACGATCGGAATCGACATCGAGCACGGCGATCAAGTCGCCGGCAGGACCGAAGACGGGCACGACGATCTCCGATTTCGAATTCGGATCGCAGGCAATGTGGCCGGGAAAACGGCTGACATCCGCAACCATAATCGTCTGACGCTTCTGCGCGGCGTTCCCGCAGACTCCTTTTCCGAACTCGATCTGCAGACATCCGACCGTGCCAATGTACGGGCCGACGACCAGGCGGTCGCCACAAACGCGGTAGAAGCCGGTCCAGAAGAATTGCGGGAATCGGTTCGCCAGGACAGAGTTGATGGTCGACATCAAGGCGATGTCGTCGAGGGTCTCACCGCCTTCGCCGCGCCACAGGGCGACGATGGCGTCATAACATTCACTGTAGGCTTCGGACTTCAACGTCGTTCCCCTACACCGTCATAGCCCGCTGGTACACGAGCTCGTACTCCTGAGCGGAGCGGTCCCACGAAAAATCGGAGGACATCGCATTGCGCTGTAACTGCTTCCAGACGCGCGAATCCCGGTAGTTGAGCATGCCCACCCGGGTAGCGACGAACAGATCGTCGGAGCCGAGCGCGCTGAACCCGAACCCGTTAGCTTCCTCTTCGTTGGTGCCATCGAAAGGGATCACCGTGTCCACCAGCCCACCGGTCAGGCGCACCACCGGCAGCGTGCCGTAGCGCAGCGCGTACATCTGATTCAGTCCGCACGGTTCATACACCGACGGCATGAGCAGCATGTCCGCGCCCGCGTACAGACGATGCGAAAGCGCGTCGTCGAATCCGATCCAGACGCGGCAACTGTCGCTGTTCTCGGCACCGATCTGCGCCAGCGCCGTTTCGTAGTGCGGCTCGCCGCTACCGAGGATTACGGCTTGCGCGCCGGCGCGAAGCATGCGCGAGAGCACCGGAATCAGCAGATCGACCCCTTTCTGATCGACGAGGCGCGAAACGAAACAGAGCAGCGGCGTCTTCGCCCGAAATCGCAGCTTTGCTTCGCGCAGGACCGCGCGCTTGCAGAGCGCCTTCCCGTTCAGTCGTTCCCGATCGTAGTTCGACGGGAGATCGGGATCGTCCGCAGGGTCCCACAGATCGACGTCGATTCCGTTGAGGATGCCTGTGACCTTGAAGGAAAGGCTGCGCAGCACGCCGTCGAGTCCGGCGCCGAACGCGGGCAACTGGATCTCGCGCGCGTAATTCGGCGAGACCGTGGTCACCTGATCGGCGAACATGATGCCTCCCTTCATCAGATTCACTTCGCCGTAGTGCTCGAGCGCGTCGGGAGCCCAATACCGGCTGTGCAGGCCGAGAACATCGAACTGCGTGCGGCGGCCGATGCCCTGATAGTTGAGGTTGTGAACGGTGTAGACCGACCGCGTGCTGCGGAACGACTCGCTGCCGCGCAGACCGGAGTCGAGATACAGCGGCAGGAGCGCGGTGTGCCAGTCGTGCGCGTGCAGGATGTCGGGAGTGATCCCCAGAAGCTCGCATCCCTGAATGACGGCCCGGCAGAAGAATGCGAAGCGCTCGATGCCGTCGTCGTAACCGTCCGCACGGGACGCGTAGATCTGATCGCGATTGAAGAAGTCGTCATTGGCCACCAGGTAGAGCGGAATGTCCGATCCGGGCAGCGAGCCACGAAGATACGTCGCCTCCGCTGCCCAGTTCGCCCAGAGGATCTGCGTCGTCGGCAGCACCTGGTCGAGCGGCGCGCCGGTCGAGGCAAACCATTCGCGTGCCTGCCGGTGGAACGGCATGAAAAGGATCACTTCGTGGCCGAGTTTGGTCAGCGCCTTCGGCAGGGAGCCGCAGACATCGCCAAGCCCGCCGGTCTTGGCGACCGGGGCTGCTTCGGCGGTGGCGAAGAGAATGCGCATGCGATCGGGAACTCTAACGCCTTTGGAGGGCGCTGCAGTCCGAAACCTTTTCTCAGGAAATGATGATCGCCGCGTAGCCGACAACCTGCGAGTAGTCGCCGTTGATGTCGCCTGACGTGGCGTGCTTGATCAGACGTGCATTCGTCGCGCCCAGCTTCTTCGCCGCGATCAGCATCGTCGCGGTAGGAATGAAGCCGCACATGGAAATGTCTTCTTCCTCCACCACGCGCCAGAGCGCCTGGGGATCGAGCGCCAGGACCGCGTCGATGGCGCGCTGATCCTTTTTGAGCGTGACCTGCTGCTCTTCATAGTGATTCAGGTCCGAGCTGGCGATGATGCCGATCGGCTCATTTCCGACGACGTCGGCGATTGCGTTGCCGATCTCTTCGCAGAACGCGTAACGCGGCGCAGCCAGGCAGATCGGCACGAACGTGAACTTGCCGGCGAGCTGCTGCAGAAACGGCAACTGCACCTCGAGTGAGTGCTCACGCGCATGCGCCCGCCAGTCGTCTCCGAGGAGCTTCGTCTTCGAGAGGAGCGCGTCGGCCAGTTTCGTGTCGACCGCCACCGTTCCGAGCGGCGTACGCCATTCGCCGTCGCGATTGATCGCCGCGAAATGACCGAGGCCAGTGTGATTGGGACAGAGAATGATGGTCCGCTTCGGCAGATCGGCGAGCGCGTAAAACGCTGCCGCGACGTGTCCGCTGTACATCAGGCCGGCGTGCGGGACCACCGCGCCGATGAAACGCTCTTTCGCGCTGACCTCCGGATTTGCGCCCAGGCAGGCGTTGACCTGGGCCCGCAGCCGGTCGGGCGTACCCTCGTAAAAGCTGCCGGCGACGGCGGCGGGACGCGTGGTCATACGCGCTAAGTCTATGCCCAGAGCGATGTCCAGCCGGCGGCCTACTCCCTCGGAAAACTCGGCGAATACAGGACAGCATTCATGAACAGCGGCAGCGTCCCCCGCCAGAACAGCCGGAAATGCGGCTCGTCGGCGAATGTGATCACCTGCCCGCGGCCGTAGGGTTCGCTCACAAGGTAAACCGATCCCTTCATCCGCTCGATCGATTGCGGCCAGGCGACGCCGGATACCAGCGGATTGTCTTTGGCGATGGACACGATGTTATCGACCTTGTGCGTCACCGGCAGCAACGT
>JBGPFD010000136.1:0-9418 GCA_041483175.1 Thermoanaerobaculia bacterium | reverse complement strand
GATGATCACCTTGCTCACGCTTCGCGTGAAGGCGTTAGGTGTCAGGCGTTAGGCGTTGGGATTGTCTGCTAACGCCTAGCGTCTGACACCTAGCTAAGGAACCTCTGCACAAGTTCGAGTTCCCTCTCCCGCAGCGCGGGAGAGGGTGGCGCGAAGCGCCGGGTGAGGGCGTCCCCCTCATCCGGCCTTCGGCCACCTTCTCCCCCGCGTCGCGGGGGCGAAGGCATTCGACCTTATGCAGAGGTTCCCTAGGTCTCCTCAGTTTATGCCGAGCGCAGCGAGGCATCTCCGGTGGAGCACCGCGAATTGCCGGTTGTGGCACCATCATGGCGCTTGCGCCGGAGATCCCTCGCCGTCTACGCGGCTCGGGATAAACTGACGCGCCATTTGAAGCACTACGTTACTCTCGCCCGTCCATTCACACTCATGCCGCCGCTTCTGGGGATCATCTCCGGGGCGGTCTGCGCGTGGGGATCGGCGCACAACCCCGATCCGACGCGCGCGGTCACGGCATCGGTCATTCTGACAATCGTCCTCGGCTCGGCGTGTGCGGCGCTGCTCAATGCGGCGAACAACACGCTCAATCAGATCTATGACCTGGAAATCGATCGGATCAACAAGCCGAAACGGCCGCTTCCGGCCGCGGACCTGACGCTGCACCAGGCGTGGATCTTCACCTGGCTGATGTTCGCGATCGGTCTGCTGCCGACCTGGCTGGTGGTGCCGTACCCGTTCATCACATGGCAGGCGAAGTTCTTTGCGCCGGTCGCGCAGCACGAGTGCTTCTTCATCTACTTCGCCGCGTTCGTCTCCACGTTCGTCTACTCCGTGCCGGCATTCGGCCGGACGAAGGCGCATCCGATCGGCGCGAACGTGACGATCGCCATTCCGCGCGGATGCCTGCTGAAGGTCGCCGGATGGACGATGGTCGCGCGGGCGACGACGCTGGAGCCGTGGTTCATCGGATCGATTTTCATGTTCTTCCTGCTCGGCGCCGCATCGACCAAAGACTTTTCGGACATCAAGGGCGATCGCGCCGGCGGCGTGCGCACGCTGCCGATCGCCCTCGGGGTGCGCAACGCGGCCTACACCATCGCGCCGTTCTTCGTCATTCCGTGGATCCTGATGCCGATCGGCGCCTGGGCGGGAATCCTCACCGGCAACCGCCTCGCGCTGATCGCCCTCGGCGCGATTCTCATCGTCTGGGGCATCTACACGCTCTGGCTGATCGTCCGCAATCCCGACGAGCTGACGGCGACGGAAAACCATCCGTCGTGGCGGCACATGTATCTGATGATGATGGCCGCGCAGATCGGATTTGCGGTGGCGTATGTCGTTTGAGCGGCGCTCCGCGGCTACAAAGAGGAGAGCGAACCTGGCGCAAGACGGTGTGAGGATCTGGAAGCGCCACTGACTGTTTCCGACTGTTTCCAGCGATCTGGTGACCACGGTCACGCCATTTCGCCGACGGCGAACCGAACTTGTACGCCATCCGAGGGAGGCGCTATGTTCCTGGTAAGTTTGATGGTGATCCTTTCGGTCTCGCTCGTTGCATCGGTCCGACTCCGCCCGGCGAAGCTCATCACCTTGACGCCGAATCGAACGCGCCGGTAAACCTTCCCGGGGGCGGGCGCCGGCCCGCCCTGATTCCCGTATCCTTGATTGAATGCTTGCAGGCGAACGGCGCGATGTGGTGCCGGTCGGCGACGAGCTCCGCGCGCTGGCGTGGATCGGCGTGATGCTGATCGCCACTGGCGTCGGCATCGTAATCACGAAACACTTTGATCAGATCGGGCCGCTGGCCATCGCCATGGCCATCGGCCTGGTGGCGGCCTTCTGCTACGCGTGGCCTTCCCTGAAGAAGAAAGCAGCCCTCGATGAGTACGTGGTCCTCCTCGGCGCGCTGCTGATCTCCGCTGACGTCGCCTTCATCGAAACGCAGTGGCATCTCCTCGGATCGGAGTGGCAGCGCCATTTTCTGCTGCTGGCAATCGTCCACGCGGTTGCTGCCTACTCCTTCGGTTCGCGCGCCGTTCTGTCGCTGTCGATCGCTGCTCTGGCGGCCTGGATGGGCGTGGAACAGCGCCGGCTCTTCACGGGCGAGGTCGAGCTGGCGACGCGCGCCTTCCTCTGCGCAGGGATTCTCGGCGTGTGGCGCGCGGCGAATCGGAAGGCGGATTTCGGCCCCATCTTCGAGCACTTCGCCACCAACATCGCGTTCTGGGGCGCGTTGACGCTGACGTCGATTCGCGACACGCGTCCGCTTGGCGTCATTCTCACGCTGATCTTCGCCGCCGGATCGCTACTACACGGCTTCCGCCGCCGGCGCGAGCTGTTCGTGATCTACGCGGCCGTGTACGCGCTGATCGCCGTCGATATCTTCGTGCTCGATCGGATCGGCGATCGAATGCTCGGGTTGGGGTACCTGGTCGTTTCATCGATTGTGGCCATCGCCGCATTGTTCGTGACGCATGTTCGATTTCAAAACCAACGTCTGGCCAACGGTTGAAGAAGAGAGGGCGAGGACGTGGCGCCGCATGCCGCTCCTCGTGCAAATCGTTTTCTTCGTTCTGACGATCGTGGCCGTTGCGGCGTTGTACGGATTTGTTCACCTCATGAAGCTGCCGCAGGGATGGGTCACGGCGGCCATTTGTATCGTCACGGCGGAAGTGTTGATTCGCCGTGCGCGGTTCTGGCGCACCGGCATGGAGTCGGCGCTGTGGATCGGCGGCCTCTTCGCCTTCATCGTCGCCCTGCCAAGCAGTGGCCGGCCGGAAGCCATTCTGGTTTTTGCGGCCGCGGCCGCAATCGCCGGATGGCGCGTGCGCAATGGATTGTTTGGCGCGCTGGCCATGGTGCTGGTAACCGCGTACTTCGGAGCGCGGGAGTGGCCGTGGATGGCGCTCGCGTTCGCGGTTACCGTCTCGCTCGCCGCCCTGGCCGCACTGGCGAAATCCTGGCAGCGGCCGTCGACGGAGTTCTTGTGGCAGGTGACCTTCCTGGTAATGCCCGTCGCCGGTTATGTCGCGTGCGTCGCCGCGCGTTTCCGGCATCGAACGCCCGCCCTCGGCGTCACGGCGCTGTTCTCGGCACTCGCGGTTGTTTTCGCCGTCACCGGCGTACGACTTCGCATCCGCTTGCCTCTCGCCGCCGCGGCGATTGCCGCGGCGATCGCGGTCATCGAAGCGCGGGATCTGATCCCGTTCTCCCCGGAAGTGGAGTTGATCGTTGCCGGGGCGATCGTCTTCGCGGTCGCGGCGGGCATCATGCGCGCGCTGCGTGGCAGGACCAGCGGCTTCGTGGCCGGAACGCGAAAGAGCGAAGCGAGGGAAGTGCTGCAGATCGCGGCGATGATTCCGCTGGCCACGCCCGCCGCTCCTCCCGCCAAGCACGGCCCCGGCGGAGGCGGAGAATTCGGCGGGGCGGGGTCAAGCGGGCAGTTCTAAGCGATAATTCCCACCACATTCCAGAGGCCATGCGGTTTCACTTCGGCGAGTTCTGCTTCGATCCCGACGGGCGCGAGCTTTCGGAACGCGGCGCGCAGATTCACCTGACTCCGAAGGCCATCGAGCTGCTGCGCATTCTTCTCCGGGAGCGGCCGAAAACGCTTCCCAAGGAGCAGATCTACCGCAGCCTCTGGCCGGACACGTACGTCGAAGAAGCGAACCTCGCGGTGCACGTCTCCGAGCTTCGCGCCGCGCTGCGCGACGACAGCAGGGAGCCGCGCTTCATCAAGACCGCGCACCGGTACGGATACGGCTTCATCGGGGAGGTTCGTGAAGAAAGCTCGCGCGGCACATCGATCGTGCGGCTCCGCTCCGGCCGTCGCGAGTTCGAGCTGCTCGACGGCGAAAACATCGTGGGCCGGGACGACGACGCCAGAATCGCGCCTCGCTCGGCGATCTGCACAACATGACTGTCGAATTCAAGGTCAACGGCAGCGGCGATTCGACCTTCCGCCTGAATTAGCTCGACACCCCTCCTGTATAATTCGACATCCGCCAAGCCGGACGTCGAGAAGAGCAGGAGGGGTGCATGCGTCGCTTTCTCGTTTTCCTTTTCATCCTTGCAGTCCCGGTGATGCTCTTCGGCGACGGCACGCAGCTCGGCACCATCAGCGGCCGGGTCATCGATGATTCCAAGTCCGCCATCCCCGGGGCTACGGTGGAAGTCACCAACCTCGACAAAGGCGCGACGCGGTCGACCACTACCGACGAGCAGGGGAAGTACATTTTTCCGCTGCTGCAGCCGGGACCGTACAAGATCACCATCTCGCTTTCTGGCTTCGACACCTTCGTGGCCCAGAACGCGGTCGTGCAGGTGGAAAAAACCACCATCATTAACGCGCGGCTTCGGCTGAGCGTGACCTTGGAGACGATCACCGTCCAGGGCGACGTTCCGATCGTCGATAAGACCAACGCCTCGCAGACGACCAGCCTCTCCAGCGAGCTTGCGCAGCATCTCCCTCTAGGCCGCTCGTATCAGGCGCTGGCGCTGACCATGCCGGGGGCGGTGCTGCCGGGCAACGCGAACGCCAACCCGAATTTTCACGGGGCGCTGTTCACCGACAACCTCTATCTCTTCGACGGCATCGACACGACCGATCCGACCACCGGCGGGTTCGGGCAAAACTTCACCTACGAGGCGATCCAGGAGGTTGCCGTCACCACGGCAGCAGCTTCTGCTGATTACGGGCGGGCGGTTGGCGGCATCATCAACGTCATCACCAAGAGCGGCACGAATGAGTTCAAAGGATCGTACAAGGAGATCCTGACGAACGACGTCTGGAACGCGCAGAACAAAGGCGTCAGCCCGACCTCGGGAGCGTCGTTCGCGCGCGACAAATTCGACAACCTGGTGCGCGTGCATTCGGTCACGCTCGGCGGTCCGATCTGGCGCGATCACGCCTGGTTCTTCGGCGCCTACGAATGGGACGTTTCTCCCTCGCCCGAGCGGCAAACCCTCGATCCGAAGACGCCGCAGAATTTCCGCTCGGTTCCCAGTGATCGTTTTTACGACGTCAAAGCGACGTGGCAGGTCGCGCCGTCAAAGCTGCTGGTGTTGAAAGCGAACGCCTCGCCGACCAACAACATCGCCGTCGATCGTCACAACGGCGGCATCAATGCCATTCCGCGTTTCGCCGGCGACCTCGGCGCGATGAATATCCAGGATCAGGGGAGCACATCGCGCGCGCTGCAGTACTCAGGAGTGGCGAAGAATAATCTGGCGCTCGAAGGCGGGCTGGCGGCATCGAAGATCCACATCAACTTCCGCCCCTTCGTCAGCGACACTGCCGTGCATCAGGACCTCAGCACAGGATTGTTTTACAACGGGCCGTCGATCGTCGGCTTTCTCGAGCGCACGCGCTCGCAGGGAGGCCTTTCCGGGAGCTATTACAGAGTGATCGGCGGACAGACGCACAACTTCAAACTAGGCGTCGACTACCAGAATGTCCGTTCCACGGTCGATCAGCGTTTCGGCGGAAATCAGCTTTTCGTCGACAAGTCCTATGACCTCGCGGCGGGGACCTTTTTCCCGTCGCAGCGACGCGACTACGATCCGCCGGTCCCTTCGAGCTCGCGCGGCCGCGACATCGCGTTCTACTTGCTGGACAAGTTCCAGATCGGGCCGCACGTCTCGCTCAACGTCGGTGCCCGAGGCGACAAGCAGAGCGGCTCGAGCGACATCGGCGTCCAGGTGGTCGACACCACGACCGTCTCACCGCGGTTGTCGGGAACATACGACCTCCGCGGCGACGGCAAAACGCTGGCGCTGGTCTCGTACGGCCGCTTCTACCAGAACATCCTGCAGCAGTTCGACGACCAATTCGCCGCTCTGCCGCCGAAGTCGAGCTTCGACGTGTACAACTGGGATGCCGCCAACGACCGATGGGTGTTCGGAGAGCATCAGACCATCGGCGCTGCCTTCGTCGCAGTGAATCACATCAGGCCGACCTACCTCGACGAATTCACGATCGGCCTGGAACGGCAGAACGGGCGCAACTTCGGCTTGAGCATGCGCGCCATTCACCGCGTCTGGAAAGACATCATCGACGACCAGCTCGGTCTCTCGCCCGGCGGCTCGAACATCTCGCGCATCTTCATGAATCTCCCGGGTGGAAAGCGTTCTTATGACGCGCTGGAAACTGTCTTCAACAAGCGCTTTGCCGCCGACTGGGGCGCGCAGGTCTCCTACACCTGGTCGCGCACGCGCGGAAATCAATTCGGCACGATCAACTCCGATCTCGAGAATTTTGCCGGCCTCTCGTGCCGGTCGGGGATCGATCCGACGATCGGCCAGGACGGCGTCATCGACTGCGGCATCGCCGCGGCGACGAACCGTAGCGGTCTTGCTCCGTACGATCGCACGCACGTCGTGCGCGCATACAGCGCATACCGCGTTCCCATCCACATCATCCAGCTCGACATCGCTCCAGCGCTGACGCTGCAGTCGGGCGACACCTTCCAGCGGCAGGGAACGCTCACGGTGGTCAATACGCCCGGCGTGCCGACCGGAAGCACGGTGACGTACTACTACGCGCGCGCCGGATCCGACCGCCTGCCGACGACAGTTCAATTGGATCTCGGCACCGAGGCGACATACCCGATCGGCAGAGTGCAAGTGGGATTGAAAGGGGAGATCTTCAACCTCACAGACTCGCAGCGGCAGATTCAGGCCAGCGTGGCTGGCTGGTGCAATGACGCGAGTTCGACAAGCGCCGCGTGCCAGAATGCGCGCTCGTCCTATGGCCTCGGCACGTCGCGCAACGCGTATCAGGTTCCTCGCACGTACCGGCTGACGGCGCTCGTGCGCTTCTGACGTAGGGCACGGCTGCGCCGTGCCTCTCTCTCGCACCCGGAGTCCGGCACGGCGCGGCGGTGTCCAACAACAGCCCGAGAAATTCTGCAGCCGGTGGAAAACGTCGTCGCCGGGACCGGCCTGCACAGGCCATGCGTTTTTTCCGCAGCTTCGCCACACCGCCGCTTTTGGGCCCCTTTTCGCTTCGATCGAGCCCGCTATTTCCTGCGAAAACCCTGCGGAAAAATTGTGTACATTAATGTTTGTGAAAATCATGTGCAAAACATATGGAAAAGAGGCTGAAAATCTGCGGATTTGCCGTGAAAATGGTGTGCAAAAACCTGTGGATTTTCTGCGAGAAAGCGGTGGATTTACGGTGGAGAACCGTCGCCGGCTGGATGACCGTATTCTGGATCTAACTCTCTGATCTTAAGAATAGTTACGCGTAATTCAGTGTTCTCCGATGCATGGCGTCATCGATTTTCGCTCACCCCTTGACAGGGGGTTCTACCAAGCGTAGCTTGTCCTGCAACCACGACATCACGGCGCGAGGGAGGATAGATGAAGGATGTGAAGCAGTCGCGTTTGGCCGCGCGTTCTCCGTTGAGGTCGGTTTCGTTGAACATCCGGGAGTACCAGGTCACCATTAAGGTCAAGTCGCCCGTGCCGCAAGCCAGGCCAGCGTTGTTGCGCTGGTCGGCACGCTGACATTCATAACATTACGAGTGTGAGGCGCCCCCCTCGCGGGGCGCCTTTGTTTCGGTGAGTGAGGAGGAGAGAGATCATGACGTCCATGGACATTTCCCCGACGCTTCGCCAGCGATCGAATGCCACTACGCCCGCGCGTCCCGGACGGAGGGAGGCCCGCGCCGGAGGCATCCAGATCGAGCGCTTCTTCACCAAGCCGGGCGTCGACGTGTTCGACACGTGCGAGTGGGAGATGCGCAGCGCGGTGATCACCAACGAGCGCGGCGAGGTGGTCTTCGAGCAGAAGGACGTGGAGATGCCGAAATTCTGGTCGCAGATGGCGACCAACGTGGTCGTCTCGAAATACTTCCGCGGCCACATCGGCACGCCTGATCGGGAGACGTCCGTCCGGCAGCTCATCGGGCGCGTCGTGCGCACCATGACGCAGTGGGGGCGCGAGGGTGGCTACTTCGCCACCGTCGAAGACGGCGACGCCTTCCGCGACGAGCTGACGCACACCCTTCTCTATCAGATGGTGTCGTTCAATTCGCCGGTGTGGTTCAACGTCGGCATCGAGCCGCGGCCGCAGTGCTCGGCATGCTTCATCAACTCGGTGCAGGACACCATGGACTCCATTCTCACGCTGGCCAGGACCGAGGGGATGCTGTTCAAGTATGGATCGGGGACCGGATCGAACCTGTCGAACATCCGTTCCTCCAAGGAGTATCTCGCGGGTGGCGGCACGGCCTCGGGGCCGGTGTCATTCATGCGCGGCTACGACTCGTTTGCCGGCGTGATCAAGAGCGGCGGCAAGACGCGGCGCGCGGCGAAGATGGTCATCCTCAATGTCGACCATCCCGACATTCTCGATTTCATCGCATCGAAGGAGCGCGAGGAGCGGAAGGCCTGGGCGCTGATCGAAGCCGGCTACGAAGGGTCCTTCAACGCGCCCGGCGGTGCGTACGACTCGGTGCAGTTCCAGAACGCGAATCACTCCGTGCGCGTGACCGACGAGTTCATGCGCGCCTACGAGAAGGGCGGCGATTGGGAGACGCGCGCGGTCACCGACCACAATCGCGTGATGGGGCACTACAAGGCCCGCGACCTGATGCGCAAGATGGCGGAGTCGGCCTGGGTCTGCGGCGACCCCGGCATGCAGTTCGACACCACGGTCAACGACTGGCACCCGTGCTCGAACACCGCGCGCATCAACGCTTCCAATCCCTGCTCCGAGTACATGTTCCTCGACGACTCGGCGTGCAATCTAGCCTCGCTGAATCTGATGCGCTTCTACAGCGACGCGAACGGCTTCGACGTAGAGGCCTATCGCGCCGCGCTGCGCATCGTGATCACCGCGCAGGAGATCACCGTCGACAACGCCTCGTATCCGACCGAGGCCATCGAGCGGAACTCGCACGCGTTCCGACCCCTTGGCATCGGCTACGCCAACCTCGGCGCGCTGCTGATGGCCCGCGGCCTGCCGTACGACAGCGATGAAGGGCGCGACTATGCCGCCGCGGTGACCTCGATCCTCTCCGGCGAGTCGTACGCGCAGTCGGCGCGCATCGCCGAGAGGCTCGGACCGTTCGCCGGATACGGGCTGAACGAAGAGCCGTTCCTGCGCGTCATCGACAAGCATCGCCGCTCGGCGTACCGCATCAACACACGCGCGCTTCCGGCCGATCTCGCCGATGCGGCGACGAAGGTGTGGGACGAGGCGTACGCGCTCGGCCAGGAGTACGGCTATCGCAACGCGCAGATCTCCGTGCTGGCGCCGACGGGGACGATCGCGTTCATGATGGATTGCGACACGACCGGCATCGAGCCCGACATCGCGCTCGTGAAGTACAAGAAGCTCGTCGGCGGCGGGATGCTGAAGCTCGTCAACAACACCGTTCCCACGGCCTTAAAGCGCCTCGGCTACGACCCGAAG
>JBGPFD010000135.1:0-9418 GCA_041483175.1 Thermoanaerobaculia bacterium | reverse complement strand
ATCGCCGCCTTGATCCCCAGCTCGGAGGCCACCACCGGCTCGACGTTGTAGCCGGTCATGAACTTGATGTCGTCCATGGCGAAGACGTTCGTCGGATCGGCCATGGCGATGGTGATCGTGGCGCCGGTCTTGTTTACCGGCAGGATGTTGTACTTGCGCGCCACCTCGGCCGGAATCAGCTTGATGACGCTTCCGTCGATCTCGAAATGCGCAAGGTTGATCGAGGGAACCCCGAACTGCTGGGAGAGGCACTCGGTGATGTCCTCTTCCGAGACAAAACCGAGTTTGATCAGCGTCTCGCCGAGCTTTCCCCCAGTGTCCTTCTGGGCTTTGAGGGCGTCTTTGAGCTGATCCTGCGTGATCAGACTCGCCTTGGTCAGGAGTTCGCCGAGACGTATGCTCATGAAAAATCGAGGCGTCAGGTGTCAGGCCTTAGGCGCTAGGAAGTTCCTAACGCCCGAGACCCAACACCTGACACTCTCCCCTGAAGTTCATGGATTTCTGGAGTTTGTGATCCGATTCAGCGAGTTTACCTTGGGGCGAAACGTCGGTCAACGCGTTCTTATTTTAAGCGCGGTTAGTGGGCTGCCGGCTCGGGGTCGGCCACGCCCCGGCGGACGGTCCGCAGGGTCGCGGTGATCGAGCCGACCTTCAGGTCCGAGCGGATGCGCACCGGAACGTGCCGCGCGTCGTCGCTATACCAGATGGTCAGCGACCCATTGTCGCGAAACAGTCCACCAGCGAGCATCTTCGGCTCGACGACGAGGGTGTGGAATGTGCCCGCCGCCGTCCGCAGCGTTTCACGCCCGGTGATCTTTGCGTCGAGCCTGTACACCTTCCCATCGGCAAACACGATGAAGCTGTGCGTCCGTCCCGGCTTCAGATCGAGCGCGCGGAGGTGATAGACGAGCGACAACGGATCGAAGACCGGTCTCGGGACGGCAATCTGCTGTGCGTCGTGCTTCGGACGCTGCCGTGTGGCGATCCTCAGTTGCTCGTCGATGACCGTAGTGTCGTCCTTGATGCGACCGCGCTCGTTGAGGTGCTTGTCGTAGCGAAGCGTCGAAAAATCTTCGCGGCTGACGATCGACTCGATCTCGTCCCGCACCTTGAAGATGAAGGAAAACGACGAGCTCGATTTGGCGATCGAGGTCATTCGAAACCGCGTCGGATCGTTCGGCACGAGGCCGACGGTCATGCGCACCGCCCCGCCGGAAATGCCGAGCCAGCTCAGCTCGTAATCGAGCGTCTCGCCGGCGATGAAGATGTCGTTGACTGTGGGGGCGGGCGCCTCGCCCGCCGTCGGGCCGGCGAGGACGCCGGCTTCCACGCAGAGCAGCGCGGCGAAAACCCATCGCTTCACGGCTTCAATGCTCCTTCGATTTTTCGCATCACCGCCTCGACTTCGATGTCCTGCATCGATTTCGTCGTCGTAAACGTGTCCACGCAATTTGCGAGCTGGCCGTAGGGCCCGTTCCGGGCCGGATTGGTCGGTCCGTACAGGCCGACGACGGGTGTCCCGAGGGCCGCCGCCAGATGGAGCGGCCCGGTGTCCCCACCGACAACCAGCGCTGCATCTCGCAGAAGCCGCGCCAGCTCGCGGAGACTGGTCGGCGGCGCAAGCTCCGCACCGATTGCCTCCGCCAGCGGCCGCTCGCCCGGACCCCAGACGGCCAGGGCCTTTCCGCCGAGCCGCCGCGCCAGCTCGCGGAAGCGATCGGCCGGCCACTGCTTCTCGGGCCGTCCCGCGGCGGGGATCAGCACGACGCGCCCGGCAAATCCGCGCGGTGTTTCCGCAGCGAACGGCGAGAAGTCGACCTCCGGCATGTGCGCGACGGGATCGAGCGCGCGGGCGAGCTGAAGATTCCACTCCACGACGTGCGCCGCAGGATCGATGGTCACCCGATGATTGACGAACCACGCGGCCGGCTTCTCGCGGACGAACTGCGAGGCGAATCCGTAGCGCTCGTTCGCCCCCGAGGCGCGCGCGAGGAGCGCCGATTTGAGAAGGCCCTGAAAATCGACGGTGACATCGTGGCCGCGAAGCGCGCCGACATTCGCCAGCGACCACTTCTTCAACGAAAGCGGAATGGCCTTCACGCCGGCGACGATTTCCACCAGCTCGCGATACGCAGCCTCGACGGCCCAGTCGATTTGCCATCGTTCCCGCAACGCGACGACGGCGGGAATCGTGTGGATGACATCGCCGAAAGCCGAAAGGCGGATGACCAACAAACGAGGAACGATGAGCGATGAACGATGAACGGAGGGAAGAGCGTTCATCGTTCATCCTTCATCGTTCATCGTTCGTATTCTGTCGAGAATGTCAGAGGTTGAATGATCTTTCGCGTCGCCGACAATGGCGATCCGCCCGCCGTACGCGAGCACGACCTCCCGTTCCGGCACGGTCTCCGCCGTGTAGTCGGTTCCCTTGCAGTGCACGTCCGGCTTGAGGATCGCCAGCAGCCGCGCGGGGCTGTTGTCGTGAAAGACGGTGACATACGAAACGCCGCGAATCGCGGAGACCAGCTCCGCCCGTTCGTGATCGGCCATGAGCGGCCGGCCCTCCCCTTTGAGCGCGCGCACCGATTCGTCTCCATTCACGCCGACGATCAGCACGTCCGCCTGACGCGCGGCATCCTGGAGATATCGAACATGACCGACGTGGAGAACGTCGAAGACGCCGTTGGCGAATGCGATGTTGTGCCCGCGATCGCGTTCATCGCGTGCCACTCGGAGCAGCTCGGTCTCGGTGAGGATCGGAGCGTTCATCGTCGGTTGCGGCAACTATCCATTCAACTCTTCATCGCGTTCGATCGCGTGCCGCAGCTCGTCGTTCGAAGCCGTCGCCGTGCCCATCTTCATGACCACGATCCCCCCCGCGTAGTTCGCCAGCTTGGCTGCTTCCGCGTAAGACGCGCCCGCTGCGAGCGCCAGCGTGAAGGTGGCGATGACCGTGTCGCCCGCGCCGGTGACATCGGCCACCTGATCGGTACCGTAAACCGGGATGGACAGCGGCGCGCGGCTTTCACGTTCGAACAGGGCCATCCCGCGGCTGCCGCGGGTGATCAGAATCGCCTCGCAGTCGAGGCTCTGTTGCAGCGCCTGCGCGACCTGCTGCACGCGATCGTCGCCATTGTCGACCAGCGACGTTCCCGCCGCGGCCGCGGCCTCTTCCTCGTTCGGCGTCGCCGCGGAGATGCCGGGATAGCGCAGCAGGTCATACCGCGAATCGAGCGTTACCGGTTTACGCGTGGCGTACGCAGTGAGGTTCGCGGCCAGAGTGGGCGTGACGACGCCGTATCCGTAATCGCTGATCAGCCCCGCCTGGCAGATGGTCATCTGATCGCGCAGCAGCGCCGCGAAGCGCCGCGACTCCTCATCGGTGATTTCGAAGTGGTCCTCGATGTCGTAGCGGACGATCTGCTGCCGCGAGGCGTGTA
This sequence comes from Thermoanaerobaculia bacterium, assembly GCA_041483175.1. Classification (GTDB taxonomy): domain Bacteria; phylum Acidobacteriota; class Thermoanaerobaculia; order Gp7-AA8; family Gp7-AA8; genus Gp7-AA10. The sequence goes on along the minus strand of JBGPFD010000135.1, from coordinate 5,975 downwards.
GAAATCCGCCGAGAATGCGCACCTTCGTCGGCGTGCGATAGCGGTCGACGCGGAGAATCCCGCTGCAGTCGATCCCCTGCGCGGTCATCGCCGTCACGAGCTGGTCGCCGTACGCGTCGAGGCCGAGGACCGATACCGGGACCGGAAGGCCGCCGAGCGACAGAATATTGTTGATGGCATTTCCTCCCCCGCCGAGGAGGACGTCGTCGCGGACCTGTTTGAGGATTAACACCGGCGCTTCCCGCGAAATGCGCTTCGGCGTGCCGTAGACGAAGCGGTCGGCCACGATGTCGCCATAGACGACGATCAGCTTTCCCTTCATCGCCTCGGTCAAGCGCAGCAGACGCGGCCGTGTAAACACGGTCGAAGGATACATGCGCCAGGCGTCAGGTGTCAGGCATTAGGCGTCAGGGAACCTCTGCACAAGTGTAGGGGCCGGCGTCCTCGCCGGCCCGGCGGGCGGGGACGCCCGCCGCTACACGAACCTTGTTCAGAGGTTCCTTAGCTGGGTTTCCCGAAGCTGATGCTGTTCGTCGCTGGTCAAGATGGCGTCGACATCGAGCAGCAGGAAGACCGCATCGTCGTGCTGCGCGATCCCCACCAGAAACTCGCCGCGGACGCCGCGGATCATCGCCGACGCGGGAAGCAGCTCGTCGGAGCCGAGCGTGACCATCCGGCGCACTTCATCGACCTTCAGTCCGACCAGGCCCGCCGGCGTGTGCGTGAGGAGAACCAGCGGCTGCTCTGCGCTCTTCTTCCCCGCGGGAAAAAGCCGCGAGGCCAGATCGATCACAGGGATGACTTCGTTGCGCAACACGATGACGCCCTCGACGAATGACGGCGCTGTCGGCACGTGTGTCGATCCGGCGTACGGCACGATCTGGCGCACTGCCATGATGTCGACCAGAAACATCTCCGGCCCAACGCGAAAAGCGACGAACCGAAGCTCGCGGGACATGGCTCACGCCCGGACGCGAAACCTGCGGATTTCCTCGTCCAGACTGCGGATGGCGTCAGACAGCAGCGTCAGCGAATCAATCATTTCGTTTGCTGAAGCACGGTTCCCCTCGGCGATGGTGCGCACCTGCTGCATGGTGGCGGTAATCTTCTCGCTCTCCGTAGCCTGGCTGGTCGCCGTCTGGAAGATCTCGTGGATCCGTTCGATCATCCGCTCGGCGGAGGCGGAGATCATCGTCGACCCGGATCGCTGCTCGACTATCGCCTGCCGCACGTACCTGGTCACGTCGCGCATCGACTCCACCGCCTTGCGGATGTGATCCGATCCCTGCGCCTGCTGCGCGGTGGCGGAGTTGATCTGCCGCACCATGTCCTGCAGCCGGTCGATCGATTTCGTGACGTTCTCGCTCCCTTCGGCTTGCTGGTTCGTGGCGGCGGCGATCTCTTTCCCCATGCTGGAAGCGTTGGTTGCCGAGTCGAGAATCTTCGTCAGCGCTTTTCCCGCCTGATGGGAGAGCGCCACCCCCTCCTCCACCAGTTTCGTCCCCGCGGCCATCGAGGCCAGCGCGTTTCCCACTTCCTGCTGCACTGATCCGATCAGCCCGGCGATTTCGCGCGTCGACGAGGCAGTGCGCTCCGACAGCTCGCGGATCTCCGCGGCGACTACCGAGAATCCTTTCCCATGCTCGCCCGCCTGCGCCGCGAGGATAGCCGCGTTCAGCGCCAGAAGGTTGGTTTGTTCGGCGACATCCTCGATGACGTTGAGGATCCGGCCGATCGCCGTCGATCGCTCCCCGAGGCGCGACACCACAGCGTTCGCATCCACGACCGCCTTGCGAATCTGCTCCATCGCGTCGATCGTCTTTCCAACCGCTTTCATCCCCGATCCGGCCGCTTCCGCCGCGGTGAGCGCAAGGTCGTACGAGCGCGCGGCGTTCGATTCCACCTGCGCGATCGAGGCGCTCATCTCCACCATCGCCGACGACGTATCGCTCACGAAATTAGTGAGGTATTCGATGTTCCCATCGACCTCGCTGATCGAGGTCACCATCTGCTCGGTCGCCGTCGCCGTTTCCTCCACCGAGCGGAAGAGCGTCTCGGTGTGCCGGCTGACCTCTTCCATCGATGCGGCCATCTCGAGAATCGATGCCGAAGTCTCCTCGGAGGACTCGGAGAGCGACTCGACGTTGTTGGTGATCGTGCGCACGCCGCCATTCAACTGGTCGATCGAGCGGTAGGTATCGTCGAGAATGGCGTGCTGCTCGTCGACACGGTCGACCACGGTGCGCGTCCGGGAGCCGACGATCTCGAAGACCGATTTCAATTGCGCCTGCGAGCGCGCGAGCTTCGCCAGCGTTTTCTCCAGATTTCCGGCCATGCTGTTGAAGGCTTCGGCCAACCCGCCGATCTCGTCGTCCTCCAGCAGGGGCGTTCGCTGCGTCAGGTCGCCTTCCGACAGCGACTTCGCCGTCCTGGAAAGGTCGAGCACCGGCCGGATGATCAGCCGCGTGGTGAGCGAGGCGAGGATGAAAGCCACCACCAGCGCGAAGACGCCGACCACGAAGTAGTCGGAGAGCGGCGATCCGCGCCCGCTTCGCACGCGCCAATGCTCGATGCCGACGGCCATCAGCGTGATCAGCAGCGTCTGCACTACGAAGGCGGCGACGAACTTCGTCCGCAGCCGCACGGGCCGCGCGCGCGGGGACGCACCATCGCCGGAGAGCATGAACGGCCGCAAGTGTAACGCGCGCCGCGACCCGCTGCTATCATCCGCGCATGCCGCTGATCCGGTGTCCGAAGTGCGGCCAGGCATACGACGTCCCCGGCGAGGTCGCCGTGCACCTGCCGAACTCGATCGCCGCATGCCACTGCGGTGAATGGCTCGCCGGAAGCAAGGCCGCGCTTCTCGCCCGGCTGCTGAACCCCGATCAAGTCAAGGAGATCGATCTCAGCCCGTACAAGGTCGACCGGCCCGAAGAGCAGCAGGCGCCGCGCGTGCCGCTGATCCCGCCGGGAAAACCGCGCTCCGTGCGCGTCATCGCCCGCAGCGCCGGGAAGTCGATCGATCGCGTGTTCACCATAGGCAAGCATCCGCTGTGGATCGGTCGCAAGGGTTGCCACATCGATCTCGATGAGGCCGACCTCGACATCCGCCACTGCTCGATCGCTCTGCAGGGCGACGAGCTCGTGCTGCGCGACGCCGATTCGCACATGGGAACGTTTCTCGACGGACAGCGCATCACCGACGCCGCGCTGAGCGACAGCGTGCACGTGCTCCGCGCCGGCGCGGCGCTGGTCAGCATCGAGCCGACCGACGAGCCGGGCACCAAGGTGCAGCCGATACGGCTGCTCACCACGGAGATACTCGATGAATCGATGCTGGCGAAAAAAAAGCGCGAGCAGAGCGCGGAGGGCGAAGGACCCAAGCGCAACATCCTCGTCTGCATCGAGGGTCTGCTGAAGGGGCAGGAGTTCGAAATCCCTCCGACGGGCCTCATCGTCGGACGCGAAGGACACGTGCGCGTGCCCGATGAGTTTCTCTCCCGCAAGCACTTCGAAGTCGTACCCGACACTGACGGATCGATCCGCGTCCGCGACCTCGGCAGCCGGAACGGAACATTTTTAAACACCCTTCCGGCGCAAAATACGAAGGTCCATGGCGGGGACGAGATCCGGGCCGGCGTCAATCGATTCCGGATCGAGCAGCGGGCGTGAAGATATATACTCCGGTCATTCCGGAGCCATCGCTTGCGTAGAATCGCCGAGGCGGCTGGACGGGTGCTCAGACCCCTGTCCGCAATGCTAAACACCCGCCTGAAACTGGAAAACGGAACAGCGGCCGAAGAGAACCCCTCCACCGTCTGGGTCAGCGGCGGAAATGTTGTCGTGCGGGCGTCGGACGGGCGGGCGTTCACGCCGAACGAGCGCGACTTCGTGCGCGAGATGTTCGAGCTGCTGCGGCTCGCGGAGGAGGGGGATGCGAGAGTGCGCACATCGGAGGATCGGATCGCGCATCTGGAGCGCGAGAATCTCGATCTGCTGATGCAGCACCGCGTGCTCGAGGAGATCTCCGCGCGCGACTCGCTCACCGGCCTTTATAACCGCTGGTTCGTCATGGAGAAGATCGAATCGGAAATGAATCGCGCGGTGCGCCACGGCGCGCCGATGTCGGTGCTGATGCTCGATCTCGATCACTTCAAACGGGTGAACGACTCCTTCGGGCACAGCGTCGGCGACGAGGTGCTGAAGTCGGTCGGGCAAGTGCTGCGCGACAGCTGCCGCGTGTACGACGTGCCCGGGCGATACGGCGGCGAGGAGTTCTGCGTCGTGCTGCCGGAGACCCGCATCGGCAACACTACCAGCGTGGCCGAGCGCATCCGGTCGCGGCTGGCGCAGACGAAGCTCGCGATTGCCGGGCAGTCGATCAGCGTGACCGCATCGATCGGCGTGGCGGGGATGGATTCAGCTTCCGATGAGGGCGCGCTCAGCGCGGCCGCGCTGCTCGAACGCGCCGACCGGGCGCTCTACGCGGCGAAAAACCACGGCCGGAATCGCGTCGAACTGTGGCTTCCCGAACAGCCGCCGCTGAACAACCTCTCCCATTAACATTCGAACTGACGCAGGCGATCTCCGCGCGCCGCGCTCGTCACCTACATCGCCGAAGTCGAGATTCCCGGTGGAGATCACGTTCGATTTGCGGTCGGCGAGGTGTGGCTGAAACGGCGGGGCGAATGGGTGTGCCGCGACTACCAGGGAACATTGATGTAGGCCAGCAGCGCCAATGTCGCAGGTCCAGCGGCACTCACGGCGGGATCTACGACCTTTTTCTTTTTTCTTTCTCGATGTTCTCGACGGCGGTCTTGATGACGCGGACGGCAGCTTGTAGCTCATCTTCCTTCTTTGCTTGCTCGAGGAGACCTGCAAGAAGTAAAAGTCTCGCTGTGAAACCTGTCATCTGGTTGGCCGTCTTTCTTGGTTTCGTCGCGATGCCACTGTTCGCGCACCACGGCAAGGACTTTCTGCTGGTCGAGTCCTACGAGCTGCCGCACCCGAAGGCGCTCTACGCCGTATCAGCCGAGGAGTTTCTATTCGGTAGATCGTCTCTTACCTTTCGTGACGAGCCGTCGCTGTTGCTCGGCGTCACGGATCGGATAGCGGCCGAGGTTCACGCACACGTCGCAAAGGAACCGAGCGGCACCGCGAAGTTAAACGCAATCGCGCCTGCCGTGCGTCTGCGCTTGTTCGATTCCGACGTGTTGCGCGCGGGATTGTCCGCCGAATATGAGATCGGGCGGCAGGGCGCAGGCAACGCTGCCGCCGTTCGCTTGATCGTTGGGCACTCGGTTGGAGAGGGTGCGGTCGTGGGCAATATCGGGGTTGAGCACGCGCACGATGGGACGCGAGCGATCTACGCGATCGGCTATCGGCCAGATATGGAAGCGAGTCGGAGTTGGGGGATCGAGGCGCAGGGTGCGCTGCGGAGCGGCGAGCAACACGAGGCGATCGTCGCTGGATATGGTCGGATCAGTGACCGGTTGACCGTCAAAGCGGGGATCGGTGCCGCCGTAGGAGTTGGCAAACCGCTCGCGCTGATCCGTACCGGTCTCGTGTGGCGCTTCTGAGCCTGTTACAGGTTAGGGTTCAAACGCTACCACTACCTATGGATGTTGCAGGCATAGTTAGTTCGCGGTACCCTGCACGTTGCGAGTCCCCTTTCGTCGGTGAGCAAACCGGAGGAGTCCCCTATGGCTGAACGAAAACAGTTTCACTCCAATCTCACCGTTCACGCTGAACTCGCCGAACTCCTCAAGAAAGCCAGTGAAACGCAGGTCTCAGAGCCCGAACTTCGCGAACAGCGCGTTAGCTTCGCGTTCGGAAATGCCCCGGTTGGGTCGGAAGCCATGATCACGAAGGACTCTGTCCGGCGGTCATCGCAAAATATCCGCCTGAAATAAAAACCGGGCGCTGGGCAGGATGTCCGTCAGGGAAGCCGATGACCCGGTCTTTTTTGCTCGGAT
>JBGPFD010000134.1:0-9427 GCA_041483175.1 Thermoanaerobaculia bacterium | reverse complement strand
CGGAAGGGCCGGGCTCGCGTACACCGCAGAATCTGCTGCGGATCTCCATCGGGCTGGAACACAAGCAGGACCTCATCGCGGACTTGGCGCAAGCGTTAGAATAGTTAACAGTTAACAGGGCCCAGGGAACCTCTGAACAAGTCGTGTAGCGGCGGGCGTCCCCGCCCGCCGGGCCGGCGGGGACGCCGGCCCCTACACTTGTGCAGAGGTTCCCTAGGTTGTCGTGTTAACGGCTAACTGTTAACTGTTTACTGCCTTATGAAGAACTTCGAAATCACCTGCCCCTGCTGCGAATCGCTGATCGTTGTCGATCGCCTGAGCGGCGAAGTGCTGTTCCACAAAGCGAAAGAGAGAAAGTCGACGCAGTCGCTCGAGTCGATGGTTTCCGGCCTCGAGAGCCAGAAGAGCGAGATCGCCCGGCGCTTTGAGAAGGAAGTGGAGAGCCAGAAGGACCGCGCCCGCATCCTCGAAGAGAAATTCAAGGAAGCACTCGAGCGCGCAGACAAGGACAAGCCGTACATCAATCCGATGGATCTGGATTGAAGGCTCGCCTCAACTTCGACTCCGACGCCGCCGCTCCCGCTCACTCCGGCATCTACGGCCTTCCCTTCACACCCGGCCAGGCCAAGGTGGTGATCATCCCCGTTCCGTACGAGGCGACCACGTCGTACGGCGGCGGCACCGCGCGCGGACCGGTCGCGGTCCTCGCAGCGTCGAAGCAGATCGATCTCTTCGATCACGAGACCGGCCGTCCCTATGAAGCAGGGATCGCCATGCTCCCCATTCCGCGGAAGATCGTGCGATGGAATGCGGAGGCGAAGAAGCTGGGGCGGAAAAAAGTTGCCGCGGTCAACAAGATCAGCGCGGCGGTCAATGCGTGGGTCTACGAGCAGACCCGCGCGTTGCTCGACCAAGGAAAGATGCCCGTGGTTCTCGGCGGCGATCACTCCGTTCCCTTCGGCGCAATGCGCGCCTACGCGGAACGCTTTCCCGGCCTTGGCATCCTGCACCTCGACGCGCATGCCGATCTTCGGCAGGCGTACGAGGGCTTCGCCTGGTCGCATGCCTCGATCTTCCACAACGTCATGACGAAGATCGATGGCATCGCGCGGCTCGTGCAGGCCGGCGTGCGCGACATCGGCGCGGCCGAGATGCGGATGATTAAAGATTCCAACGGACGCATCGTCACCTTCTTCGACGACACGCTCGCGGCGCGAAAAGAGGAGGGAACACCGTTTGGGCGACTGGCCGACGAGATCGTCGCCGAGCTGCCGCAGAACGTCTATCTCTCGTGGGACATCGACGGCCTCGACCCGACGCTCTGCCCCGGCACCGGCACGCCCGTCCCTGGCGGGCTGTCGTGGAACGAGGCCATCGGCCTGCTGCGCGCGATCCGTCGCGCGAAGAAGCGGATCGTCGGCCTCGACCTCTGCGAAGTGGCGCCTGGCGATTCGGAATGGGATGCAAACGTCGGCGCGCGCCTGCTATACAAGATGATCGGTTTCGCGCTGCTGTGAGGATGGGGTCAGGTCTTCAGTTTGTTGTACAAACCAGAGACCTGACCCCATCCTCACCGTCCTCAATCGTCCAGCCGGCCGTCCGGCAGCGCGACGCGCCGGCCGGTGATCGCGGCGACGATGCGCGGCACGTGGACGTGGCAGGTCTCCACGATCACGCTCACCTTGCGCGGCGGCGTACCGGCGACCGCGGTGCCGGCGATGAAGACGCCCGGCACGTTGGTCTGCATCGTGTCGGGATCGTAGGCCGGCTCGCGCGCCTCGCCTTTGAGCTCGACCCCGAGCATCCCGAACAGCGTCGGGTCCTGCCGGTAGCCGGTCATCAGCAGCACGAAATCGGCGGCGATCTCCTGCTCCGGCGAGAGCAGGACTGTGCCGCGGCGGATCTCGCTGACGCCCGTGCGCGGCAGGAAGCGCACGTGGCCGTCGCGAATCAGCGCTCGCACCTCGGGCAGCAGCCAGAACTTGACGACCTTCGGATCGAAATCATCGGCGCGATAGCTGATGGTGACGTCGGCGCCGGCGCGATGACAGCGGACCGCCGCCTCGACCGCCGAGTTGCGCCCGCCGATGATGAGCAGCCGCTTGCCGAAGTACTTGTGGGGATCGCCGAGGTAGTGGCTGACGTGCGGGAGGTCTTCGCCGGGAACTCCGATGAGCCGCGGCGCGTGAAATGCGCCGATCGCCAGGACGATGATCTCCGCGCGTGTGCGATGTTCGCCATCGATGGCCGCGCTGCGCAGCTCGAATCCGCCGCCGGGCAGCTTGTCGATGCGCACGACGCGCTCGTACGTTCGCACAGTGAGACCGAAATGCTGCACCAGCGCGCGCAGGTAGGCCAGGAACTCCTCGCGCGTGATTTTCTGCTGGTTCGCCGTCTGGATCGGCATGCCCGCGAGCGCGAGACGATCGGAGCTCGAGTGGAACAGCATCTGCGGCGGATACCACTCGATCGTCGAGCCGATCTGGCCCGCGTCGATCTGCACGTAATCGATGCCGGCCTGCTTCATGGCGACCGCAAGCTCGAGTCCGATCGGTCCCGCGCCGATGATGGCCACGTGGTGCGATTCGATCACGTGCTCAGCCCCAGTTCGCGCAGCACCGAAACCTTCGCCTCGATCATCACGTGGTGCTCCAGGCCGAGGAGGTCGGCGAGCTTGCGCACGAGATAGTTCTCGTAATCGGTCAGCTTGCGGTCGCCATACGCCACGCGCCACATCGTTTTCACGATCTCGATTCGATCGGGAAGAGAGGCGTTTCCGCGGATGTAGTTCGTCAACGCGAAGTGATCGATGGTCCGGTTTCGCAATTCAGCTCCCGCCCCGATCAGCTCCTGTGCCGACTGGTCATCGAGAGCGAAGGCACGTTTCAAATAGCCGGTCACGTCGCCATCCTCAGCCGGCGAAAAGTGACCGTCGGCATAGGCGATCTCCAGCAATACCGCAGCGGTCGCCAGGCGGAGCGGATTGTGCTGTGGCTCAGCCTGCTGCACGCCGCCCTTGAATCGTTGCACCAGTTTTGCGAAGCTCACCGGTGGAGTGTAATCGACATGCCTCGCCTCGACATTTCGCAACTCGGTGATGATTCACGCGTCTGGATCTTCGGCGTCTCGCCGGAACTCGACACCGGCAAACAGGCACGCGTCCTTTCTGCCGTCGACGCCTTCCTCGATCAGTGGGTCGCGCATGGCGCTCCGATCGCCTCCGCGCGCGAGATTCTGTTCGGAAGTTTTCTGGCCATCGCGGTCGACCGGCGTTCGGAGACCTCCGGCTGCTCGATCGACAGAATGTTTGGATTGTTGCACGAGCTCGAGCGCGAGCTCGGCGTCTCGATTCTGGAGGCGAACCGTGTGTTCTATCGGGGAGGCGATGGGCGCGTGCACGCCATGAGCCGGGCGGAATTCCGCGAGCGCGGTGATCTGCATACGCTCGTCTTCGACACGCTCGCGGAGCGCCTCGGGCAGCTTCGCCACGGTGAGTGGGAGCGGCCCGCGGCCGACTCCTGGCACCGCGAGCTGCTGCCGAAGGCCGGCTGATCGGAAACCGCTATCACCGACGAAAAAAATCGAGTAGCTTCCCGACATCGAAGGAGAAACCGATGACGAACAAGGTTACTCGACGGGCGTTTGTTGCCGCCGGCGCTGCCGGGACGGCGGTCGCCGCGTTCGGCCAGGGGCCGACACTTCTGCTGCGCAGCCCGGCGAAACCGGTCGTGATTTCGTCGGCCAACGGGAACCGTTTCAAGAACGGTGGCGACATGACGGCCGTGGAGAAGGCGTACTCGATGGTCGTCGGGGGCGCCGACGTTCTCGACGCGGTGATCGCCGGGGTGAACATCGTCGAGCTCGATCCGCTCGATGACAGCGTCGGCTACGGCGGTCTGCCGAACGCCGAAGGCGTCGTGCAGCTCGACTCCTCATGCATGCACGGGCCGAAGAAACGTGCCGGGGCGGTCGCCGCGCTGGAAGGCGTGCGCACTCCGTCGCTCGTGGCGAAAGCGGTCATGGATCTCACCGATCACCACCTGCTCGTGGGCCCCGGCGCGCAGCAGTTCGCGCGCGACGTCGGATTCAAGATCGAGGACGATCTCAACACGCCGAATTCGCGGCAGAAGTGGCTGGAGTGGAAACGCCGCACCGATCCTTCGCACTATCTCGACCCCAAAACGCGTGCGGAGGCGGGCTATCGTGTCGCGCTGCAGATGGTGGCGGAAGGAAAGATTGATCGCCAGCACCTGTACGGCACGATCAACTGCGATGGCGTCAGCCCGAAAGGGGAGATCTGCGGCGTCACCACGACCAGCGGTCTGGCGTGGAAGATTCCGGGGCGCGTCGGCGACTCGCCGATCCTCGGCGCGGGGCTGTACGTCGACGGCGCTGTCGGCGCCGCCGGCTCCACCGGCCGCGGCGAGGCGAATCTCTACAACCTCTGCTCGTTTCTGATCGTGGAGAACATGCGCCGCGGCATGCATCCGAAAGACGCCGCGCTCGATGCGCTACGCCGCGTGAAGGCGAACACGATCGAGAAGCGCCTCCTCAACAGCAACGACAATCCGAATTTCGGACTCAACTTCTATGTGGTCAACGCGGCGGGAGAATATGCCGGCGTCTCGATGTATCCCTCGAAGTTCGCCGTCTGCACGGAAAAAGGAGCGCAGACCCTGGAGACCGAGCCGCTGTTGCAGGGGAAACCGGAAGCGTAGAGCCGACTCTCAGTCGGCTCGCGCCGGCTAAGAGCCGGCGCTACGTTGCGCTAACGCGGCGCTGATCGGCCGCCCGAGGTAGCCGGAGGCATAGGAAACGTAGAGCCGACTCTCAGTCGGCTCGGGCCGGCTAAGAGCCGGCGCTACGTTGCCGCTAACGCCGCGTCCACCAGCGCCTTCTGCTGTTCTTCGTGTCGGTGATGCGAGCCGGTTGCCGGGGAGGCGCTGATCGGCCGTCCGACGTAGCGCAGTGTCTGATTCGGGCCGAGCAGGGCCGCCAGCCGGTCGTGCAGGAACGGCCATGCGCCCATGTTCCGCGGCTCTTCCTGCACCCACACGATTTCGGTCGCCTCGGGCCAGGCGCGCAGTGCGTTGACGATCACCGGCCGCGGGAACGGATAGAACTGCTCGATCCGGACGATCGGCACGTTGGCATTTTTCTGTTCGCGCGCGGCGAGCAGGTCGTACACGACTTTGCCGGACGTGAGGATGACGCGGCCGACTGAAGCCGACCCCACGCTGTCCACCAGCACCGGCTCGAAGCGGCCGCGGGTCAGATCGTTGAGCGTCGAGGTGGCGCGCGGATGCCGCAGCAGAGACTTTGGCGTCATGACGATCAGCGGCTTGCGCGGGTCGTTTTTCATCTGCCGCCGCAGCGCGTGGAAGTACTGCGCCGGTATCGTGGGAACGATCACCTGCATGTTCCCCTCGGCTCCCAGGGTGAGGAATCGCTCCAGCCGCGCGCTGGAATGCTCCGGCCCCTGCCCTTCGTAGCCGTGCGGCAGCAACAGCACCAGACCGCTATGCTGTCTCCATTTTTCTTCCGCGCTGGAGATGAACTGATCGACGACGATCTGCCCGCCGTTGACGAAGTCGCCGAACTGCGCTTCCCACATCACCAGCGCGGCCGGATCGGCCACCGAGTAGCCGTACTCGAATCCCAGGACGCCGTATTCGGAGAGAAGCGAATCGTAGACGGCGAAGCTCACTTCCGCATCGGTCTCGTCGACCTGCTCGGATAGCGCGTTCTTCATCACCACCGGATCGTCCGGTTTGGCGTGCGTCGCTTGTTTCGACAGCACGTTCAGCGGGACATATCCGGCGCCGGTGATGTAGTCGAACAGCAGCGCGTGCCGTTGCGAGAACGTTCCGCGGCCGCTGTCCTGGCCGGAGAGGCGAACGCGGTAGCCGTCGAGCATGATCGTCCCGAAGGCCATCAGCTCGGCGAATGCCCAGTCCATCGGCTGCTGCCCTTCGGCCATCGCTCTGCGGCGCGCCAGGATCGGTTTGATCTTGGGATGCGGCGTGAAACTCTCCGGCACGGTCGTCAGCGCGCGGCCGACGGTCTCGAGTTGCTCGGCGGTCACCGACGTGTCGGGCGACGGCTCATTCTGAAATCCGGTGATCTCTTCATCGCTCCAGAGCGGCTGCCGGTGCGGCGACGGAGCCTCTTTATCCTCGCGTGTGCGATCGAACGCCTCCTGCAGCTTCGCCTGAAAGGCGTCGAGCCATTGCTCGGCTTCCTTCGGGTCGATATCGCCTTTGCGCAGGAGTTGCTCGGTATAGATCTTGCGCACCGAACGATGCTCTTTGATCAGCTTGTACATCTTCGGCTGCGTCAGAGACGGCTCGTCGCCTTCGTTGTGGCCGTGCCGCCGGTAGCAGAGCATGTCGATGACCACATCCTTGTGGAATCGCTGGCGGAAGCCGTAGGCCAGCCGGATGGAGCGCACGCACGCCTCCGGATCATCTCCGTTGACGTGAAAGATCGGCGCCTGCACGGCCTTGGCGACATCGGTGGCGTAGACCGACGAGCGCGCTGACTCCGGACCGGTGGTGAAGCCGATCTGATTGTTGATGACGATGTGGATCGTGCCGCCGGTGCGATAGCCGCGGAGTTGCGAGAGGTTCAGCGTCTCGGCAACGACGCCCTGGCCGGCGAACGCCGCGTCGCCGTGGAGGAGGACCGGAAGAGCCTTCGAGCGTTCGATGTCGTCGATCAGCTTCTGTTTGGCGCGGACCATGCCCTCGACAATTGGATCGACGGCCTCCAGATGGCTCGGATTGGACGCCAGGGTGAGATGCATGGTGCCGCCGTGGGGCGCCTGATGTGTCCCCTCCGCTCCGAGGTGGTACTTCACATCGCCCGATCCCTGGGTGGTATTCGGATCGACGTCCCCCTCGAATTCATGAAATATTTTCTCGTATGATTTTCCTAATGTATTAGCGAGTACATTTAATCGGCCCCTGTGGGCCATGCCGATCACCGACTCCACCACGCCGTCATCCGTGGCGGCGTTGAAGAGGTCGTCGAGCATGGGGATGACCGCCTCCGCTCCTTCGAGCGAGAAGCGTTTGTGCCCGATGTATTTCGTATGCAGAAACTTCTCGAACGCCTCGGCATCGTTGAGCTTCATCAGGATGCGGCGCTTGGTCGCGCCGTCGAGCGCATCGTGATTGCGCGACGGCTCCATCCGTTCCTGCAGCCAGCGCTTCTGCACCGTCTCCTGGATGTGCATGTACTCGGGGCCGATCTTTCCGCAGTAGGTTTCGCGCAGCGTGTCGAGGATCTCGCGCAGCGTCGCCGTCGGACGGCCGCAGAGGCCGGCGCAGACGAACTCCCGGTCGAGATCCCAGATGGTCAGCCCGTAGAACGCCGGATCGACCTCCGGATGGCGGTGCACGGAGTACTCCAGCGGATCGAGATCGGCGAGCAAATGGCCGCGCACGCGATAGGCGTTGATCATCTGCAGCACGCGCGCTTCGCGCAGGCGGGCATCCTCGCCGGCGCGGCCGCGGTCCTTCGCCCATCGAACGGGCTCGTACGGAATCCGCAGGTCGCGAAAGACATCGTCGTAGAAATTGTCGGCGCCGAGGAGAAACTCGTGGATGCGGGCGAGGAATGCGCCCGACTCGGCCCCCTGGATGATCCGGTGGTCGTACGTCGACGTCATGGTCATCACTTTGGAAATGCCGAGGTCCGCGAGAACGGTGGAATCGGCGGCCGAGTATTCGGCCGGATAATCGATCTGTCCTGTGGCCAGGATGGTCCCCTGCGTCTGCATCAGACGGGGGACGGAGGCGACCGTGCCGATCGTCCCCGGATTGGTCAGCGAGATCGTCGTCCCCTCGAAGTCGGCGATCTCCAGCGTGTTGTTGCGCGCCTTGCGCACCACATCGTTGTAGGCCTTCAGGAACTGCGCAAAATCGATCGCCTGCGCGCCCTTGATGTTCGGTACGACGAGCGAGCGCGATCCGTCCTTCCGCTCCACATCGATGGCGATGCCGATGTTTACGTCGTCGTGATCGATGCGCGCCGGCTGGCCGTCCTGCATGACGAAGGCGGAATTCATTCGCGGGAAATCCTTCACCGCCTTCACGATCGCCCAGGCGATGATGTGTGTGAACGATGCTTTCGCCTGGCCGTTCAGGGTCAGGTGGTTGTTGATCACGCGCCGGTTTTCCTCCAGCGCCTTGACCGGAATGTTGCGCACCGAAGTTGCCGTCGGGACCGACAGCGACGCTTCCATGTTCTGGGCGATCTTCCCCGCCACGCCGCGCAGGGGAATCGCGCCCGGCACCGCAACCGGAACCGGCCGCGCCGGCTCGATGTAGGGCCGGCTCTCAGCCGGCCCTGGCAAGCTGAGAGCTTGCCCTACATCCTTTTCCAACTGCGGCTGGTAATCGTGAAAGAACTCGCGCCAGCTGGCGCTGACCGAATCAGGATTCGCGCGATACTTCTCGTACAGTTCCTCGATGAAAGCGATATTCGCGCCGTACGTCGACGTCACGGATGACATATCTGAATGCTAACGAATTCGGAGGTTGCCGCGTTCCACCACGGTATGCGAGAGCGAGGTCAGCCCGAGCCAGCCGAAACCGGCCGCAAAACCGCCCAGGACGTCCGACGGGAAGTGCACGCCGAAATAGATGCGCGAGAACCCGACCGACAGGATGGTCAGGCCGGTTAGCGTGTGCACGAGGCTCTGCGTGGCGAGCGACCGCCGCTGGACCAGGTGGTGGGCCACGATCGGGTAGGTGGCCGCGGAGAGGAGCGAATGCCCGCTGGGGAAGCTGTGCGACTTCGGCAGCTTGATCCGGCGCGCCAACTCCTGCGGGCGCTGCCTCTGGAAGACGTTCTTCAGGATGGTGTTGATGGCCATCGCGCCGCCGGTGCTGATCAGCACCGTCCAGGCATCGGATCGCCGATGGTTGCGTACCATCGCCAGCGCGGTCAGCCCGGCCGCGGTTCCGATCGCGGCGTGCGATCCGAGCTGCGTGATCGTCTCCATGAATCGATGCATCAGCGGATTGTCGATGCGGTGCACGACATCGAAAACCATCGTGTCGTAACGGTCGGCGCGCCCTTCGACGACGTGCTCGGCCTGCTTCTTGAAGAACCAGAATGCCACCGCGGCCAGCGCGACTCCGCCGGTCATGCCGATGGCCAGCGGCAGAAAGCGGTGGCGCCGCTTCATGGCGCGACTTTTCGCAGGACCACGAATCGGTGTGCGATCCGTGCCCCGCAGCTCTTCCGGTAAAACTCGATGGCGTCGGTCCATGGGATGACCGCGCGATGATATCCAAGGCGGTGCAGATCGGCGAGCGATGCGAGCAGAAGTTGCCGGCCGAAACCGTGGCCGCGCTGTCCCTCGGCGACGCCAGTGGGGCCGAAGAAACCGAGGCCCCGATTGTTCGCCTCATGCGTG
>JBGPFD010000133.1:0-9468 GCA_041483175.1 Thermoanaerobaculia bacterium | reverse complement strand
GCGTTGCCGATGAGGTTCAGCAGCACCTGGCGAAGGCGGAGCGCGTCGCCGCGGAGATGCCGATGCACGTCGGGATAGATGACGGCGCGGAATCGCAGCCCCTTCGCCGCGGCGCGCTCGGCGAAAACGTCGGTGATACCGTCGATCAGCTCGTCGAGATCGAACTCCACCGGCTTGATGGTCAGCTTTCCGGCCTCCATCTTCGCCAGATCGAGAATGTCGTCGACGAGCGCGAGCAGCGCTTCCCCGCTCCCACGGATGGTCTGCGCGTACTCGCGCTGTTCGGTGGAGAGCGCGGTTCGCAACAGGAGATCGGCCATGCCGACGACACCGTTCATCGGCGTGCGGATCTCGTGGCTCATGTTGGCCAGGAATTCGGACTTGACCCGCGCCGATTCGAGCGCCGCGTCGCGCGCCTGCGCCAGCTCCGCTTCCATCCGTTTTCGTTCGGAGATATCGCGGGCCACCGCCTGAAATCCGAGGATCCACTCGCCGGTGGCGACGGTCTGCACGTTCTGCCCCATCCACACCAGCTCGCCGTTTTTCGCCCTGACGGGAAACTCGAAGTAGGTGTTCGGCATCCGCGTCTGGAACTGCACGCTGTAGAACGAGCGCACCAGTTCGCGATACTCGGGGGCGATCAGCTCGGTGTAGTCCATGCCGATCAGCTCCTCCTCGGTGTACCCGAGAACCTTGCGCACGGTGGGGTTGATGTAGGTAAACCGGCCGTAGGCGTCAGAGCGATAGATGATGTCGCTCGCGTTTTCCACCAGTTGCCGGTAGCGCTCGCGGTTTTCGCGCAGCTCCTCCTGCGTCCGTTTGCGCTCGGTGATGTCCTCGACGATTCCCTCGTACGACACGATGCGTCCGGAGTCGTCGCGAATGGCGGTGGCGTTCTGGCTGACATAGATGGCGCTGCCATCGCGCCTTCGCCACGTGCTCTCCCAGGCGCGGATTTCACCGCGCTCTTCGAGAATGCGCTTGAAGACCAGGCGTTGCGTGCGATTGACGTGATCGCGCTCCAGATTCGCATCCGTCAGCGGTTCGTCGGCGGAGTAGCCGAGCATCGCCCGGAAGGCCGGATTGGCCAGCAGAAGCGTTCCATCGGGCGTGGCGCTGTAGACCCCCACCGGCACGCTTTCGATCAGCAGCCGGTAGGCGCGAGCGGTCTTCGCAGCCGCGGTGATGTCGCTGAACGTGACCACGCCCGCGACGATCGCGCCGTTTTCGTCGACCAGCGGAGAAGCGGCCACATCAAGTACCACGTTCTGGTCGGGCCGGTGGACCTCCAAATCCATGACCCGCACGTGCTCGCCACGAAGCGCGCGCATGCTCGGCAGTTGGTCGGGCGGATACCGCTCTGTGGTTCCGGCGAGGAACACCCGAGCGGCGGTCACCCGTCCCTCGGCCGTCGTGCCCGGCTCGATTTCGCGCCCCAGGATCTCTTTCGCCGCCGGGTTCTCGTATACCTGACGGCCGTCGAGCGCAATGACAAAAACGCCTACGGGAAGTCGCTCCAGCAGATCGAACCAGCGGGCGCTGCTCGGCAGGAGCGTGCGAACGAGCTCCGCGACGTCCGCCACACCTTTCGCTTCGTTCATGTTTGGCGAACCGGTCATGGCATTTTACTCGCTAACGCGCTAAGGTTTGCGTCCCCACCGAAGGAGCGTTGATGATCAAGTTCGGGACCTCGGGCTGGCGCGGCATCATCGGGGAAGATTTCACGTTCGAGAACGTCCGCATCGCCAGCCAGGGAATCGCCAATTACCTCAGGAAATCAAAGCAGAAAGGGAGCGGCGTGGTGGTGGCCTACGACACCCGTTTCCTGTCGGAAAAGTTCGCTTCCGAGGCGGCGCGCATCCTGGCCTTCAACGACATCCACGCGTTCCTGTGCAACCGCGATGTCCCCACCCCGTGCGTTTCGTTTGAAACGGTGCGGCGCAAGGCGATGGGCGCGATCAACTTCACCGCGTCGCACAATCCGCCGGAGTACAACGGGCTGAAGTTCTCCACCGCCAACGGCGCTCCGGCACTCCCCGAAGTGACCAAGCTGATCGAGCGTGAGATCCAGACACTGCAGGAGAAGAACGAAAAGATCGACGTCTACGCCAAGACCGAGCTGATCGAGACCATCGATCCGAAGGACCGCTATCTTTCCGAGCTGCGGAGCAAGGTCGACGCCGACGTCATCCGCAAGAGCGGCCTGCGCATCGCCATCGACTCGCTCTATGGAACGGCGCGGGACTATCTCGACTACTTCCTTCTCGAGTCGGGCGTCGAGGTCAGGAGCATCCACAATTATCGTGACCCTTATTTCGGAGGGTTTTCTCCGGAGTGCAGCGAGAAGAATCTCGGCGAGTTGCGCCGGATCGTGTCGGACGAGAAATTCGACCTCGGGCTCTCGACCGACGGCGATGCCGACCGCTTCGGCATCGTCGACGAGCGGAACCGCTTCGTCTCGCCTAACACCATCCTGGCTCTGCTCAGCGTGTATCTGAAACGCGAACGGAAAATCCCCGGCGGGCTGGCGCGCTCCGTCGCCACCACGCACCTCATCGACGCCATCGCCCGCAAGCTCGACGTGCCGCTGTACGAGACGCCGGTCGGATTCAAATACATCGGCGAGCTCATTCTCGCGGACAAGATCGCCATGGGCGGCGAAGAGAGCGCCGGCATGTCCATGTACAAGCATCTGCCGGAAAAGGACGGCATCCTCGCCTGCCTTCTGGTCGCGGAGATGGTCGCCCGCACCGGCAAGCGGCTGCACGATCTGACGCAGGAGATGCATGCCGAATTCGGAACCTACTATTCGAAGCGCTCGGATATGAAGCTGACCCCGCAACTGAAGGAGACGCTGGCCTCCAAACTCGCCCATCCGCCGGCCAGGCTCGACGGCCTGAAAGTGCGCGAGGTCAATACCACCGACGGGGTGAAGCTGATCTTCGATGATCAGACGTGGCTGCTGTTCCGCCTTTCCGGAACCGAGCCGCTGGCGCGCGTGTACGCCGAAGCCTGCTCGCCAAAGGATCTGAAAAAGGTGCTGGACGCGGGCAAGAAGTTTGTGGCTCCCAGTTAACAGTTAACAGTTAACAGTTAACAGAAGAGCAGAATACGGCACCCTGCTAACTGTTAGCTGTTAACTGTTAACTCATGAAATACCCTCGCCCCAAGCTCTTCTTCGTCTGCACCGGGCCGCGCTGCAACAATCCCGACCGCGGCGAGGAGCGGGGAGAGATCATCCGTCAAGAGCTGAAGGACCTGAACAAGGCGCTCGGGCGGAAGCCCACCGCACGCATCTGCACCACTTCGTGCCTCGATCTGTGCGACTTCGGCCCGAACATGGTCGTGCACCCCGAGGACCGCGTCTATTCGCATCTGACGCGCGAAAAAGCGCGCGCGGTCTACGACGGCGAGATCGGCGACGGACCGCAGCGCGAGGACCTCGAGCTGCACGAAGAAGAATTGTGCGGTTCGCGCCACGATCCGCGCACGCAGATCAAGAAGAGTTAGGGAACCTCTGCACAACCGCTTCGTGTAGCGGCGGGCGTCCTCGCCCGCCGGGCCGGCTTCGTGTAGCGGCGCGCGCCCCCGCCCGCCGGGCCGGCGGGGACGCCGGCCCCTACACCCGGAGGGGTGCACTTGTGCAGAGGTTCCTTAGCGGACTTCCGCGATCGCGGCGCGAATGTCATCGAGGCACATCCGCATTCGGTCCATGTGCGTGCGGTGCGAGACGACGCAGATGCGGATGACGAATTCCGTTCCGAGGATCGTGCCGGTGAGATAGACGTGCTTGCGGGCGTTGATACGGTCGAGTAGCTGGCGATTGAGCGCGTTGAGGTCGGCCCCGGGACACGCCAGGCGGAAGGCGACAATCGAGAGCTGCGGCTCGGCCACGATCTCCAGCCCCTCGATCTTGCGCAGCTCTTCGGTGGCCCATCGGGTCAAATCCAACTTTTCGTCAAGGAGTTGACGAAAGGGCTCGATGCCGAACAGCTTCAGCGGCAGCCAGACGCGCAGCCCGCGGAAGTCGCGCGAGAGCTCCGGCGACAGCTCGCAAAAATCAACCAGCCCGTCCTCCTGCTGGAACTGCGGCAGGTAACTGGCGTGCATGCTGTGCGCGTCCCGGAGCTGGGCGACATCGCGCACCAGCAGGGCGCCGGTGCCATACGGCTGAAACAAGGTCTTGTGCGGATCGAGCACCACGGAATCGGCGCGCTCGATCCCGCGCATCACCTCCCGCCCGCGCTGCGTGAGCATGAAGAACGCGCCGTAGGCGCCATCCACGTGAAACCACATGCCCTCCTGCTGCGCGAGACGTGCAAGCGTCTTGAGATCGTCGACCGCTCCCGTCCCGACGGTCCCGGCGCTGCCGGCGATGAGAAACGGTGTAAAGCCGGCGGCACGGTCGATGGCGATCGCCTCTTCCATCGCATCGACGCGGACGCGAAACAGAGCATCGCTCGGAATCTCGCGGACGTTCTCCGGGGGGAATCCGGCGAGACTCGCCGCCTTCTGAAAGGAGTAGTGAATCTGATCGCCGGCGTAGAGCGTGCCACGCTGCAAATCGTCGCCGAGCTGCGCCTTCCGCGCGGTGACAATGGCGATCAGATTGGCCATCGATCCACCGGTGGTCAGCACCCCACCGCTCCCCTTCCCCAGTCCGACGATCTCGCAGAACCAGCGAACGACGTTCGCCTCGAGCTGCACCAGCGCCGGTGCGGCGGCGCAAACGCCGACGTAGCGATTGACCGCGTCGGAGATCAGATCGGCGACGGCGGCATAAAAGATGCCGCCGCCCGGAATGTACGCCAGGTATCCGGGACCGGCGGCGTTGAACGAGCGCGGAATCGCTTCGTCGAACAGAAAGTCGAGCAGCTTCTCGTATGGCTCGCCGCGTTCGGGCAGCGGCTCGATCAGCGTCCGCGCGAATTCAGTTGCGCCCTCGACGTTCGCCGACGGCTGGGACGGCAGCGATTCGATGTGCGCGACGATGCGCCGCATCGCCTCATCGACGAGGCGGCGCATCTCGGCGGCGTCAGGTTCGAGCGGGTAGAGCGACACTCCGGAACACTACCAGATCGAGCAGCGCCTACTCGCCTCCCGAACCATCTTCGATCCCTCGGGGCACTGCCATGCCTTCTGGAACGCCGGCATGTTCTGCACCGTGCCGTTGACGCGGAACGGTCCCTGGGCGTGCGGGTCGGTCAGCGCGGCGCGCGTCTGCGCCTGGATGGCCATGTTCTCCCCCCATACCTGCGCGAAGCCGAGAAAGAATCGCTGCTCGGGCGTGAAGCCGTCGAGGGTCTGCCGCGGCTTCCCTTCAAGCGATTTTTCGTAGGCGCGCAATGCCAGCGTCGCTCCGCCGAGGTCCGCGGTCTCTTCGCCGGTCACCAGCTTGCCGTTGATGTTGATTCCCGGCGCGACGTTGAATTCGCTGAACGCGTTGGCGATGCACTCGGTGCGCGCCTGGAAATTCTTCAGGTCTTCCGGCGTCCACCAGTTCCGTAGATTCCCCTGGGCGTCGAACTTCGCTCCCTGATCGTCGAAGCCATGCGTCATCTCGTGTCCGATGACCGTGCCGATACCGCCGTAGTTGTAGGCATCGTCGGCGTTCGGATCGTAGAACGGCGGCTGCAGGATTCCGGCCGGGAAGGTGATGTCGTTGCGCGGCGGGTAGTAGCTGGCGTTGACCGTCGGCGGCGTGAAGAAGCCCCATTCGTTCGGATCGTCCGGCTTGCCGATGCGGCCGATGTTGTAGTCGCGTGAGAACTTCCGCGAAGCGAAAACGTCTTTGGCGTATGAATCGCGAGTGATCGACAGCGCCGAATAGTCGCGCCACTTGTCGGGATAGCCGATCTTCCGCTGGAACGCGTTCAGTTTCGTCAGCGCGGCCTGCTTCGTCTCTGGTCCCATCCAGGTGAGCGTCGGGATGTCCTCGCGAAGCGCGGAGATGAGGTTATCGATGAGCTGATTCATCTTCGCCTTCGCCTCGGGCGTGAAGTTGCGGCGGACATACTCCTGCCCCAGGAGCTGCCCGAGGTTCTGATCGGTGGCGCGGACGCAGCGCTTCCAACGCTCCTGCTGCTCCTTCTGCCCGGAGAGAATGCGGCCGCTGAAATTGAACTCCTCCTCTTCGAACGGCGTGGAAAGTGCGGGGGCGGACGCGTTGAGCACGTCCCACTTCAGAAATGTTTTCCAGTCCTCGAGCGGAACGTCGGTGAGCAGCCGATTGACCGCTTCAATATATTTCGGCTCGGTCACGTTCACCGTCGGCTGATCGACGCCGATCTCGTGCAGGTAGGCGTTCCAGTCGATGGCTGGAGCCATCGACGCGAGCTGCGAGACGGCGGTGATGTGGTACCGATTCTCCGGATTGCGCATCTCCACGCGCGGCATCTGCGCCTGTGCGAGCTTCGTCTCCAGTTGCAGGGTGCGATCGGCGCCCGCTTTCGCCTGCGCGGGACCTTCGCCCGCCAGCGACAGCATCCTGGCAATATGGTCAATATATTGACTACGCATGGTCGCGAAGCGCTCGTCGCTGCGGAGGTAGTAGTCGCGGTCGGGCAGGCCGAGCCGTCCCGTGCCCAGTGAGGCGATGATCATCTTGCTGTTCTTGAAATCGTTCTCGCCGCCGACGCGGAACAATGGCCCGAAGCCTTCCTCGTGCAGCCGGGTCAGCTCGGCGAGCAGCGATGCGCGATCGGTGACGGCGTTGATCCGATTCAGCTTTTCCTGGATCGGAGTAATCCCCGCCTGATTGATCGCCGTCTCGTTCATGCAGGCGGCGTAGAAGTCGCCGACCTTCTGCTCGGCGCTTCCCGGCGCCGCGCTTCCCGCCGCGGCCGACGCCGCATCCTGCTCGAGGATCGTGTGCAGCACCTCGCGGTTGCGCTCCGACAGTTCTTCGAACCGGCCGTAACGCGAAAACTGTGGCGGCAGCGGATGGGTCTCGCGCCATTTGCCGACGGCGAACTGGTAGAAGTTGTCGCACGCCTTCATGCTCGGATCCATCCCCGTCAGATCAAATCCGTGCGGGCCGAACAGCGGGGGCTTCGCCGTGGTTGTCACGGTCTCGGGTTGTCGGGTTGTGGGAGAGGCTGTCGGTGTGGTGGTGGACGTAGTGCAGGCAAATGCGATCAGCACGATCGCGAGAGGCAGGATGCGACGCATCAATCCTCCAATGAGCGAATTTTGGGGAGCGAATATATCAAGAACCGTTACGATGGTGGGCGCGGCTGCGCCGTGACGCACCCGGGGTTCTCTGCCCTGGTTCGGCACGGCGCAGCCGTGCCCTACAGCACCCATGTCCGAATTACGGCGCGACATCGGCCTATGGCGCGGCATCTCCCTGAACATGATCGACATGGTGGGGATCGGTCCGTTCATCACCATCCCTCTGATTCTCACCGCCCTCGGCGGCGGGCGCGGGATGCTCGCCTGGATTCTCGGCGGCCTGCTGGCGATCTCCGACGGATTAGTCACTGCAGAGCTCGCGGCGGAGTTGCCCGCTTCCGGCGGCTCGTACGTTTTCCTGCGCGAAGCGTATGGCCGCGCCGGACGACTGATCTCGTTTCTCTTTCTTTTCCAGATTCTTTTTTCCGCGCCGCTGTCGATGGCCTCGGGATGCATCGGATTCGCGAACTACCTCACCGTTCTCGCTCCCGGCGTGAAGGCGCACATCGGCCTCGGCGCGATGATCGTGTGCATCCTGACCACGCTTCTGCTGCTTCGCAGGATTGAAGCGATCGGGAAATTCTCGATTCTGCTGTGGATCGGAGTGCTGGCCACGCTGGCGATCGTCATCGCCGCCGGCCTGCCGCATCTGCGCCTCGACGCGTTCGCCTTCTGGCGCGCGCCGCGCCTCGACAGCGGCAGCGGCTACGCGGGCCTCGGCGTGGCGCTGATCTTCGCCGTCTACGACTACCTCGGTTACTACAACATCTGCTACCTCGGCGATGAAGTGCGCGACCCGGAGCGCACCATCCCCCGCGTGATCGTGATCTCCATCCTGGCCATCGGCGTGATCTACCTGGTGATGAACGCGTGCCTCATCTCGGTCCTGCCGATGAAGGAAGCGATGACCTCAACAGCGATCGTGAGCGATTACCTGGCGCTGCTCCTCGGCCGTCGCGCGGCGCAGGGAATCTCCATCCTCATTCTGTGGACGGCGTTCGCCTCGATCTTTTCGCTCATGCTCGGCTATTCGCGCATCCTCTACGCCGCGGCGCGCGACGGGAACTTCTTCCGCATCTTCGGGCGGCTCCACGCCACCGAGGCGCATCCGTACGTGGCCACGTTATTCCTGGGCGGCGTGGCCTCGATCTTCTGTTTCCTTTCGCTGCGCAACGTCCTCCAGGCGATTCTCTCCATTCGGGCGATCATCCCCTTCATGGCCCAAATCGCCGGCGCGGTAATTCTCCGGCAGCGCGACCCCGACCGACGCCGCCCGTTCCGCATGTGGCTCTATCCTCTCCCGGCGATCGTGGCGCTCGGGCTGTGGTCCTACATCGTCGTCTCGCCGCAGAAAGGGCTGAAAGCCGGAGGGTTGTATGTGATGGCGGCGGGGACGATCTTCTACCTCGTCCGAGGATGGCTCGAGAGACGGAGAATTTCGAATTTCGAATGATGAATAAAGAATGAAGAAACCCCTCCTGCCGCGCCCCATTCCTAATTCTTAATTCTTAATTCGAAATTCGAAATTCACGGTCTCGGAATCCAGACATCCTCCCTGACCTGCAACACCGCCTCCTGCCGAAACCGACTCTTGTACTCCTCAACAATCTCCCGAATCTTCGCTTCCTCTCCTGCCTGATGGACGATCACCACCACGTGCGTCTCTTCCCCTTTTCCCTTCCACTCGCCCTGCGCGTCCCATCGCGTGAATCCGGGAAAGCGCGGCGTAACCACACCGCGGAGGAACTGCTGCCACTCCGCTGTGGTGACCACGCTGCCGTCCGGCTTGGCCGTCCCGAAGTAAAGCGTGTCCGATTCGTGGCGCACGTACAACGTCGCCGTGCAGGCGATGGCGAAAAGAAAGGCGATCGGGACGACGCGCCTCATTTGTCTAGAATGCCACGAAAGCGCCGCGCATTCGTAACCACTTCCCTGCTTTTCCAGGGTGGTCTGCCTGAAGGGATTGCGCTGATTACGCGCGCGAACCGCGAACGAAGTGCAGGATGAAAACGATGATGGCGATGACGATGACCAGGTGAATGAACGCCGACGTCACGTGAAAGGCGAAGAATCCGAGCAGCCAGAGGATCACAAGGACAATCGCGATGGTTAACAGCATAGGTACCCTCCGCGGGACAGAGAGCAATCTCGATGCCGCCTTCGGAGTGCGCTGGCTTGCCAACGCCTCTTCGAAGGCGGTCAGTGCCCGACAGCGCGGTGACGGGCGGGTGCCGTCGGGGCGTTGACCACCGGCGTGACGAACGAGATGTTCGGATTTCCCGACCCGATCGCCGG
>JBGPFD010000132.1:0-9578 GCA_041483175.1 Thermoanaerobaculia bacterium | reverse complement strand
CTCCACGACCGCCGCAACCAGCTCGGGAGGAAGATCGTTCAGGCGTGCCTCGCGATAGATGATCGGCCCGAATGGCACGTCGGAGACGAAGAACTGCTCCTTGGCGACCTCGAGAGTGAGCGTCTTGGGGGGTGGGGCGTTGGCTAGGAATGACTGGCGCACCTTCGGCGTGGTGAAGATGGGGAACGATTGCCGGGAAGCCTGCGTGGGGCGATTCTCGAGCATCGGGAACGACACATTCATGGCGTCGATCGGGAAGTTGAGGGCGCCGAAAGCGAGAGGGACTCCGACGACGAGCGCAATCGCTCTGCGCCGTAGATGCTCGGCGGCGACGCGGGCCCACCGGCCGATCTGCCGACCCCGCGCGTGAGCCTGGCAAGGGCAAATGATCCGGTAGTCCCAGTTCTTGCGTCTGCCGGTCATACGAGCAGGCGGTCAGGGTAAAGGTCGAACCGGTTTGGTGTAATACTCATGCAAGCCTCTGAATATTAAGGGTTTATAAACAACGGGGTCTTGATCGCGTTGCGCCTGGTCCCGGAAAAACGGCTGGGCTGATTCCCTGCCGATCAACGGACGACGCTTTCTCACGCTCCCCGCCCTCGCGCCTCTCGCACCGCGGAAACGAGCCGCGGCGGCGACACGTCAGCTTCATATGGTGCCGATGAATGGTCGATCCGTCAAATCGGGCTTCCCGCAGGAGTACGCCATTTTGGGCCTGAACCTCGATTGCGAGCCTCCGCGCAGATGTGCTGGAAGCAGGCTATAGACAAACGGCTCAGCGGTTTCCAGTGCAGGTGGGCGGTTCGGATGTGAGCTTCAAACGATCCGTGGAAGTGGCGTACTTTCAAAAAGAGGCGGGGTCTGCGCGTTCAGGAGCACCCACAGCGTGTAGATCGCCAGTGCCGTTCCGAGCGGGAAACTGAGGATGTTCAGTACGGCGAGGATAATCGCCAGGATGCGGGCCCAGGGGCGGAACTTCAGGAGGCCGATGCCAGCGATGAATCCCGGGATGGAGAGCACCAGCAGGATGCAGACGACGCCGATCGCCACCGCCCCGGTGATCATTATTGCCTGGCGGTCACCCGAGAGCGCCCCTCCCCCCACGACCACCAGCCCGACGATGATCGCGATCACGTCGAGCAAGCCGCTGTAGGTGATGAACAGCCAGCCGAGGATACGGACGTGCTGCTGCATGCTACTTTGTCTTCACCTTCGGCGTTACGATCGGCAGCCCCGCTTGTTTCCAACCATTCCAGCCGCCGAGCAAAGCGGCGCTGTTCGTGATTCCATGACTGTTGAGGTCCAGCACCGCACGGGCGCTTGTCTGCTCGTTCTGTCAAGCACAGTAGGGGATCAGAAATCTGTGCGGCGGGACCTCTTTCAGACGACTGATGAGCTCGCTCACTGGAACGCTGATCGCGCCGGGAATGTGCCCCTCGTCGTACGACTCCTTCGATCGCACGTCGATGTAGATGGCCTTCATTTCCTTGACCATCCTCATCGCCTTGTCGCGGGGGATGCGCTTCGCGGCGGTCAGCTCGTCCGCGGCTGACGGGAAACTCATCTGCACGTTCGGGTTGGGAGCCACCTGCACGGAGCCGGGTGCCTGACCTGGGGCCGGCGCCGGAGGCGCTTTGTACTGCGCGGCGGCGACGGTTGCGGTCAGGGCGACTGCCATCATCGCGGGAAGTGTTGCTCGCATCGGAAACAGCCTCCTGTGACGCTCGGCAAAACCTCACCGCAGCGTAGCATGTTCCCCGGCTACTGAAGCCGCTTGAAAAAGCGGTCGAATCGCGGGGCGAAGTAGTGCGAGCGGTCGAACGAAAAAGCTACTGCCGTCGCTTTTCCAACGATGCTTTTCCGATCGATCAAGCCGATGAACCGGCTGTCATTGCTGTTGTCGCGGTTGTCGCCCATCACGAAGTAGCGGCCCGCGGGAACAATGAGCGGGCCGAACGATCGGACGGCGGGAATCTGCGGCGTGAACATCACTTCGTGAGATCTGCCCGCCAGCGTCTCTTCGACCACCAGCGAGCTGCCCTGCTCGCCATCCATTTCCGATCCCAGCTTGCGCCACTGCGCGGCGTTCCTGTTGACGAAGAGCTGGTTATCGCGCATTTCGACCCGGTCGCCAGGAACGCCGACGACGCGTTTGACCAGCCGGGTGCCATCGGTCGGCGAGAAGAGGACCACAATGTCGCCGCGCCGTGGGTTGCCCCATTTCGCCAGCTCGATGGTGGTGAACGGGATTTTCAGGTCGTAGGCGAGCTTGTTGACCACCACGCGATCGCCTTCTTCGATTGTCGGTTTCATCGAGCCGGTCGGGACGTCGTTCCAGTCGGCGAGCGCCGAGCGCAGCGAGGTGACCACCAGCAGCATCAAAAGAAAAACGCGGATCTCGTTGATCACTCTGTTCTTCGTCATAAGCCGTTCAAGCAGAAGGGAACAGCGGCAGGCAGCATCTCATTGCACGCCGCCGCTACGTTACACTCTGCGCGGTGTCTCACCAAAGCGCGGTCCACGAGCTGAAAACGCTCGTGCTGTCGTTTCACTCCCTTCTGGTCGTGGAGACCGTCGAGGAAGAGCGCGTCCGATCGCTATTGATCGAGGTGGCCACCGACCTGCGGCTGCCGTTTTATGAATGGTCGCTGACCGAGGGTTTGCGCCGGCTTCGCGGCGCGACTATGGACATGACTCAGGACGCCTTGATGGCACTGAAGAACATCGGCACTTTCGATTTCGATGCCGTCTGCATGCTGAAGGATCTCGCGCCGCACCTTTCGAACGCGAACATCGCCCGCGCCCTGCGCGAACTGGCGCAGAAGCTGACGGCAACGCGTTCGGCTCTCGTCCTGACGGGAAATCCGGTGACCCTCCCGCCCGATCTCGACGCCCTCGCAGTGCGGTTCAACCTGCAATTGCCGGACGAGAACGAATTGCGGACGATGATCCGCGAGGTCGTCGACAGCATCGGCGCGCGGCAGCCGGTGCGTGTCGAGCTGACCCGCGAGGACGCCCAGCGGATCGTCAGCGCGCTCTCCGGCCTGACCCTCAATCAGGCGCGACAGGTGATCGCGCAGGCGATCGTCAACGACAATCGCCTTTCGGCGGACGATCTGCAAACGGTCATTCGCCGCAAAGGCGAGCTGATCGAGCAGGGAGGAATCCTGGAGTTCTTCCCGATCGACAGCAACAAGTTCGAGCTCGGTGGTTTCGCCCGTCTCAAGGCGTGGCTCGAGAGTGCGCGGGTCGGATTCACTGCCGAGGCACGCGCGCTGAATCTCGACGCGCCGCGAGGAATCCTGCTGGTCGGAGTGCAGGGATGCGGGAAATCGCTCGCGGCGAAATTCGTCGCCCGCCAGTGGGACCTGCCGCTGCTGAAGCTCGATGCCGGGCGGCTCTACGACAAATACATCGGCGAGACGGAGAAGAGTTTTCGCAAAGCCACGACGCTTGCCGGCTCGATGGCTCCCGTCGTGCTCTGGATCGATGAAATCGAAAAAGTCTTTGCCCAGGGAGGCAGCGGCGAGTCCGACGGCGGTCTCTCGCAACGCCTGTTCGGGTCGTTCCTGACCTGGCTGCAGGAGAAGGACGCCGAGGTGTTCGTTGTCGGCGCGGCGAACGATCTGATGAGCGTCCCACCCGAGATGCTGCGCAAGGGACGCTTCGATGAGATCTTTTTCGTCGATCTGCCGACTCCCGACGAGCGCATGGGCATCTTCCGCATCCATCTCGGGCTTCGCAAGCAGGATCCTGCGAACTTCGATCTCCACAAGGTCGGCGCGGCCACCGACGGGTTCAGCGGCGCGGAAATCGAGCAGGTGGTGATCTCCGCGCTTTATCGCTCGCTGCAGAAGAAGCAGCCGCTGACGACAGACGCGATGCTCGAAGCGGTGCGCAACACGATCCCGCTGTCGGTGTCGCGGCGCGAGGACATCGAGCAGATCCGCGAGATGGCCAGGACGCGGTTCACGCCGGTGGCGTGAAAAGTGCCCGAGTGCCGGTTAAGACCGACTCGGCACTCAGTCGTCACGCCCGGGGCCCGCGGCGGTTCACGATGGACATGAACTCGTCGCGCGTCCGCTCGTCGGTGAGGAAATTGCCGCGCAGCACGTTGGTCTCCATGAACGACGATTCCTGCTCCACCCCGCGCATCACCATGCACATGTGCAGCCCGCCCATCCACACCGCGAGCCCGTGCGGCTCGAGAATCTTTTCGACCGTATCGGCGACGTCGTGCGCCAGGTGCTCCTGCGATTGCAGACGCCGCATGTGCACCTCGACGATGCGCGGAATCTTCGACGCGCCGATGATCATCTTCTCCGGGATGTAACCGACGATGAAGTGACCGAAGAACGGCAGGATGTGATGCGCGCAGAGCGTCTTGTATGTCCCGCCGATGACGATAAGGTTCTGGCAAGTCTCGTCGGCCGTCGAACACGCCTTGCGAAACAGCGTCGTCAGCCGCTTGACGTCAGTGAAGTCGTATCCGCTGGTCATGGTCACGAGCGATTCCGCCCAGCGGCGCGGAGTATCGCGGAGATTTTCGTTCTGCATGTCGACGTGCAGGAGCCGCAGTGTCTCGCGAAGGTGGTGCTCGAGTTTCTCGCGGTCGATATCCGGCCGCGGACTAACCAGGAGGCCGTGGTCGCCGAGGAGCGCCTCGACTTCGGCCTGGACGACGAGATTCGAGGGGGCTTCTTTCATAAGGCACCTAGTTTAGTCGGCACCCCGCCCGCATTCTGATTGACACATGAATGAAGGCTCATTCATAATCGTTTCGAGCCATCCTCGGGCGGCGGAACGCTTCGTGTAACGAGCGCTGGCAAAGGAGTTTTCAAATGGCGGAAGTCAAGACACAGGGTGCCGTCGAAGCGATGGAGGTTGCCGAAGCGTCCCGCGAAACCGAATGGGAGAAGCCTTCGTTCGTCGGTCAGCTTTTCCTTGGCAATCTCAACACCGATCTCATCCATCCGTTTCCCGAGCAGCCGGCGGATGACAAAGCCGTCGCGGACGAGTTTCTCCCGAAACTCGAGCGCTTTCTTGCGGAGAACGTCGACGCCGACGCGATCGACGCGAGCGGCGAATACGACTACAGCCTTTTCGAAGGATTCAACAAGCTCGGCGCCTGGGGCATGAAGATCCCGAAGGAATACGGCGGTCTGGGATTCAGCGCCACGAATTACAACCGCGCCATCGGGCTGGTGGCGACGTGGTGCGGATCGACAGTTGCCTGGCTCTCGGCGCACCAGTCGATTGGCGTTCCGCAGCCGCTCAAACTCTTCGGCACGCCGGAGCAGAAAAAGAAATGGTTGCCACGCCTGGCCAAGGGCGCAATTTCGGCATTCGCGCTGACCGAGCCTGGCGTTGGATCCGATCCGGCCAAAATGCAGACGCGGGCGGTTCCTTCGCCGGACGGCAAGGGCTGGATCCTCAACGGCGAAAAACTGTGGTGCACGAACGGCCTGAAGGCGGAAGTCATCGTGGTGATGGCGCAGACGCCGCCGAAGGTCGTCAAAGGAAAAGAGAAGAAGCAGATCTCGGCGTTCATCGTCGAAACGAACACGCCTGGAGTGGAGATCGCGCATCGCTGTCAGTTCATGGGCCTGCGCGGCATCGGGAACGTTCTGATCCGGTTCAAAGACGTTTTCATCCCCAAAGAAAATCTTCTGTGGGGCGAAGGGCTCGGGTTGAAGCTCGCGCTGATCACGCTCAACACCGGCCGCCTGACGATTCCCGCCGGATGTGCGGCCATCGGGCGGCGGATGATCGACATCGCGCAGGACTGGGCCAACGAGCGCGTGCAGTGGGGCGCGCCGATCGGCAAGCACGAGGCGATCGCGGCGAAGATCGCCTGGATGACCTCGCACACGTTCGCCATGGAGGCGATCGTCTGGCTGACCTCGGGATTGTCCGACCGCGGCGACGTTGACCTCCGGCTCGAAGCGGCGATGGCCAAGCTGTTCAACACCGAGGTGGGTTGGCAGTGCGCCGATCATCTGGTGCAGATCCGCGGCGGCCGCGGGTATGAAACCGCGCAGTCGCTCCGCGCACGCGGCGAGAAGGGCTATCCGGTCGAGCGGATCCTGCGCGACATGCGCATCAACCGCATTTTCGAAGGGACCAGCGAGATCCAGCATCTGTTCATCGCCCGTGAAGCGGTCGACCCGCACATGAAGCGCGGCTACAAGATCCTGCAGCCGGAGACTCCCACGAAGGAAAAGTTCGCGGCAGCCGCGAAAGCGGGCGCGCATTACGCCGCCTGGTATCCATCGCGTTTCCTCGGTTGGTCGCGATTCCCGAAGTTCGGCGAATTCGGGCCGCTGTCGGGCCACATGGGATACATCGAGCGGGCCTCGCGCCATCTGGCGCGATCGATCTTCCACTCGATGGTGCGGTATCAGGCGAAGCTCGAGCGCAAACAGATGGTGCTCTTCCGCATCGTCGACATCGGCACCGATCTCTTCGCCATGGCGGCGGCGATCAGTTACGCGACCATGCTGGCGAAGAATGGGCAGAAGAACGCCATCGATCTGGCCGACGTGTTCTGCTCCGAAGCGCGGATGCGCATCGATACCAACTTCCGCTACCTCTTCTCGAATCATGACGAGCAGTCGTACCGGCTCGTCTCGAAGCTGCTCAAGGGCGACTACGACTGGTTCAAGGGACAGCTCGTCGAGCCGGTCGTCCCCACTCCGGAGCAGGTCGAAGAGGCAATGGCCAAGTTGGCGTAGGACCTGCTGTTCGCCGGCTGCCGGAAACACCGGCCGAATGTCGACCGGAGTCCTGCAGCGTCGCGTCGACTGCCTGCATCTCCGGAGTCTCCACGCCGTATTTGTCCAGCAGCGTTTCATCGGTGGCGCATAGTGGACCGTTGCCGCGGCGCGAGCGCTCTGCTATCGTCGAATCGGGCCCAGCCGAGGCCATCCTGTGATTATCGAGTGCACGAGTTGTCGCGCGCGGTACCAGTACGACGAGGATCGTTTCGAGCGCAAGCCGTCGAAGAAGATCAAGTGCGCAAAATGCGGCACCGTCTTCGAGATTCATAATCCTGCTTTCACTCCGAAGAAGGCGACGCAGGAACGCGATCTTGGCGACCTGACGTTCGCCAAGCGCGAAGAGGCGAAGTCGCAGCCGCCCGCGCAGGACACGACCTCGCAATCGCCGATTCCTTCCGAGGAACGGAAGACCGGCAGCAAGGCGCCCGCGCCGCAGCTCCCCGAGGGGAAGCGGCTTTCGCTCGCGGTGATCAACGGTCCGGACGCGGGCAGCGTATTTCGGATGGAAAAGCCGCGGACGACCATCGGCCGGTCGGGTGCCGACATCACGCTGAACGACACCGAAACCTCTCGCGTGCACGCGGCGGTGGAGATCCGCGATGCGACCTATCTGGTCGAGGACCTGAAATCGACGAACGGCACGTTGGTCAACGGCGCGAAGATCACCGGTCCGACCGAGCTACAGAATCACTCGGAGTTCCAGATCGGCGAGAGCACGTTGATGCTGATCGTGACCGAGGACGTGTAGTTGCCGATGGAGCACCGGCTTCAGCCGGTATTGCACACCGGCTGAAGCCGGTGCTCCATATGAACGAGTTCGTCACCCTTTACCGATATCGCCAGTTGATCGCCGCTCTCACGGCGCGCGATCTGAAGGCGCGCTACCGCGGCTCGATCCTCGGATTCTTCTGGTCGCTCGCGAATCCGCTGCTCCTGCTCGGCGTCTATTCGCTGGTCTTCACGATCTTTTTCCCGCAACAGGTCGTCCGGCCGTATCCGCTGTTTCTGTTCGCCGGAATCATTCCGTGGACGTTTTTCTCGGCCGCGGTTTTGGAATCGACGACCTCCATCGCAGGCAATGCAAGTCTGATCAAGAAGGTCATGTTTCCTGCGGAGACGCTGCCACTTGTAGTGGTGCTCTCGCACCTGGTGCACTTCGCGCTGGCGCTGCCGGTTCTCTTCGCCGCCATGGGTGCGTACGCGATCGCGGGGCAGGTCACGATCCCGGCGACGGCGCTGCTGGTGCCCGTTCTGATGCTGCTGGAGACGATCTTCGTCGCCGGCATCGCGATGTGCGTCGCGTCGGCGTCGGTGCTGCTGCGCGATCTGCGCGACATCATTACCAACCTGATGCAGCTCGGGTTCTTCATTACGCCGATCATCTATCTGATCGACCGCATCGACTCGCGCTACCTGCGCGCGCTGCTGCGGCTCAATCCGATGACCCCATTCGTCGTCTCCTATCAGGACGTGCTGTTCTTCGGCCACCTGCCCGGTCTCGCCGACGCGCTGCTGATGGTCTTCTACGCCCTGGTGTCGATGATCGCCGGGATCTTCGTGTTCGACCGGCTGCGCGACACGCTCGCGGAGGCGATTTGAGCAGCAATTTCGCCATCGCGCTCGAGCAGGTGTCGAAAAGCTATCGGCTGTGGGGCCGGCGCTCGCAATTCGCGACGCTGAAGAGCGCGCTGCTCAAGCGCGACCTCAAGCTGGCGCCGGAATCGAGCGTGGCCGCTCTCAAGAGCGTCTCGTTCGTCGTCGATCGCGGCGAGGCGTTCGGCATCATCGGGCGCAACGGGTCGGGGAAATCGACGTTGCTGAAGCTGATCTCCGGGATTCTCAAGCCCAGCAGCGGGATGGTGCGCGTAAGCGGGCGCATCGCCGCGCTGATCGAGCTCGGCGCCGGTTTCCATCCGGAGATCACCGGCCGCGAAAACATCGTCATCAACGGCATCATGCTCGGCCTCAGCAGGCGCGAGATCGAGAGTCGCTTCGATCAGATCGTCGACTTCTCCGGCATTCGCGACTTCATCGACCAACCGGTCAAGACCTATTCCTCCGGAATGTACGTCCGCCTCGGTTTCGCCGTGGCGGTCCATGTCGATCCGGAAATCCTGCTCGTGGATGAAGTCCTTTCCGTCGGCGACGAAGAGTTCTCGCAGAAGTGCGTTGCCAAGATTCAGGAGATGAAGTATCGCGGCGTGACGCTGGTGTTCGTCACGCATCAGCTCGATCAGGTGCGCAATCTCTGCGACCGCGCGCTATGGCTCGATCACGGCGCGCTCGAGTTCATCGGCGACCCCGCGCGGGTGGTCGATGCGTACCTGCAGGCGGTGAGTGGCAGTGTAGGGGCCGGCGCCCCCGCCGGCCCATTGGCGGGCGAGGCGCCTGCTGCCACACCGAAGGACGAAGAGGAGCGATGGGGATCGGGGGAGGTGGTCCTCAAGCGCGTGGCCCTCGTCGATGATAAGGGACGGGAACTCGTCGCGCTCGGCGCCGGCATCGCCGTGGCCGTGGAGATGGATGTCGAGGTGCGCGTGCCGCAGGACGATTTCGTCTTCGGCGTCGGCATCTACCACGCGGATGGAACGTGCGTCTACGGAACGAACACCGATCTCGAAGGCCTGATGCCGGAACGGCTGGAAGACGGCGGTCGCGTGCGCATGATCATGCCGTCGCTCGACCTGGTCGCGGGAACGTACCGGATCGATGCCGCCGTGCACACGCGCAATGGCCGCGCCTTCGATTACCGCCGCGGCGTGCTGCGGTTCGTAGTCGGCTCGCGCGTCCACGACATCG
>JBGPFD010000131.1:0-9659 GCA_041483175.1 Thermoanaerobaculia bacterium | reverse complement strand
CTGGTGGAGATGGGCACTCTCAAGCCGGACGATCTGAGCCGGGCGGTGGAACGGCAGGCGAACGCCATCGTGCTCAAGGCCATGCGCTACCGCTCCGGAAACTACACCATCGAATTCACGTCGAACTTTCCTGACGAAATCATCACCCTGCAGCTCGGCACCGAACGCCTCCTTCTCGACGGCATCGCACGCATCGATTTCTGGTCGCTGATCACGCGCGGCATCAGCCGGCTCGATCGCCTTCTGGAGCAGGCGCCGGGATCGGATGCCCGCAGCTACGCCCTGGAGCTGAACGAGGAGGAGAACCACATTTTCAATCTCCTCAGTGAGCCGGCGACAGTCGCCGATATCTGCTCGCGCAGTTACCTTTCGAATTTCGTCAGTTGCCGCACCATCTGGGGGCTGCTGACCGTGAATCTGCTTCAGGATGCGGAGGGGGCGGGGGTGGTGGAGTCGCGCGCCGCCGAGGAGGGCGAATACGAACTGGCGGCGATGGTTGAGCGCTACAACGGCGCTTTTCAGGGAATCTTCGCGCTCGTCTTCAAGAAGATCGGCGACCATATCTACGATTTCGTCGACCGCGTCGTGCTGCATGTCTCGCCGGAAACGCTCCCGTATCTGAGCGGGATGAATCTGGTCAACGAAGGGCGCATCGATTTCGATCAGCTCCTGAACAACCTCATCGCCTCCGGCTCTGAAAATCCCAACGTGATCGTGCACAGCGTGTTGAATGAGCTCCTCTACGGATGGATCCTCGAAGTGAAGGCGGAGTTCGGGGGAACGTCGTTGGAGAGGGATGTGGTGGCGCTGGTGAACAAGGTGAAGAGATAAATTTCGAATTTCGAATGAAGAATTGCGAATGAAGAATTCTTCATTCTTCATTCTTCATTCGAAATTCGAAATTCTTCAATCACCGATTACAATAACCATAATGCGGACCTCGGTCTTCGTTCTCTCATCCGTCCTGGTCGCCGGCTGTGTCAGCACTGCTCTTCCCACGCGGCCCAACGATCGCGAATGGAATCTTCTCTCCGCCGATTCCACGTGGATCGAGACGCTAAGGAAGGCGCAGCCGGTGCCGTCGGCGAACGCCTCGCGCAAGCAAATGATCGAAACGGAGCTGCAGAATCATCGCAAGATCGAGCCGCTGTACGTGGCTTTCATCGACAAGCTGAAGGAATACCACGATCGCACCGGCGATCCACGCGCCGCAGCGCTGCTGGCGCGCGAAAAAGTCGCCATGGGCGACGACTACATGAACGTACTTTCACGCTACGACAGGGCGCTGGTGTTCTATCGCGCGGCGCTGCAGCTCGATCCGAACAACGTGGAGATCCAACGGCGGATCGAGACCGCCGAAGGACGACGTTACGTGTCGATGGCCGCATTTGCCAACGTGAGGGCGGGGATGAAGGAGGACGACGTGCGTAACCTCGTCGGACTGCCGCGCGAAGACTGGATCAAGCAGGTGGTGCAGAACAGCCGCGTCTATTCCGTCTGGATCTATCCCAAATCGGACGGCGGCGCCTCGGCCATCTACTTTGACAACGGGGTGGTCTACCACACAAACTGGAACGCGGCCGCGCCGCCGGGCAAGTGAAGGGGAGGCGAATGATGTCCGACGAATCACCCACAGACGATCAATCCCATTACGAGATCTCGCTCACCGCGGGACAGGCCTTCGTCGCCTTCGTGCTGCTGCTCTTGTCGCTCGCGTCCTCGTTCGCCTTCGGACTGCTGATCGGGCGCAATCAGGCCGATGACCGCCTGGTCGTCCGCAAGGAGCCTGCGGTGATCAGCGAGGGGAGCGTCGTGCCAAAGAAAAACGCCGGCAAGATCGTGGAGCTCGGCGTCACCAACGACGCCTTCAAGCCGGCGCCGACGACCACCGCGCCGACCACGACAACTCTGGAGGAGGCTGCATCCGGTGGGCGGCCTCCCGCTGCGAAGGCGGGCTTCAGTTCGCCTGTGCCTGCTAAGGCCGCCACCCACGCAGAGAGCAGTCCCGCCTACGCGCAGCTTCTCTCCACCACCGATCAGAAGACGGCAGAGGCGATGGCCGCGAAACTCATCGAGGGGGGATTCAGCGCCGCGTATGTCGAGCGGACCACGACCGACAAAGGGGCCACCTTCCGCGTTCGGGTGAAGTTTCCCTCAGAAGAGGAGGCCCGCGCCGCCGAGGCGAAGCTGAAAACGTTTTCCAAAGACGTCTGGATCACCAAACAGTGAATGTGGGAGCGGCCGCCCTCGGCCGCTCCGCGGCGGGCGGGGGCGCCCGCCGCCACACGCCACGCATCGAGTAAACTGGCACGCCGCAATGGCCAGCGAGCGACCCAAAACGACCACACCGGAACTCGAGGAGCTGCGCAAAGAGCAGTCGAAAAAGCGCGACTCCGTCGATCCGACCCATATCCTCGACAAGGCCATCTACCAGCTCTGGGAGACGATCAACGATCTCGATCAAATCCAGCCCGAGCGGGTCGAGCACTACCGCGTCTCGATCTTCGGCAGCTCGCGCATCCGGCGCGGCGATCCGATCTACGAAGAGGTCAAGAAGCTCAGCTTCGAGCTGGCGAAGATGGGCATCGACATCGTCACCGGCGGTGGCCCGGGGCTGATGGAGGCGGCGAACTCCGGCGCCACGGAAGGGCAGGTCGAGAGCCACGCGCGCTCGTTCGGGCTGTCGATCCACCTGCCGACCGAGGAGCAGTCGAATCCGTTCGTCGACAAGGTTTTCCGGCACCGCACGTTTTTCTCTCGCCTGCACCACTTCATCCGTCTGTCATCGGCGTTCATCGTCATGCCCGGCGGCATTGGAACGGCGCTGGAGCTGTTCATGGTGTGGCAGCTCCTGCAGGTGAAGCACATGACCGAGCATCCGCTGATCCTGGTCGGCACGACGTGGGCCGGCCTGATCGAGTGGATGGATCGGACCATGGTCCAGCGCGGACTGTGCGGCGTGAAGGATCTGGGAATCGTCTCCGTGGTCGGCTCGACTGAGGAAGCGATTCCGATCATCGCCGCCTCCTACGAACAGTTCAAGGAAGAGAAAGAGAAAGCGAATGCCCACGCAGGATCAGGTACTTGAGGCGCTGAAAAAAGTCCGCTTCCCCGGACTGTCGCGCGACATCGTCTCGTTCGGATTCATCCGCGACATCCACATCGACGGCGGAAGCGTCGCCTTCACGATTCACTTCCAGACCGAGAACCCGAACGTCGGCCAGCAGCTCGAACGCGATGCGGAAGCCGCGGTGAGAGCGATCGGCGGCGTGGAAAACGTGCGCGTGCATCTCGACGTCGCGCCGCGCCAGATGCCGGGGCCGATGACCGGCGGTCAGGCGGGAATCCTGGAGGGCGTGCGGTACAAGATCGCCGTCGCCTCCGGCAAGGGAGGCGTCGGCAAGTCGACGGTCTCCACCAACCTGTCGCTCGCGCTCCGCGCGCTCGGCTATTCGGTCGGCCTGCTGGACGCAGACATTTACGGGCCGTCGCAACAGATGATGCTCGGCATCGAAGGTCGCCCCCAGATTGACGAGCGCGACGAGAAGATCATGCCGATGGAGAACCACGGCGTGAAGACCATGTCCCTCGGCCTGATCACCGATCCGGACACCCCGGTGATCTGGCGCGGACCGATGGTGATGAAGGCGCTCGATCAGTTCCTGACCGACGTGAAGTGGGGCGACCTCGATTTCATGGTCATCGATCTTCCGCCCGGCACCGGCGACGCGCAGCTCACCTTGACGCAGAAGGTGCCGCTCACCGGCGCGGTCATCGTCACCACGCCGCAGGATGTGGCCCTGATCGACGCGCGCAAAGGCCTGGCAATGTTCCGTAAGGTCAACGTGCCGGTCCTGGGGATCGTCGAGAATATGAGCTACTTCATCTGCCGGCATTGCGGCGAGCGGACCGAGATCTTCGGTCACGGCGGCGGCAAGAAGACCGCCGACATGCTCGGCGTGCCGTTCCTCGGCGAGGTCCCCATCGATCCGAAGGTCGTCGTCGGCGGCGACAGCGGCGAACCGATCGTGGTGATGGATCCGCAGTCGGCCGCCGCGCAGGCCTTCCGCGCCATCGCCGCGCAGGTGGTCCAGCAGGTCGAGAGCGGGACGGCCGGTCACACGCATGGTGTGGGCGAGCGCCTGCACATCCACTGAATCGATGGCGGTCAACGTCGCTGCAGTCGCCCCGTCGGAGAAGCGACTCGCTGCCGCGCTGCAGCATCGGTTCTTCCTGCGCCTGCACATGACCGCGATCCTCACGGCAACCGTGCTGGTCGGCCTGCTGATGACGCGCGTTCTCGCGCTGATGCACCTCAACATCTTCGCCATTCGCTACGCGCTGGCAGTCATCGGCGCATACGCGGCGTTCGTCGGCTTCATCAAAGTGTGGCTCTGGTATGTCGAGTTCTGTGAGAATCGCGATCGGCGTAGAGCAGGAAACTCCTCGGGTGGCAGCGACGCCTGGTTCGATTGTGTGAATCTCAGCAGCGGCGGCATCTCGACCACGAGCAGCGGCTCGTCTGATGCGTTGTCTGTCGGAGGCGGCCGCTTCGGCGGCGGCGGTGCGGGCGGAAGTTGGGACGATGGCGATTCGAACACTCCCGGCCTGGCGGCAGCGAACATCGCCGCTTCGACGAAGTCGGGAGGCTCGAAGAGTTCCGGCGGGGGAGGCGGATCGAGCGATCTCGGCGAGCTGATGCTCGTGGTGCTGATCATCGCGTTACTCGTGGCCATCGTCGCGTCGTTCGCCTGGATCGTCTACGCGGCGCCTGGCATCCTGAGCGAGACGGCATTCAACGCCGCGCTTGCGGGCGCGCTGGTGCGCCACGCGCACAAGGCGACGCACGGGCAGTGGATCGGCGGCGTCCTCCGCAAGACCGCCCTTCCTTTCCTTTTGGTCCTTGCCCTTTCCGTGGCCGTCGGATGGTGGGCGCAGCATTACTGCCCCGACGCGCTGCAACTACGCGACGCCGTCCACTGCGCCAAGCCGGCGTTCTAGTGGTTCGCGACTTACTCCGCCGTCCGGCATGGGCGACGACCTCATGAATCGCCTTAACGACTCCTCCATACAACGCGAATATCGCCGCGCGGCCTGCCGTTCGCGTCGGATCGCGCCCGCCGCCGTTTGAGACGCGTTAGGGATTGCAGGAGCAAATCGTTTTCTTGAACTCGGGGAAGTTCAGGAGGCGAATCATCGCGCGATCGAGCGCGGCCGCGCGGTAGCTGCGCTGGAAGTTAGGCCGCGGCGACGACAGCGCTGAGGAAGCAGGGTGTAGACTTTCGGTCTGCGGAGGTTGGAGTTGATGCGCGAGACACTTTTTCAGGGATTCGCGATCTTGTGGCTGATGGCGAGCACGGCTACAGGCGGATCTCTTAATTTCAAAGTGACCCTGCTCGGCACCGGTAGCCCAATCCCGCGCATTGACCGGTTCGGACCGAGCACTCTTGTCGAAGCTGGCGACGAAAAACTCCTGATCGATTGCGGGCGTGGCGTGCCGGTGCGTCTGTGGCAACTGCACATTCCGCTTTCCGGTGTGACCGCGGTGTTTCTCACCCACCTCCATTCGGATCACACCGTGGGAATTCCCGATCTGTGGCTCACCGGATGGCTTCCTACGCCGTTCGGGCGCCGGACTTCCGCGTTTCGCATCTGGGGACCACCGGGCACGAAGAGCATGATGGAGAATCTTCAGCGCGCCTACGCTTGGGATATTCAAGTGCGCGCTCCGGATGAGAACCTTCCTCCCGAAGGCATCGCGGTCGCAGCGGAGGACATTGGCGAGGGAGTCGCCTACGAAGCTAATGGCGTGAAGGTCACGGCATTCACGGTGGATCACGGACCTCTGCTCAAACCTGCGCTGGGCTATCGCATCGACTTCGCAGGACACTCCGTCGTCATCTCGGGCGACACGCGTGCGAACGAAAACCTCGTCAAATTCGCCGAAGGAGCCGACGTTCTGATTCATGAGGTCGCTCAAGCGCGACCGGAACTCCTGCGCCGGTCGGATGCCGCGCGCCGCATCATCGGGCACCACACCACACCCGAGGCCGCCGGAAGAATCTTTGCCAGAGTGAGACCGAAACTTGCTGTGTATTCGCACGTCGTGCTGCTGACGACAGAATCTGATGTCAAACCACCTACGATCACGGATCTCGTTGCCGCTACGCGTACGACATACGGAGGTCCACTCGAAGTCGGGACCGACTTAATGACAATTGACATCGGCCGCGCGATAAAAGTGCATCGATTTGCATCTGCGAAACAGTAGTGGCCTAACGATACCGCGCCCGGCCGCGAGCGAGCGTTCGCGTTTTCCAGCCATCGGTAGTCCTCGGTCACCGAGACGCTGTGATAGACGTCGGTGACCGGATGTCACGGCGTGACCGGCGGCCTGAGTGGTTTCGCCGCGAGCAGCAGCAGGGCGATCGCGGAGAGGAGAAGAAACCGTCGCAGGGGAAAAGTGTAGTGTATCGCCGTGAATCTGCAGCAGCTCTTCGATGCCTCTCTCGTCGCGCGACGTGACGAGATCGGGCTGGAATGGAATGGCCGGAGCTACACTTTCGGCGAGATCGAGGCGCGCAGTAATCGGACGGCGAACGCGCTGCGCGCGCGCGGATTCAACAAAGGCGACCGGCTCTGCGTCTATCTTTCCAATCGCATCGAGCTGATCGATCTCTTTCTCGCCTGCGTGAAGCTCGGCGTGATCTTCGTTCCAATCAACATCCTGTATCGCGAACGGGAGATCGCGCACATTACGCGCGACGCCGAGCCGCGCGCGGTTATCAGCGAGGGGGAGTTGCCGGGCCTGGTGTCCGAAATCAGCGATCGCCCGGCGGAGTCGTTCGACGACGACACGCCCGCGGCGATCATCTACACCTCAGGAACGACGGGCGCCTCGAAAGGCGCTGTGCTGACGCACAACAATTTCGCGGCGAATGCGTTCAATCTGCTGGCCTGCTGGCAGATCTCGAATGCCGATCGCTTTCTGCTCGCGCTTCCGTTGTTTCACATCCATGCGCTCGGCAACGGCCTGCACTGCTGGCTGCTGAGCGGCTGCCGGATGCGGCTGCTGGAGCGCTTCGATCACACCACGGCGCTCGAGCAGTTTCGCGATTTCGGTCCGACGCTGTTCTTCGGCGTGCCGACTGTGTACATTCGCATGCTCGACTTTCCGCCGGACACGGCGCGCGAGATTGGCACTGGCATGCGCCTCTTCGTCTCCGGCTCCGCGCCGCTCCCGGCCCAGGTATTCGAACGATTCGAATCGCTGTTCGGACATCGGATCCTCGAGCGCTACGGCATGACGGAAACGTTCATGACCGTGAGCAATCCGTACGTTGGCGAGCGGCGTCCCGGCACGGTCGGCTTTCCGCTGCCCGGCGTCTCGGCGCGGATCGTCGACGGCGAGCTGCAGGTGCGCGGCCCGACGATCTTCGCGGGCTATTGGCGCAATCCGCCGGCGACCGCCGCGTCATTCGACGACGGATGGTTCATGACCGGCGATCTCGCATCGATGGATGCCGGCGGTCGCATCACCCTCCTCGGCCGCAAGAGCGAGTTGATCATCTCCGGCGGATTCAACATCTATCCGCGGGAAATCGAGGAGCTGTTGCTCGAGCAGCGCGGCGTACGCGAAGCGGCAGTGGCCGGCGTTGGCGATGAGATTCGCGGCGAGGTCCCGGTGGCGTATATCGTCGGAGACGCGGCAGCCGAGGATCTCGAACGCGTCTGCCGCGAACAGCTTGCATCCTTCAAGGTGCCGCGAAAATTCATCCGCGTCGAATCGATCCCCCGCACCGCGTTAGGCAAGGTCCAGAAGCATCTTTTGAAGGTGTAGCGGCGTGCGTCACCGCACGCCGGCGCGCAAGTAGGCATGCCGGCGCGCGAGGACGCGCGCCGCTACACTGGGTGGCAAAGGCCTGACCCCCAAACGACGATGTGTCTGATCGCAATCGCCCACCGCGTCTCGAAGCGCTGGCCGCTGGTGATCGCCGCGAATCGCGACGAGTTCTACGCCCGCCCCACCCGCCCGGCCCACGCGTGGGAGGACGATTCACGCGTGGTCGGCGGGCGCGATCTGCGGGCGGGCGGGAGCTGGCTCGCGGTGCGTCGCGGCGGCCGCTTTGCGGCGGTGACCAACGTGCGCGGGGTGGGGCGGGCGGAGGGGGAGGGGGCGCCGTCGCGGGGCGCGCTGGTGGCGAATTTCGTGCGCGGCGACGAGGCGCCATTCACGTACGCGCAACGCGTGCTCGAGCGCGGGGACGACTACGCCGGATTTCATCTGATCGCCGGCGACGGCCAGAGCGTCTACTGCTCGAATGGCGCGCCGGACGTCGTGCGCATCGAGGGGATGTTCGCCATCAGCAATGCGCCGCCCGGGACGCACTGGCCGAAGGTCGATCTGGCGCGCGACTTCGCGGCGGCTGCGATCGAGCGTCACCAGAACGCGGATGATCTGGCCGCCGATCTCCTGCAGTTTCTGGCGACCGCACGCGGCGCGGCGATCGACGGCGAGGTCTTCGTGACCTCGGCGGCGTATGGCACGCGCTCGTCGACAGTGATTGTCGGAGATCTTTTTGTGGAGCAGAACTACGGTCCGAACGGCGTGCGCGAGGGAGAGCCGCGCCGTTTCCGCCTACTTTGATGACGGCGGAAACATCCGATCGAATTCGGGATCGCCGTGCAGCGTGCCCAGGTCGGGATCGTTCCGCGCCCAATCGGCGTCGCGGAATCCTGCTTCCCACGAATGGCGCAGCGCATTGATCGCGTCTTCCTTCCGATTGAGACCGCAGAAA
This sequence comes from Thermoanaerobaculia bacterium, assembly GCA_041483175.1. Taxonomy (GTDB): domain Bacteria; phylum Acidobacteriota; class Thermoanaerobaculia; order Gp7-AA8; family Gp7-AA8; genus Gp7-AA10. Next base: position 861 of record JBGPFD010000131.1, on the reverse strand, counting down.
ATGCAGGCGGTGTTGTAGGCGATGAGCGCATCGTTGGGGCGGAGCGCGATGGCCATGTTGGCTTCCCGTGCGGCATCTTCCAGCCGGCCCATATAGGAATAGTCGCTGGCCAGGAGCGTTCGGGCGCGTGCATCTTCCGGCACTTCCGTCAGATGCGCTTGCAGCACCTGCGCTCTCAGGATTGCCATGTTGCCCTGCGCCTCTTTTTTCCCGAGCGCCCCCATCGCGTTGATGATCGGAACATAGGTGTTGTAGTCGTTGCCGGCAGCTTTGGTGGCGGCTTCGCTCATCTCCAGAATCTCCTGATACCGCCCGGCGGCAAAGAGCGCTCGTCCAAGAAGGACGTAGGCACCGTCGCAATCGGCTTTCCGTTCGATCGCCGCGCGCGCTTTTTTGGCCGCCTCTTCGTACTTCCCCTCGGGATAGAGGATCCATCCCTGCGCGACCTGAACCTCCGGCGCGTCGGGGCTGAGCGCGACGGCGCGCTTCACCGCGGCGCTGGCGCGGTCCAGCCATCGCTGGTCGCGTTCGAAGTTGACGTAGCAGAAGATCGATGCGTTGGCGATCGCCGCGTGCGCTAGGGCGAAGTTCGGATCGATGGCTACGGCGCTTTCGAACATCTGCAGCGCGAAGTCGAGGTCCTGCCGCGTCAGGCGCCGGGCGTAGCTCTTGCCGCGGAGATAGAGATCGTACGCATGCAGATCCTCGGTCGGTTTTACCGCCAGCGCCTGCTGTTCCTGCGGCGACAGCGTGATGCGCAGCGCCTCGGCGATCTTCCGGGCGATCTCGTCCTGCACTTCGAAGACGTCCTTCATCTCGCGATCGTAGCGCTCGGACCACAGCGGAAAATCGGTGTGCGTG
>JBGPFD010000130.1:0-9684 GCA_041483175.1 Thermoanaerobaculia bacterium | reverse complement strand
ACGCTCGTGGACGAGCACCGGCGCCAGCAGGTTTCCAATCTGGACCAGATGACCGGCATGGGTCAGGGACTGACGACTCGGATGGTCGTGATCAGCATCGCCATCATGATCCTCGGGGCATTCGCGGTGTGGCGGATCGAACAGTCGCTCCGCGATTCGATCGCCGGAATGTCGGAAGGTGTGATGCACGAGATGCAGATCCAGAAAGACGAATTTCTGTCCATCGCCTCGCACGAGCTGCGCACGCCGGTGACCTCGATCAAGGGCTACACGCAGCTCGCGAAGACGTTGATCCGCGAGCACGATCTGCCGACCTCCGAGGAGTATCTCGATATTGCCCTCGACCAGATCGACCGCATGTCGCGCCTGATCCTCGAGCTGCTCGATGTGTCTCGCATCGAAACCGGCCAGCTGGAGATCCGTCATGAGCCGATCCAGTGGGTGAGCTTCGTGCACGACTTAGTGCATCGGCATCACACGGCGGTCAGCGACCGGCGCTTTCATCTGGACGCGCCGAACGACGGCGCGATCGTCATCGGCGACTGTGACCGCCTCAAACAGGCGCTCGGAAATCTGTTGGAGAACGCGGTCAAGTATTCGCCCGACGGCAGCGAGATTTCCGTCCGCGTCGAACATCGCGACGATCAGATCATCACCACCGTTTCCGATCGCGGCATTGGCATTCCCGCGGACGAGCTGGGACTGGTGTTCGAGCGTTTTCACCGCGGCCGGCAGGTGTCGTCGACGAACTATGGCGGCCTCGGTATCGGCCTTTGCATTACCAAGCAGATCGTCGAGTGCCACGGCGGCTCGATCCGGGTGGAAAGCCAGGAAGGCATCGGAACGTCGTTTTCGTTTGCTCTTCCGGTCAGCAATGCGACGGCGCAGCGCGAAGCCGATGCGCAAGTCTCTGCAGAAGCAGCGGCAGGCGGCCTCCCCGGCCTGACCGAATAATCGCCGGCCGCGGCCGGTTTCGCGTCGTACGATCGGCATGACTCCGCGATTTGCGTTTTTCCTCTTTTTCGCGGCATCTCTGGCCCACGGCGACGATCTGCGGATCGATCGAATCCGCGAGTCGCTTACCGGCACGCACATTCACTATCAGCAGTTTCTCGACGGCATCCCGGTGATCGGTGGTGAACGCATCGAGAATATCAACCGCGGCGGAAGACGCGAAGTTCTCGAGCAGCTCGCGCGCCGGCCGGTTTCGCCACTCGCGTCGGCGATGATGGCGGCGCGCGCGGGCGAGCTGGTGTACCTCAACGAAAACGGCGAGGCGCGGCTCGCGTCGCGCGTCATCGTCGAAGAGCAGCCATTCCGGCGCTATGCGAACTACTATGCCGCCGCCACCGGCGCGCTGATTCGTTCCGATGCGCTCTTCTGGACCGCGCAGGGAAGAGTCTTCGATCCGAATCCGGTAACGAAGCTGAACAACCCCGATCTGCAGGACCAGAACAACGCGGCGACGGCGGTGCCCGACAGCGCCTATTCGATCGTCGAGCTGGCGGACCTCGCGCCGTCCGGGCCGCTGTCGGGGCCGAACGTGCAGATCGTCGACACCGAATCGCCGCATCCGGATCGTGCGGACGCGTCACAGCCGCTGCTGTTCGATCGCAGCCAGCCGCAATTCGAGGAGGTGAACGCGTACTACCACATCGATCGCGCGCAGCGGTACCTGCAGTCGCTTGGCTACACCGGCGCGCGGCGCATTGTCGGCTATGCGGTTCCGGTCGATGTACACGGCGCGAGCGGCACTGACAATTCCTTTTTCATCAGCGGCTTCACGCCCGCGCAGGGAGAGCTGGTCTTCGGCGACGGCGGGACTGATGACGCCGAAGACTCCGACATCATGTTGCACGAGTACGGGCACGCGATCCAGGAGTGGATCGCGCCCGGGGTGTTCGGCGGTTCGTCATCGAGCCAGTCGCGCGCGCTCGGAGAGGGATTCGGCGACTACTGGTCTTTTTCATCGACCTACGAACCGAGCATCGCCTCGGGACGCGATCCGTTCTGCATCGGCGACTGGGATGCGCGCTGCTGGAAAGACGATGCATCGCAGGCCTGCGGCTATCCGGTCGGCGCTGATTGTTTGCGCCGCGTCGACGGGACGAAGACCGTGGCCGATTTCATCAACAGCGATGCGCAGGGAACGGAGCACAAGAACGGGGAGATCTGGTCCTCCGCGCTTCGCGAGATCTTCATCGGCATGACCAAGCGGTACGGTGTCGATCAGGGAAAGCGTCTCACCGACACGATCGTCCTCGAGGGAACCTTTGGCGTGCTCTCCGGCCCGACCTTCGCGGCGATGGGGCGCAAGCTCCTCGATGCGGACCGCGCGGTCAATGGTGGCGCGGATGTTCCCGGCATCTGCGGCGCAATGGTCGCGCGAGGAATTCTCATTCCGGCCGATTGCGTGCTTGCGCCTCGCGGCGAAGTCACGTGGTTTCAAAGTCCCGATCACGGACTGACAGCAAGCTCGATCACGTCCACGCTGACCATCGCCGACTCCCGACCGATCGAGAAGCTCGACTTGAACGTCGTCGTGACCGGCGCGCCGAGCGACGATCTCCTGGTATCGCTGCTCGCTCCCGATGGAACGACCGCATTTCTGAAAGGCTCGTTCGACGCGTTTCGCGGACATTCGGCCGGGGGCAGATGGACGCTGACTGTGACCACGAACGACGGCTCGCCGGCCACACTGGCCTCGTGGAATCTGGTCATCCAGTTTGCCGGCGATCAACCGGCGGCATCGCGTCCGGCCGCGAGCGGGACGACGGCGACGATCGCCGCCGTGGCGCACGCGGCCGGCGTGAACGGAACGAACTTCGTCAGCGATGTGCGCATCCTGAATCGCGGCACGTCGCCGGCGCAGATCGTGGCCATCTTCACGCCAACCGGCGGCGACGGACGGACCCACTTCTCGGCGGTCAAAATCGCGATCGAACCGTCGCAGATCGTGACCCTCGACGACATCGTGCAGGTGGTGATGCTGTCGACCGGAACGGGACAGCTCGAGCTTGTCGGCGCGACCGATCAGCTCGTAATCTTCAGCCGGACGTATACGCGAGGCGCGTCGGGAACCTTCGGGCAGTTCATCCCGAGCGCGACCGCCGCCGAGGCGATCGGAAGCGGCGATGCGCCGATCTCGATTCCCGGGCTGGAAAACTCGGACGCCTTTCGATCGAACATCGGCTTCGCCGAAATCGCCGGCGCGAGCGGCGAGGTGCGTGTCCGCTTCTACGGTGAGGGTGGGAGCGTTGCCTCCGATGAGACGTACGGAATCGCGCCATTCGGCCACGTGCAGACGAATGTGCGTGCGTCGGGCGAGGCACTGCGCGCCGAGGTGACCCTGAGCGGCGGCGCGCGCGTGCTGACGTATGGATCGGTGGTGGACAATCGCTCCGGCGATGCCCTGTTCATTCCGGCCGCGCGCTCGCGAAGCGGATTCTTTCCCGCGATTCACGCCGCGGGCGCGCTCGGAACGATCTGGCGCACCGACGTGTGGTTCTCGAACACCGGAGCAGCCGAGCCAGTCGTGAACCTTCCGACGCGGACGGTGACGCTTCCGCCGCGCGGAAGCGCCGTCGTTCGCGACATCCTCGGCAGCGACGGACGCGCGGTGCTGTCGTTCTCCATACCGGACGTTCTGGTGACCTCGCGCACGTACACCACGACTGCCACGGGGAGTTTCGGACAATTCGTTCCTCCGTCGGCCGCCGCGATCCGCCGCGGCGATCCGCCGGCGACCATGATCGGAATCGAAAACTCGGCGGCCTTTCGAACGAATGTCGGCCTGATGGCCACAACCGACGATCCGGCGACCGTACGGCTGATCGCTTATGATGCTTCCGGACGCGAGGTGGGTCGCGCCGAGGTGCTGGTCCGCGGTCTGACGCAGATCCCGCTGCCGGTTGCGCTCGTCGACGGGCGCGTCAGCGCCGAAGTGATCGACGGGAGCGGTAGCGTGATCCCGTACGCTTCGGTGATCGACAACCTCTCGGGGGACCCGATCTATATTAGTGCTATACGATAATGACTACGATTAATCCTATACCTTCCGAGCCGATGACGTTGGCTCAGATGCCGTTCAACGTGCTGGAGGAGACGATCCGCCAGTTGCGGAGCACGCGCAACGACATCATTCGTTACGCCGTGTGGAACGTCCGCAACCTCACTGACGAAGAATTCAACCGCACCGACGACCGCAAGCTGCTGGGATATTTCCGCCAGGACCTGCTGGAAACGCGGTTCCTGTCGAAAGGGCGGCGCATCGATCTGATTCAGCTCTGGAGGTGGTTCGACGATCAGATGAGCGGCATCGAGCCGATGTTGATCAACGGCGAGGAATTCTTTCTCAAAATCCAGGACAAGGATCTGGAGAAGGTGCGCAAGCGGATCGCCGAGATCCAGTCGTTTCTGCCGACGCTGCGCGGCGAGGATCTGGACGCCTTCCGCAGAATCAAATACAAACTACGCCGCACGGTGATGCGGCTGACCTACGACCTGCACCACCTCTTCAAACGGCTGGAGAAGTACCGCAAGAATGTCGGCATGGAACTGGCCCCGCGTCCCGAGCACGTGCCGCTCGAGGCCGCGGCCGAGATTCCCGAGCCGCCGCCGATGGAGGGGGAGGAAGAACAGACCTGAGTGCGGGCGCGGGTGTCCCCGCCCGCACAGCGGCGGGCGAGGGCGCCCGCCCCCACACACAGCACACTCAAACGTCGACCACGTTCTGCTGTCCCTGCACGACCGTCACCGGAATCGTGTTGGTGACATTGCCTGCAGTGTCGAGCACTTGCAGCGTGTAGTTTCCCGCGGCGACGTTGTTCAGCGTCGTGGTCAGCGGGGCTGGATCGATGGTGAAGATGCCGTTCATCCCGCGAGGGTAGAACGCGCCGTTCGGATCGACGAGGCGCACGCGCTGCGGCGCGCTGCCCTTCGAGCGCAGCAGAAGTGTTCCGCCCGGGGTCAGCGCCACGGTTTGTGTCGAAGGCGAGATGACGTTCACCACCTGCGGCGCGTAGCCCATCGCCGTCAGCGTGACGTTGTATCGCCCCGGCGCGAGCGTCAGCCTGACCGGTTCCGGCGTGGAACTGAAACGGAATCCGCCGCTCTCCACCTCGCGACCCTGGGCGTCGATCACCCGCATGACGTTTGCGCTGAGCAGGCGGTTGTCGCGCGCATCGACCACGCGCAGCGTGACGCCGTCGCTCGGTGCGATCTTCAACTGCAGATCGTCGGGCGGCGTGTCGCCGATGGCGAAATTCCGTACGTCGTGCCCGTAGCCGTCCTTCTGTGCCGTCGCCTGATACGAGCCGCTCTGCACGTTGTCGAGGAGGAATGCACCTGACGAATCGGTCGTGGCCACGCGCGATGTGAGCATGCCGGGCGCGTTCCCGCCGACGGTCTGAATTTGCACGCGCGCGTCGGCGACCGGCTCTCCGGTCGTCGAATCGACAACGGTTCCGCGCAACGTGGCGCTCTTGATGTCGATGTCGTAGGTTGACGATCCGCTCACCGTGTAGCTCGCGTTGAACGATCCCGAACGATTGAAGTCCACCACCGAGACGCTGTACGAACCGTCCTCCAGGCCGCTGATCGTGTAGGAGCCGTTGCTGTCCGTGGTGCTGCTGGCATTTCCCTGTGTCTGTCCGCCGCGCGGGTAGAACGCGACGATGGCGTTCGCCAGCGGCTGCCCGTTCCGCGTCACGCGGCCGCCGATGACGGTGCTCGATTTGAATTGCAGATCGACTTGCACCGACGATCCCGGGTCGACCTCCACCGATTTCACCGGCGACGTCTTTCCCCCACCGAGGCCGCGGCCGGCGCGCGCGGACACGCGCACGCTGCCGATTGGCGCGCCATCGATCCGATAATTGCCGCTGCCATCGACTTCCGCCGACGCGTTGCCGTTCGCGCCGATCGCGGTGACGGTGGCCTGCTGCAGCTCCGCGTCGGTCAGACCGATGACGTGGCCGCTGATCGTTCCGCCGGCCTTCATCACCACGCGCGCCGGCGCGCCCGACGAAACGTCGAAATCGCGCAAGATGCCGTCGGCTAATCCGGTTTTGGAAGCCGTGATCGTGTAATGGCCCGGGGCCACGCCGGAGATCTGAAACTGGCCGTTCGCATCCGTTCGTGTCTGCCGCCCGAAAGTTGCATCGCTTGCCGACATCGTGTTCACTGAAGCGTCGGGCACCGGCACGCCGGCATCGGTGGTCACCACCCCGGTCAATGACACTCCCAATGAGAGCTGCACGTCGAGGCGCGAATCTTTTCCGGCGATGTTGACCGTCCGCGATTCGCTCAGATAGCCCTGACGCGTGAAGGTGAACGTCTTCTCTCCCGGATCGATGGAGTCAATGCTGTATTCGCCGTTCGGATCGGTGACCGTACTGTTGTCCGTAGCATCGAAACGCATGACGCGGCCTGGTCCTGCCCCCGCCATCGAGTCGAGACGCACCGAGACGCCACTTAACGGCCCGCCCTCAGGTGCAGTGACACGCCCGCTCAGTCTCCCGCCGCTCTCCAGATCGACCTCGACCTCGCTCAGCGTCTTGCCGTCTTCGACGTTTAGCCCGGGAACGTGTTGCATGCTGTAGCCCGGCGCGCTCACGACGAGCTGTGTCGGCCCGGGAGGCACGTTCTCCAGAACGAACGTGCCGTCATCGCTGGTGAACGGTTTGAGCATCGGCGGAGTCATAATGGTCATCCCGCCGCCGCTTCGCGAGGTCGAGATCCCCGCCTGGAACGAAGTCACTGGCACCTTGTTCGTTTTGTCGAGGACACGTCCGGTGATCCGGCCGCCGGCTGGAAGCTCGATCACCATATCGCGCGCCGGCGCGGTGACGGGGCGGATCTGCTGGATGAACGCGTCGGGTTTCGTCGCGCTCAGCATCATCTGGCCCGGAGTCAGGTCGGTCAGCGTGAACGAGCCATCGGACGTCGTGACCGCGCTCGCATTTCCATCCTGACTGATTGCATTGACGTTGACCCCCTCCACGCCCGACCCAGCGCGGACGACGCGCCCGCTGATTTCGGCGCCCGGATCGAGGTTGACCGTCACCGGCTGCGTCGACGTGCTGACGGTTTGCGCGCGAAGCGTCTTCGTGGCGAATCCTTCGCGTTTGAAGACGACGTCGTAGGTTCCTTCCTTGAGCCGCAGCGCGAATGCGCCGTCGCTGCCGGTGCGGATGACGTCGTCATCGTTGCGATCGCGCATCATCGACATCACCACACGGCGCACCGCCAGTCCGCGCCCGCCTGCCTCCGATAGGCTGGCTTCTACAGCCACGCCAGAGAGCGGTCGCCCATCGCCGCTGGTGACCTTGCCGCTGAACACGACTCCGCGGGGAATCGTCAGGATCAAGCCCGTTTTCTTCTCCCCGGAGTTGAGGCGCAGCGTCGCGCTGCTCGCCGGCGGCAATCCCTTCTTTGTCGCGTCGATGTGCAGGTCGGTCTCAGTGAGCACATTGCGCAGCACGAATCGCCCGTCGGGTCCGCTGGCCGCGCCCGAGTCCGGCTGCAATCGATCCGGAAGCATCAAGATGAAGCCGCCGCCGCGATTCGTGTCGCGCGCGACGATGCGCGCTCCGGCGACCGCGCGCTTCTGGTCATCGATCACCGTGCCGCTCACGCGAGCGCGAGCGGTTGCGTACAGCGCCTTGTTCACCGTCTGACCGGCGACGACGGAGATCGTGGTGTTGGAAATGACACTGCCCGGATAGATCGCCATCAGGCTGTATCGGCCGGGAGGCGTGGCGATGGTGAAGACGCCTTTCGCATCAGTGAGAGCGGACTTGATCGCCGCCTGCCCGTTCGCCGCACCGAATCCGCGAGCGCGCCCGAATTGCGTGTCGGGCCCAAGGCGTACCTCGGCATTCACGAGCGGGAGTTGCGTCCTGGCATCGCGCACCGCGCCGGTAATCATCCCCAGCTTCGCCAGACGGATGTTCAACGACGCATCGCCCGCGCGCGCGCGAACGCCGCTGAGATTGCCGCTGCGCCCCTCCACTTGCTGCCACTCTTTCGGCGCATGCGCGATAGTGAACGATCCGTCGTCGGAGGTCGTCGCCAGCGGGATGTCGTCGACCAGCAGCGCCGCTTTGGCCACCGGCGTGTGTCCGTCCTGCGCGACGACGTGCCCGCTGATGGTCACGCCGCCGGTGAGGGCGCGGTCGAGTCTCTTCGACTCATTCCGGATCATCTCCTGATGGATCGCGTAATCAGGATGCGCGATCGCCAGCCGGTTCACCCACTTTGATGGATCGGGAGCGGTGTAGTGGCCGTCGGCATCGGTCGTGGAGAGGTAGTCGGTGTTATCTCCCATCCACACCACCGTCGCGCCGGCCACCGGTTTGCCGTTCGCGGTGATCGTTCCGCGCTGCATCGACGCCGGAGTGAGGGCGATCGCGCCGGCGTCGTCGTCGGCCAGAAGGCGGACGGCGTCAGGCGCGAAGCCGTTGGCCGCAATCCGCACGTCGACCACCGGCTGATCCTTCGGCGAGTCGAAGCGGAAGGTCCCCTGGCTGTCGGTGGTCATCGTGGCGATGGCCGGCCGTTCGGGCGTTTTCGACAGCAGGCGCCCGCGGCGCGCTTCGATCGACTCCGGCGCGCAGAGCGATACGTTCGCGCCGGCGACCGGCTGGCCGTCGGGATTGATGACCACGCCGGTGATCGAGGCGCTTGCCGGGATGGCCAGAAAAAGGGCGAAGAGCGGAAGGAGGGTTCGACGCATGGCGATCTCCTGATCGTTGCACATACGAATCGTGCTCGAATTCGCTGAATTAGACGGAGAATCAGCATACCGAGTTCCCTGTTGCAGGCAGCATGAAGCGGCCCGTCCGAAGCGAGGTTCTGCGCGAGCGCCTGGATGCGCTGGTGGCGACATTCGATCTCTCGACCATCGAGCCCGATCCGCTGCAACTGGTGCTCCGTTACGACGATTCGCGCGATCAAGAGGTTGCCGGGTTGATCGCCGCCGCCTTCGCCTATGGCCGGGCCGACATCGTGGTGGCGAATATCGGTTGCGTTCTCAATCGCATGCAGCCCTCGCCGCACGCCTATCTGCTGGCGTTCGATCGGGAGCGGGCCATGCGCGATTTCGCCGGCTTCTCGCATCGTTTCCATAAGACGCCGGAGCTTGTCGCGCTGCTGGAACGGCTTGCTGCCGCGCTGTTGGCGTACGGCTCGCTCGGCGCGCTTTTCCGCCGTTGCTATCGCGCCGACGATGGCGACATCGGTCCCTCGCTGGCGCGGTTCGTCGATATGCTGTGCAGCGGCGCACGTCCCCGTGTGCCGGCGGGCGAGACGCCTGCCGCTACACCGCGCGCGTTGAACTATCTCCTCAGCTCCCCGAACGACGGCAGCGCGTGCAAGCGGATGAACCTCTTCCTCCGCTGGATGGTCCGCCGCACGTCACCCGACCTCGGGATTTGGGATTTCGTCGATCCCGCCAAGCTCGTCGTGCCGCTCGACACGCACGTGCATCGCATCGCCACATTTCTCGGACTGAACGGCCGGAAGAGCGCCGACTGGAAAACCGCGCGGGCCATCACCGACCGGCTGGCGAAGTTCGACGCCGCGGACCCCATCCGTTACGACTTCGCCATCTGCCGGCTGGGCATTCTCGACCGCTGCAGCCGGAAACGGCGCAAAGCGAACTGCGATGTCTGCCTTCTGCGT
>JBGPFD010000129.1:0-9798 GCA_041483175.1 Thermoanaerobaculia bacterium | reverse complement strand
GTGAGCGCTTCTGAAATGGTCCGGCAGCGTCGATGACCAGGTCGCGTTGGTGCAGATTCGCCCGCAGTTCCTCCGGATTGTTTGCGTCGATCCGCAGATCCCCGTGCGAACGCGATGCGACCAGCGGTTGCAGCCCTGCCTCGCGGAGTCGCTCCACGATCAACCGGCCGAAAAAACCGGTGCCGCCGAGGACGATGATGCGTTTCATCGATGCGCCATGCCGACGACCCGCGGAATGAAAGCGATTATCCGCTGAATTCGCTCATCGCATCAGCGTGAACACCGCGCCACAGAGCAGGATGACCGGCAGGCCGATCGCGAGCGCCAGATTGGCCAGACCCTTCCACGATGAGAATCGCTGCGCTTCGCCGAGAGCACTGCTTCCGATGAACAAACACCAGACGATCATCACGAGCTGCAACACCAGTACGATCACGGCGACGGCGCAGCCGCCGTGCGCGATGACGTCCAGCAGAACCGTTTTCGGATCGGCGTGAGGACCGACGTGGAATCGGCTCTTGAACATCGCCAGCGGAATGCGATAGATCACGGACCAGATCACCGGCACCATTCCCCACGCTAAGGCGGCGCGAACGTCGGCCACACTTCCCAACCCACCCAGAACATGGCCGACGAGCGTGACGATCCACGCAAGAAGAAAGAGTCCAAGCACCCAGAGCATGGCGACCACTGCCAGGGCGACTGTGACCAGCGCGATCTGGGAGATGAGCGAAAGGCCGGGAAGGACATCGCCGAGCCGGTGAATGTCGGAATCATTCACGGAGGCGCAGACGAACGCGAGCAGAACGATCTGCACCGCCCATCGATCGTGCGCATGATCGAGGATGCGGCGGATGGTCTGCCGCGGCTGATACAGGATGGTGACCAGATCGCCAAGCCGGGGCTGTGCCTGCTCGTTCTCCATGCTCTGACTGTACGACGAAAACCGACGGCGGTTATCCTGACTGCCAGCTGCCGTGCAGACGGCCGAGCCGTTCGAAGCGGCGGGTATGTCGTGATCTGCGGCAGCCGATGTCCCGGAAATAGCTCCATTGCATCCTCTTTGGCGGCAAGGTAGAGCCGATCGTGGGAGTGAGCGTTGGAGTCACCGTTGGAATCTTCAGGAACCGAAAGTTGCGATACACTGCCGCTCGCGGAAGAGCCCGAGGCCAGTACATTCTGGGCGTGGCAGGCCGCAGAATGGAGACTAGCAAATGGGTACCAAGGTATTCGTCGGGAACCTCGATTTCCGGACGTCGCCGGAACAGGTCCGGGAATTCTTTGCGCAGGCGGGGCAGATCCAGGACGTTTTCTTTCCGACGGATCGCGACACCGGCCGTTCGCGCGGATTCGCTTTCGTCACGTTCAATACCGAAGCCGAGGCGGCTGACGCCATCACGCGCTTCAACGGCCAGCAGCTCGATGGACGTCCGCTACGCGTGAACGCGGCGGAAGATCGCCCCGAACGCAGCAGCGGCGGTTTCGGCGGCTCACGCGGTGGTGGCGGCGGTGGCGGTGGGGATCGCTTCGGTGGCGGCGGCGGCAAGCCGAAGGGAAGTCGTCGCAACATCCGCGCGAGAAAACGCGGTCTCTGAGCGGATCATCGCTTTAGCGCGTTCTTCACGTAACGATCGAGCCAGGAGTCCGTCTCCCAGATACAGCAGGCGTGCGCTTGTAGGCGCCGCTGCGCGCAATCTGCACTTCGGGTGGCCGCAATGACCGGAAAGTCGGGCCGATGGTGGGTGCTCAGCGCGATCGGCGTCGGCACGTTCATGTCGGCGCTCGACGGCAGCGTGGTCAACACGGTCCTGCCGGTCCTCGGCCAGAGCCTGCACGCGACCGTCGCCGGGATCGAGTGGGTGACCACGGTTTATCTGCTCGTAGTCAGCGCGCTGCTTCTCGGCGTCGGGCGCGTCGGCGACATGCGCGGGCACAAGCGGATGTACGTCGCCGGCTTCGTGCTCTTCGTCGTCGGTTCCGCGCTGTGCGGACTCTCCGTCTCCTTGACGATGCTCACCGGCATGCGCGCGCTGCAGGGAATCGGGGCGGCGATGCTGTTCGCCAACGGACCTGCCATTCTGACCAAGACCTTCCCCGCTGCGGAGCGAGGGCGCGCGCTCGGCACATTGGCGATGTTTACGTACCTCGGGCTCACCGCCGGCCCGTCGCTCGGCGGCTGGCTGGCGCACGCGTTCGGCTGGCGTTCGGTGTTCTACATGAACGTGCCGGTCGGCGCGATCGGCGTCGTTCTGGCGGCGCGCACGATCGAAGACGATCGTCCCGAGGGGCGTGGCGAACGATTCGACGTGCGTGGCGCGGCGCTGTTCACCGCGGGCCTGGTCGCGCTGCTCGTGGCTCTCGATCAGGGCCACGCGTGGGGCTGGACTTCGGCGATGACGCTCTCGCTCATCGCCGGCTCGATCGTCCTGCTGGCGGTCTTCATCGCCGTCGAACGGCGGCGCTCGAATCCCATGCTCGATCTGACGCTCTTTCGCAGCCGCGTCTTCAGCGCCGCCTCGGTCAGTGCGCTGCTCAACTACATCTGCGTCTTCAACGTGATTTTCGTGCTGCCGTTCCTGCTGATCGAAGGGCGCGGCCTGAACACGCAGCAGGCGGGGCTGGTCCTCACCGCGCAGCCGATCGTGATGGCCATCGTCGCGCCGGTCAGCGGCGCGCTTTCGGATCGCATCGGATCGCGCCTGCTGGCCACCGCCGGGATGATCGTCCTCGCGGCCGGCCTCCTTCTGATCGCCGCATTCTCTGTGGCAGGATCGCTTGGCGCGATCGCTGGTGGCCTCGCCGTCGTCGGAATCGGCGTCGGACTCTTCGTCTCGCCTAACAACAGCGCGCTCATGGGAGCCGCGCCGCGCGAGCGGCAAGGCATCGCCGCGGGCGTGCTGGCGACGGCGCGCAGCGTCGGGATGGTCCTCGGCGTCGGTCTCGCGGGGGCGGTGTTCACCACGATTCTGGCGCGCGGCGGCCCGCTGGCGCTCGTGCACGGCGTACGCGCGAGCCTCTTCGTCGGCGCGGGGATCGCCGCACTCGGTGCTGTGACGTCATTCGTGAGAGAGTAACGGTCGATGGCAACACGCATTGATGCTCCAAAGGTCATGGCCGCCGCGGGAAACAAACCGAAGATCATCGAGGAATTCATCGGCCGCATCGCCAGCGGAACAGATTCCGTGAGCGTGGCCCACATGCGCAGCCCCTCGGGGTGGATCGAGCCGGGACAGGCGCCGGAATTCGACGAGTACACGATCGTGCTCGAGGGGACCCTTCGCGTCACGACGCGCGCCGGAACGGTTGACGTGCGCGCCGGACAAGCGGTCATCGCTCCGCGCGGCGAGTGGGTGCAATACAGCACGCCAGGCAACGGCGGGGCGGAATACATCGCCGTCTGCATTCCGGCGTTCTCGCCGGACACGGTGCACCGCGACGGGCCGTGACCGTCCTCACGCCCGTGCTGCGCCGGCTGTGCGTAACTGATCTGGTGAGGACATTTCTGATTTGCGCCGCGATCGCGCTCGCATCCGTGAGCGCGCGCGCACAGGCGCGGGATCTGGCCGCGCAACTCCGCGCGGGCGAGCCCGTCGGTGGATTTCCGAACTGGGCGGAGCGCGTCGTGCTCGAGTGGATCAACCGCGCGCGCGTCGATCCGCAGGCGGAGCTGGCGAATTGCGGCGCGGCCTGCCCCGATCGCACGTGCTACACGCCGATCGCGCCGCTGCTGTGGAGCGAAGCGCTGAACCATTCGGCGCGCTTCCATTCCGACGAGTTGGCGAAGCAGGGATATTTTGCACACGACTCCCGCTGCAGGGTGGTGCAGAACATCAACAGCCTCTATCCGGTCGCGTGCGACGGCGCCGCGTCGTGCGCCTGCGTCGGCGGCTCGCCTTCGTGCTCCGCCGGCGGCTGCACGACGTGGACCGCGCGCGTGGCGCTCTTCGGTGGCGCACCGTCCGGTGAGATCATCGCCGGCACCGGAGACCCGAATTACGCGTTCTATCTCTGGCTTTACGAGCTATCCAACGCGCAGCTCTGCGGCATCGCCGCTGACAACATTCATCGATGGTTGATTCTGACGTCCACGGGCGGTGTGGGAATCGGCGTCACGACCGCAGCAACAGGCGATTTTGGCGCGGGCGGCGTGCCGTACAAGATTCCGTCCGGCGCGCACTATCCGCAACAGGCGGCGTCGGTCGACCTGTGGGCGAACTGGTACGACGCGGCCGGGCCGCGCGGCGCGAATGCGGTGGTCGACGGCCGCTGCGTTTCGATGTCGCTGAAGCGCGGCACAGCACAGAACGGCGCCTGGTCGGCGAGGGCGAACGGCGTTGGCAGCGGCTGCCATCGGTACTACTTCTCGTTCGTCGACGCGAGCGGCGTGGAGATCACCTGGCCGGCGACCGGTTCGCTCGGCATCGGCTGCGCCGACTGGGACAGCGCACGCCAGCAGGCGAGCTGCGGATTACCACAGCCGTCGCGGCACCGCGCCGCGCGGCATTAACACCCCTCACCCGCCGCTTCGCGGCACCTTCTCCCCGCAAGCGGGGAGAAGGCCCTCACGCGAGATTCCCTCGCCTCGCGTGAGCGGGGAGAGGGTAGCCCCTTCGGCTTCGCTCAGGGCAGGCTCCGGCCGGGTGAGGGGTGTCCCAAGTTACGCCGGAAACCCTTCGCGATCGAGCAACTCGCTCGCCTGCAGCGACGCCTCCACGAGCATCTTTCCGAGGTTCCGCGGCGAGAGATCGAAAGCATTGCCGAAAAACAGCAGCGGATTCTTGTACGGATGGACGTGGATGATCTTCATGTCGAGCGACATCTGCAGGGCCGTGGCGATGCGCCGCGACTCGCGCTCGAGCGTCTCCTCATCGACGTACGGCGCAAGCGCGTCGCGCGCGGCCGCCAGGCCCGCCCATTTCGCCCGAGCCGCGTTGCGCGACTGCATGAACCGCGAGTAGATCGTCAGGGCGATGGTCTGCGCCACCTCGTACGGCAAGCCGAGGTGGTGCAGCGATCCGATGGCCGGATGAAACCGATAGGGCGCTTCGAATGAGGAGATGATGGCCAGATCGCAACCGTGGTCCGTTTCCACCATCGTCTCGGTCGGGTTGTAGACGTCACCGTCGATGAAGTAGTGCTTTCGGTCGCCGACCGTGATGGCCACGGGGTTGAACACCGAAGGGATGGCCATCGAAGCGGCGGCCGCCCGTGAAACTGGAATGCCGGCGAGATAACGGTACCAGACGTGCTCCTCACTGCGCCGTCCGAACGCCGTCGTGTGCGGCGCGTCGAGATCGGAGGCCAGAATGAACAGCGACGCGCGCAGATCGTCGAAGCGATCGTGCTCGCCGAGCAGTTGCCGGAACCAATGCTCCATTCCGGAGACGGAGTAACGCGACCGCAGCACGAGGAGATCGGTCATCCGGAAGTAGCGCAGAAATTTGCGAACGGTGAGGTCGTATGACGCTTCGATCTCCGGCTCGTCCTCGAGCGACGTCTCGCCGGCCGCACCGCCCACCCCGCTGCCTGGAAAAATCTCCGCGCCAGCGCGAAGGTTTACCGCGTTTCTTATGCGCCGGACATAGCCGCGAATCCCGCGCACGTGCCGGCGGAAGACCGTCGATTCCGTGATCCGCGGCAGCCGCGACTTGCGTCCGATGAACGAATCGAGAATTTCCGGAACATCGAATCCCGCGGCGACGAGAAGGGAAAAGATCGCTCCCGCCGACGAGCCGACCAGCAGGCCAATCTCGCCCGGCGCCGGCTCCGATGGCGGCCCGAATCCGGTAGTGAAGGTGAATCCGCGCGCTTCGAGCGCGCAGCGCACGCCGAGGTGCCAGAAGATGGCCTTGACCTTCCCTCCTGTCGACCGCAGAGCGATACGCCGAAAATCGGAGGGCCGGTGTGCCGGCGACATGTCGAATTCATTTTACGGCGGGATGCGCGAGATAATCACGGCGACGTCCATGAATCGTACCTTCATCCCCAAGCCGCATCCGGGCGGGCTGGACCCAGAGTCGATTCTCGACGCGTTCGGATTTCGGATGATGTATTCCGTCGCCCGCGATCAGTACGACGCGACGGAGCTCGACTACTTTCAGGCGCTGGCCTACACCGTGCGCGATCGGATCATGGAGCGCTGGTTCGCCACGCAGGACGCCTACTATCAGACCGACGTCAAACGGGTCTATTACCTGTCGGCCGAGTTTCTTCTCGGCCGGCTGCTGCTGAGCAATATTTTCAATCTCGGCGCACAGGACGCGTTTTCCGCGGCAGTCCGCCGCATCGGGTTCGATCTCGAAAAGCTCGCTGAACAGGAGTCGGATGCAGGCCTGGGCAATGGAGGTCTCGGCCGTCTGGCGGCTTGCTTTCTCGATTCCGCCTCGACACTGGCCCTCCCGTTCTACGGCTACGGCATTCGATACGAGTACGGCATTTTCCGGCAGCGCATCGTCGATGGGCAGCAGGCCGAGGCGCCCGATCCGTGGTTGCGATACGGAAATCCGTGGGAGGTGCCGCGCCCGGACGTTCTTTTTCCTGTGAAGTTTTACGGCCGGTCGGAGTACTACACCGACGCCACGGGAATCGGCCATTTCCGTTGGGCCGACGCGCAGGAGGTCTACGCCATGGCGTACGACCTCGGTATCCCCGGCTACCGCAACGATACGGTCAACTCGCTGCGCCTGTGGGCGGCGAAGTCGTCGCGCGAATTCGATCTGCAGAAATTCAACGCCGGCGAGTATGTCGCCGCGGTCGAAGACAAGAACAGCAGCGAGAACATCTCCAAGGTGCTCTACCCGCCCGACGATCAGTACGCCGGCCGCGAGCTGCGCCTCAAGCAGCAGTATTTTTTCGTCTCGGCCACCATTCAGGATGTCATCCGGCGGTTCAAGAAACGCCAGCGGCGATGGGAGGAGCTTCCCGACAAAGTGGCCATTCAGCTCAACGACACGCATCCTTCGATCGCCATCCCGGAGCTGATGCGGGTGCTCATTGATCAGGAGATGCTCGAGTGGGAGGCGGCGTGGGAGATCGCCGAGGCTGTCTTCGGCTATACCAACCACACCGTGCTGCCGGAGGCCCTGGAGACGTGGTCGAAAGATTTGATCGGGCGCCTTCTGCCGCGGCACCTGCAGATCATCGAGGAGATCGACCGCCGGTTCCGGGCCAGCGCCGCGGCCGCGGGAGCCGAGGCGCGGGCCGTGGCGCGCATGGCCATCATCGACGACGCGCGTCAGACGGTGCGCATGGCAAATCTGGCCATCGTCGGCAGCCACTCGGTGAACGGCGTGGCCCGGCTGCACAGCGAGATTCTGAAGAACCGCGTGTTCTCCGACTTCAACGCGCTGAATCCGAAGAAGTTCAACAACAAGACGAACGGTGTCACGCCGCGGCGCTGGCTGATGCAGGCCAATCCTGAGCTGGCCACGTTCATCACCGACGCCATTGGCGATCGCTGGATGAAGGATCTGGACCGCCTGCGCGATCTGGAGGTCTGCGCGCGCAGCATGGAGTTCCGCGAGCAATGGAATGAAGTGAAGCTCGGCTGCAAGAAAAAATTCGCTCGCTGGTTGCAGCAGACCCACGGCATATCCGTCGATCCCGACACGCTATTCGACGTCCAGGTGAAACGGATCCACGAATACAAGCGGCAGCTCCTGAACGTGTTGCACGCCATCGCGCTGGCGCATCGGATCATGGACGGCGACGATTCCGTGGTTCCGCGCACCATCATCTTCGGAGGAAAGTCGGCCCCCGGCTACGCTATGGCCAAGCTGATCATCCGCCTGATCCACCAGGTGGCCGCGTTCGCGCGCGGAAATCGCCGCGTCGCCGAACGGGTCAACGTCATCTTCGTGCCGAACTACGACGTCTCCACCGCCGAGGTGATCTTTCCAGCTACGGAGCTCTCCGAGCAGATTTCCACCGCCGGGACCGAAGCGTCGGGAACGGGCTGCATGAAGGCGGTGCTCAACGGCGGCGTGATCATTGGCACTCTCGACGGAGCCAACATGGAGATCCGCGACGCCGTCGGCGACGAGAACATTTTCATTTTCGGGCAGACCATCGAGCAGATCGCGAATCTGGTCGCCGCGGGTTACGATCCCCGTCGCATCGTCGATGCCGATCCGGAGCTGGGGCGCGTTCTGGCGAGGATTTCGTCGTGGGGTTTCTACGCGCCGATCGTCGACAGCCTCTTTTCCGGCGATCGCTTCTTCCACTGCGTCGACTTCAGGCCGTACGTCGAGGCCCAGCGCCGCGCCGCCGCCGCCTGGCTGGAGCGCGCGGAGTGGGGCCGCCGCTCGATTTTCAACACCGCGCGCAGCGGATACTTCTCCGGCGATCGAACCATCGCTGAATATGCAAGAGACATCTGGGGCGTGAAGCCGATGCCGGTCACGCTGGGCCGCTGAGCCGCTCGCGTTCCTGGTCGCCGGTTGCGAATGCCCGAGTTCCCGCAATTGCTCTTCGAAGGAGGCTGGCAATGATTCCGTTGTTGTTTCTTCTCGCGGTCGAGCAGCCCGTGCTGCAGTACATCCCGAAACACGAAGAGCTGAAGTACACCTTTGGCGGCGCCGCACCAACGCATCACATCAAACCGGGAACGCGGATCGTTTCGTGGAGTGAAGACTGCTACGACGGCGCGGTGACCCGGCCCGATCAGCTTCCGACGAAAGTCATGCCGCCGGGACACGACAATCCGCAGACCGGCCCGTTCTTCATCGACGGCGCCGAACCGGGCGACACGGTGGTCGTCCACATCAACAAACTCGAGCCGGCGCGCGATCATGGCATCTCATCGTTTTTCCCGGGATTCGGCGCGCTCAACGCCACCGACCGCACCGCGGTCCTCGGCAGCGATCTGCCGGAGACGGTGTGGTTCTACGACGTCGATCTGCAGAAGGGCGTGGCCCGCACACGCTCGCTCGACGGGAAGAAGATGTGGGAAGTGCCTCTGGCGCCGTTTCTCGGATGTCTCGGCGTTGCGCCGTTCGGCGAAGCTCGCTCGACCGTCGTTCCGGACTCGTTCGGCGGCAACATGGATTGCCCCGAAGTACGCGCCGGGAATAGCGTTTCCCTCGGCGTGAAGGTCCCGGGCGCGCTGCTATCGTTCGGAGACGGACACTACGCGATGGGCGAGGGAGAGATTATCGGCACGGCCGTCGAAGGAGCGATGAACGTCGACCTGACGGTCGATCTGATCAAACATCACGACACGCCGTGGCCGCGCATCGAGAATGCCGACTGGATGATGACCCTTGGCGCCGCGCGCCCGTTGGAAGATGCGGCGCGCATCGCCTTTCGCGAGATGGTCCGATGGGTGCAGCAGGTGAGCGGGTTGAGTGAAATGGACGCGTACGAGTTTGTTTCACAGAACGCGCGCACGCCGGTTGTTGAGATGGTCGATCCGGAATACACCGTGCTGGTGAAGATCGAGAAGAAGCGACTTCCGAAATGAACCGATGCCGGAAGTTGATCCGTCCACCTACGATGACAGCTTGCGCTCCACGTGCGCGACGAACGAGAGCAGCAGCGAGGCCTCGCGCGTGGTGAGAACGCGTTTCCCGGCGAGGGCCTGCAGCTCGGCGCACATGCGGTCCGGCATTTTGTCGGCGAAGAATCCGAGGTCGATCAGCAACTGCCGCGTGCGGGAGTTGAGCGCGTCGATGAGATCGCCTGGCGCCGCCTGAGGCGCGTTCGCGAGCGGGCGCAGGCCCTTGCCAAGCTCGTAGCTGAAGATGGCCACCGACTGCGCGAGATTCATCGTCGGGCAGCCGGGCGAGGTGGGGATCGAGG
>JBGPFD010000128.1:0-9828 GCA_041483175.1 Thermoanaerobaculia bacterium | reverse complement strand
GGCTGAGAGCCGGCGCTACGTGGAGCCGCCTCTCGCGCGGCTCCCCAGAGAATGGCAGGGTCTGCGCCGGCTGAGAGCCGGCGCTACGTAGAGCCGCCTCTCAGGCGGCTCCCCAGAACCCGGTATCAGAAGTTCACGGCGAGACCGCCGATGTACTTGCGGCTGTTGCCTTCGGGATCTAGGGCGTCGAGCAGGAACGGTGAGTGGACTGAGTGCGCGATCTCCACGCCGAGCAGCAGTTTCAGATCGACCGGCAGGTGCAGGTCCTGCGCGACGCGCACGTTCACGCGCGCGGCCCTGTAGTCAGCCGCGGCGTTCGGCTGCGGCTGGTGAAGCTGGCGATACGACACGCCGACCGTGGTGCCGCTCGGCCGGAAGGTCGACTGCGCATCGCCCGTGACATAGGCTTTGGTCTCGGCGTTGATGGTGTTGTGCGACGGTGTCGCCGTCCCGGCGGTCGAGGAAATCCCGATCAGCAAATAGCGTCCAAGTTCCTTGTGAACCACGACGCGCACGTCGCGACGGATATCGCCGGTGTCGACGTACAGTCCATCCCAAAACTGCTCGAATCCATCGGTGAACATCACGCGCAGCGGCGAATCGGCGGCGCTCACGGTGGCAATCACCGACGCGCGATTGTTCTTGTCGTCAGCGGAGACAAAGCCGAATGAATACGCATAGTGCGGCAGAACGCGCGACTCATCGGACCACACCACGATCGACGGCATCATGTTCTGCCGATCCTGTTCGTAGACCTTGTATAACGCGGAGACGACAAACGACGTGTCCTTCGACAGCTTCCATTCCGCCCCCGTGCGCGGCGCCCACTCGGTGCCGTACAACCCGAGGCGGCTGGACATGCCGTAGCGAAGGATCACGGAAGGAGCGATCTCCAGGTTTGCGTTTGCCGTCAGGTCGGCCGTCCGGAACGTGCCGTTGGCCGTGTTGTGCAGGCTCTCCTGCGTGACGCGAAGAGTGATGCCGACGTCGCTGCGCCGCGTCTGCATGACCGTGGTGTTGCCGGCGATCTCGATCAGATCCGAGCCCGGGTTGCCGGCGAAGAGATTCTGCTGCGCCAGATAGCGCACCTGCACATGGGCGTCACCGTGTTCCCACTCCAGGTTGTGCGAGCGGATGTCGGCTTCCTGCTGTGACGGGGGGAGGTTATTCCGATACCGCCACCAGCTCTTGGACGATGCGACGCGATACGCGTCTGTTGCCGACGAGCGCAGCTCCATCTGCATGACGCTCGACTCGGCCGCGGTCGCGCCGAACGTCGTGTCTTCGGTTGGATCGTCGACGCGATGGATATTGCCGCGGAACCCGAGTTGCCAGTTGTCGCTCAGCCGGCTCTGCACGCCGAGCGCCGTCTGCGCGAACGAGCCGGTGGCCGGCTGATCGGCGACGCCGGTCATGGAAACCATCTCCCCTTTCACGCGGGGAATCTGATAACTCGACGAAACGGCCTGCGACGTGGGGGGCGCCATCGCCAGATCGAGCTCGCGAAGGATATCGGGCTGAAGCGAGCCGCGGATCTCCCAGATCTCCTGGTTGACGTCTCTGCGTGCCTGCTTCCCGTCCTCGAGGTGCAAGGCGATTTTGAATTCCCTGCGCGTCGGGACGATCACGGTCATCGCCGGAGCAAAACCCTGCTTCACGGCGATGACGCGGTACACGGCCGCGGGGAGCAACGGCAGGGAGAAGGCTCCGTTGCTGCCGCTGAACGTCTGCGTCGATTCGAGCGTGTTGAGGTTGAGGGCAATGATCAGCGCGCGCTCGACCGGGTGCGCCGCGTTGGTGACCACGCCGAGGATGTCGAGGACCGTGGGCAGGGGTAGCACATCAGGGCGAGCGGGCCTCGCCGCAGCGAGGATGAAGCATGCAAATGCGATTGCGCAGACTCGGCGCAAAGCTCCCTCCTGGTGCAGGGGCGAGTCTACGGATGCGTGCCGGAAGAAGTCAAACGCAAAACTGTGAAAAGCTTGCAAAAAGAAGCCCTTCCGGGGCTGATGGGACTGGACGGCTACGCCGGGATGCGGTGCACGCGCAGCAGATTCGTCTTGGCGCGCTGATAGAGCGGCGAGCCCATCAGGATGACGATCCGGTCGCCAGCGCCGGCCAGGTCGCGATGCACCAGAAAATCGTCGACCTTCTCCACGATCTGCTCGTGATATTCGCCGATATCACGCAGAACGAACGGCTGCACGCCCCAGAGAATATTCATCCGCCGCGCCACCCACGCCGACGGCGTAAGGGCGATGATGGGCTGGTGCGGTCGGAATTTCGACATCAGCCGCGCCGCGAATCCGGTTTGCGTGAACACCACGATGAACTTCGCGTCGATCTGTTCCGCGGCGTAGTTGGCCGCGCCGGCGAGAGCGTCGGTGAATTCGTCGGTTTCCGTGATCTGCCGGAACGGTTCGCGCTGCCGGCTGGCGCGAAGGTCACGATTCTGCTCCGCGGCCATGATGATGCGGGCCATCATCTGCACGGCCTCGACGGGATAGATCCCCGATGCGGTCTCCGCCGAGAGCATGACCGCATCGGAGCCGTCGAAGATCGCATTGGCCACGTCGGAGGCCTCGGCGCGCGTCGGACGCGAGCTGACGGTCATGGACTCCAGCATCTGCGTGGCGGTGATGGCAAATTTTCCCCACCGGCTCGCCGTGGCCAGGATCCGCTTCTGGACGATGGGCACGACCTCCGGCGGCAACTCCACACCGAGGTCGCCTCGGGCGACCATGACGCCGTCGCTGACCTCGAGAATTTGCTCCAGGGCCTCAATGGCCTGCGCCTTTTCCAGTTTGGCGATGACCTTGATCTCGGTTCCGCCGAGTGAATCGAGCAGCTCGCGGAGCTCGACGATGTCGCTGCGCCTGCGGATGAACGAGGCAGCGATGTAATCGAGCTCGTGCTCGACCGCGAAGCGGACGTCCTCGCGGTCCTTCTCCGTCACCGCGGGGATCGACAGCTCCGTGTCGGGAAAGTTCATTCCCTTGCGGGACGAGATCGGACCGCCGTGGAGGACCCTCGTGGTGACCGTCGTCATGTCGATCGACGTGACCACCAGTTCCACCAGCCCGTCGTTGATGAGAATGCGCTGGCCGGGCTGCACCTCGCTGGTCAGGGGCGTGAAGGGCGTCGAGACGATCGCGGCGCTTCCCTGCACCGGCGCTGTGGTGATGGTGAACGTTTCCCCGCTCGGCACCTGCACGACGCCATCGACCTCACCGATCCGCAGCTTTGGTCCCTGGATGTCTCCCATGATCGGCACGTACTTCCCGTGCTCGGTGGCCACGTGCCGGATGATCTCGATGAGGCGCACGCGCTCGTCCGGCGTGCCGTGCGAGAAATTAAGGCGAAAGACATCGACGCCCGACGTCAACAGGCGCTGGATCGTCTCCGCGTTGCCGCAGGACGGGCCCAGGGTGGCGATGATCTTGGTGCGCCGCATGGTTTTACCGGTTATCGGTCGTCAGTTGTCGGGCGGCCGGGAACAACCGACAACTGACAACTGACAACGCGCGCGTCAGCGCGCCGCTAATGCCGGCTGCAAGGTCCTGCCTAAAACCTGTGCGATCGCGTCCACCTCGCGCACGAGCTCCTGGAAGGCGTCGGGAAGGATCGCCTGCGGTCCGTCGGAGAGCGCCTCTTCCGGCCGGTGATGCACCTCGATGAGCACGCCGTCGGCGCCGACGGCGATGGCAGCGCGCGACATGGGCAGCACTTTGTTGCGTTTCCCGGTGCCGTGACTCGGATCGACCAGGATCGGGAGGTGGCTGATTCGCTTGATCGCCGGCACGACGGAGAGGTCGAGCGTGTTCCGGGTGTGGTCGGCGAAGGTCCGCACGCCGCGCTCGCAGAGGATCACGTTGTAATTGCCTTCCGACATGATGTATTCGGCAGACAGGAGCAGTTCCTCTAGCGTCGCCGACATGCCACGCTTCAGCAACACCGGCTTGCGCGCGCGGCCCGCTGATTTGAGCAGCGCGAAATTCTGCATGTTGCGCGCGCCGATCTGGATGCAGTCGGCGTAGCGGTCGACCAGTTGCAGCGACTCGTGATCGATCGCCTCGGTCACGATAGGAAGATCGAATTCCTCGCGTACGCGCGCAAGAATTTCGAGGCCCGGCTCGCCCAGCCCCTGGAACGAATACGGTGACGTGCGCGGCTTGTACGCCCCGCCGCGGAGGAGCTGGCCTCCGCTGCGCTTGATCTGCTCGGCAATGGTGCGCGTCTGGTCGAGCGATTCCACCGCGCAGGGGCCGCCGATCACCACCACCCCCCTGCCGCCGACGTCGACGCCGCCCACACTGACCACCGTATCGTCCGGCTTCGCCTCGCGGCTCACCAGCTTATAGGGGTGCGTGACCTGGATGACTTCCTTGACGCCGGGAAAGTTCTCGACCACCAAAGGGTCTTTCTGCGAACCGTGGCCCGTGACGCCGATGGCCGTGCGATGCGCGCCGGGAATCGGATGGGCTCTCAGCCCCAGGCGCTCGATGTGCCGGACGACTGATTCAATCTGTTCTGCCGTCGCGGCGGCTTCCATCACCACTAGCATGGGTTCCTCGTATCAACCGGCAACGAAAACGCGCGGAATCGCTCATCCGACACCGGCGTTCAGAGACCAGCCAGTATAATCGACACACATAGTCAGGAGACCCGAATGCGGAAATCGCTCATCGTCCTCGCTGCAGCACTGATCCTTTCCACGCCGGCGTTTGCCACCTACTACGTAGTGATGAAGGACGGTTCGCAGTATCGCGCCAAGGCCAGGCCGGTGGTGGCGGACGGCGCGGCGACGTTTCAGCTCGAGTCGGGCCAGTATCTGAAGATCGACGCGAATTCGATCGATTTCGCGAAATCGGATCAGTCGACGAAGCTCGGAGGCGGCGAAGTGATCGGCGTCGAGCAGCCGGGGAATGCGCCGAAGCAGCCGCAGTCGATGCTGGGCTCCTCCTTCCGGTTGCGGAAAATGGCCAACCCCAATCAGGCGGCAACCGTTCCCGCCGCCGACACGCCGGCACCGACCGGTGCGGTGACCGGGCCGCTGCTCAGCAGCGAAGTGCTCGGCAAATTCGAGCGGGCGTACGAGAACGTCGGAATTTTCGAACACAAGCTGACGGCGATCGGGCCGCATTCGCTGCGCGCTGAGGTCACCGCGGACAACGAGGAGAAGGTGTTCAACGCCATTTCCGCCACGTCGTTCCTCATCATGCGCAACGCGGGCGTGCCGGCCGCACACGTGGACATGGTCGAGCTCTTCATGAAGACGACCACCGGCGGATCCTCGGGGCGGTTCCAGATGACCCGCGACGACGCCCAGGCGCTGGATTTGAAGCAGATCACGCGCGAGGAGTACTTCGTGCGCAAAGTGCTTTATTGATGCGCAGAGCGCATCAATAAGGCATCCTGAGCCCGCGGAGACGGCGAAGGATCTCTTTGCCAGGACGCAGGGGATCCCTCGCGCTCTCCGGCGCTCGGGATGACAGAGGCCCCGCCCATCCGTGCTCTACTGAACGACCTCCACCGTCGCCTGCCTGCCGTAGACCATCACATAGCGGAACTGCCGCTGCTGCGGATCGGTGATGGTTCGCTCGCCCGCGGCGAAGACGAACGGCTCCACCGGTCCCTCGATGGTCATCAATTCCGAAACGTTGTTGGCGAAGCGCACGCGCACCGCGCGGCTGACGCCGTTGTCGTAGCTGATCGTCAGGCGCGCGCGGCCGCTGATCGGGCCGAAGTCGTAGGCAGTCGCGCCTACCGGCCGTGAGACGACCACCGCCACCCCGCCAAGCACGTCGATGTCCGGCAGTGCCGTCTTGAAGCTGAACGATGTCCGCGGCGGAACGATCCTGCGCGTTGGCGGCGCGAACACACCCGGCCGCAGGGAGAGGTAATTCCAGCGGCCGATCGGCGGCCGCCCGATCAGCGTCGGCGATTCGATCCAGGACTCCGGCGAATCGCGCAGGACCAGATCGTCGCGCCAGCGGCGCACGATGCGCCATTCGCTTCCTGTCGGTACAACATTCTTGTAATCCGCCGACACGTCGATCGAGGCAATCAGACCGCCCACGCCGTTGGGGCTCCGCACCGCGACAACGATGCGATTCGCCTTGTCGCGCGCCAGCGTGGAGACATCGTAGACATCGAGCGCGCCCTCCTCCCCGGCCCGCCGCCCTCCGATCCGTGCGCCGTTGAAGTAGAGGGTGTACTCCGGATCGCCGGCGATCTTGATTTTCGCGAAGCTGCGGTTCGGGGGAAGATCGAAATCGCGCGTGGCGAAGAAGGCCACCGGAATGTCGCGGCTGAGCTGATGCCGCGGCCAGATCCATTGCGCTCGGCCCGTGAGATCGAAGAACTTGTGCGAATAGAGCAGGTCGAGGCGGCTGAAGGCGGCGACCACGGCCACCACCGCCGCAAGTACGATGATTAGCCTGCGCGCCAGCCTGCGATCGCCGGCGCTGATACCATTCGTGGGATCCATGAAGGCGGTCATCCTCATTCCTGCGCGCTGGGCCTCGTCGCGCTTCCCGGGAAAACCGCTCGCGGTGATCGCCGGGACCTCGCTCATCCAACGAGTATACGAACGAGCAGCCCGGTCGCGCCGGGCGAGCGCGGTATACGTGGCCACGGATGACGCGCGGATCGCCGATCACGTGGTCGGATTCGGAGGGAAGGCCTTGCAGCCGAAAGGCGACTTCCACTCCGGCACGGACAGGATCGCCGCGGCGCTCAATCTACTGGGCGGAGAGTTCGACCAGGTGATCAACCTGCAGGGCGACGAGCCGCTGATCGACAGCGCGAGCATCGACGCCGTCATCGAGGCGCTCCAGTCGACTGGGGTGGACATGGCTACACTCGCCTCCCCCCTGGAATCCGACGAGGAGCGCCTCTCGCGCGACGTGGTCAAAGTCGTGACGGCGCTCGACGGAATGGCGCTCTATTTCTCGCGCGCCCCTCTGGCGGGGGCGCAACGGCATATCGGGTTATACGGCTACCAGGCTGAAGTATTACGCGCCCTGACAGCGCTGGAACCGTCACCGCTGGAACGCGCCGAATCGCTCGAGCAGTTGCGGGCTCTCCAGAACGGCCTTAAAATTCGAGTGCTGCAGACAAGCAAACCACACTTGGGCGTCGATCGCCCCGAGGATGTGGCGCGCGTTGAGCAGGAACTGGCGAAACATGGCTGACCGGGGGAAACGTTCGTGAGCGCAAGGCTCACGATTATCGAAACAAAGCCAGCCCGCTCGATCTCTCCCCCCTCAAAAGCAGAAGGCAGAAAGCAGAAGGCAGAAGGAGTGCATGGCTGCACTTCTGCCTTCTGCCTTCTGATTTCTGACCTTCACGGCGGCGTGGCATGAGCACGAAATACATCTTCATCACCGGCGGTGTTGTTTCCGGGTTGGGCAAGGGGATCGCCGCGGCCTCCATCGGCGCGCTGCTCGAGGCGCGCGGATTCACCGTCACGCTGCAGAAGTTCGACCCCTACATCAATGTCGATCCTGGAACGATGTCGCCGTTTCAGCACGGCGAAGTGTTCGTCACGGATGACGGCGCTGAGACCGATCTCGACCTTGGCCACTACGAGCGCTTCACCTCCATGCGCGGCACGCGCAAGAACAACTGGACCACGGGCCGGATCTATCTGAAGGTCATCGAAAAGGAGCGTCGCGGCGACTATCTCGGCAAGACCGTGCAGGTCATCCCGCACATCACCGACGAGATCAAGCGCTGCATCCGCGAGGTCAGCGACGATGTCGACGTGGTCATCGTGGAGATCGGCGGGACCGTCGGTGACATCGAGTCCCTGCCGTTTCTGGAGGCCATCCGCCAGTTCCGCCAGGAGGTGGGCCGCGGGAACGCGATCAACGTCCATCTCACGCTCGTGCCGTACATCAAGGCCAGCGAGGAGCTGAAGACCAAGCCGACGCAGCACTCGGTGAAGGAGCTGCGAGAGATCGGTATTCAGCCGGACATCCTTCTCTGCCGCAGCGAACGCCCGATTCCCGAGGAGATGAAGAAGAAAATCGCCCTCTTCTGCAACGTGGAAGAGGAAGCGGTGGTCTCCGCACTGGACGTCGAATTCATCTATCAGGTGCCGCTGGCGTTCTCGCGCGAAGGACTGGACGAGATCCTGCTCGACAAGCTCCATCTGCCGCACGAGGAATTCAGGGCTCTCGGTAAGTGGGAAGAGATCGTCCGCAAGCTCCGCCATCCGGAAGACGAGGTGCGGATCGGCTTCGTCGGCAAGTACGTCGACTTCGGCGATTCCTACAAATCGCTCAACGAGGCGCTCATCCACGGCGGAATCGCCAACAACGTGAAGGTGCGCATCGTATACATCGATTCCGAAGCGCTGGAGGACGAGGGCTATCACGGCGAGCTGGCGAAAGTCGATGCCATCCTCGTCGGTCCCGGCTTCGGCGCTCGCGGCGTGGAAGGAAAGCTGCGCGCGATCCGCTACGCGCGCGAGAAGAAGATTCCCTACTTCGGCATCTGCCTCGGTATGCAGTGCGCGACCATCGAGTTCGCGCGCATCGTCTGCGGCATGGTCGGCGCGAATTCGACCGAGTTCGACGACGAGGCACCGTACAAGGTGATCTATAAACTGCGCGATCTCATCGGCGTTGACGCCCTCGGCGGCACCATGCGCCTCGGCAAATATCCGTGCGAGCTGAAAGAGGGCTCCATCGCCCGTGAGGCCTATGGCGTCTCTCTGGTCGAGGAGCGCCACAGGCATCGGTACGAGGTCAATCCGGAGTACGTTTCCGCGCTGGAGCAGCGCGGACTGCGCGTCACCGGCACCTCACCCGACGGCAAGTTCGTGGAGATCGTGGAACTCGAGGGACATCCGTGGTTCGTCGGCTGCCAGTTCCATCCGGAGTACAAGTCGCGGCCGATGTCCCCCCATCCGCTGTTCCGTTCCTATATCGCGGCGGCGCGGGGGTACAAGAACGCACAGAAAGCGGCGGGCCTGGCCGTTCCTCACGAGGCGGAGCTGGTGTAGCCGCGCGTCCGCGCGCCGGCGGGCGGGAACGCCCGCCGCTACACTACAATCGCGTTGATGACGCGTACCATCCGCATCACCGACGACATCGCGTTCGGCGGCAACAATCCCCCCCTCTTCATCGCCGGGCCGTGTGTGATCGAGTCACGCGAGCACGCGCTGGCGATGGCCCGCACGCTGCGCAAGCTGCGGGACGAGCTGAAGATCCATCTGGTGTTCAAGTCGTCGTTCGACAAGGCCAATCGAACATCCGTCGAGTCGTTTCGAGGCCCTGGCCTGGTGAAGGGGCTGGAGATTCTTCGCGCCGTCAAGGAGGAGACAGGGCTGCCGCTGATCTCCGACATTCACGAGCCGCAGCAGGCCGAACCGGCCGCCGCGGTGCTCGACATCCTGCAGATCCCTGCATTCCTCTGCCGGCAGACGGATCTGGTCGCAGCCGCGGCGCGCACCGGAAAACCTGTCGCGGTGAAAAAGGGCCAGTTTCTCTCGCCGGAGGAGACGAAGAACATCCTCGACAAAGGGCGCGAGGTCGGGAACGAGAGCGTCTTCATCACCGAGCGAGGGTCGTCGTTCGGATATCAGAACCTCGTCGTCGACATGCGCGCGTTTCCGATCATCCACGGCTTTGGCGTGCCCGTGGTCTACGACATCACGCATTCGATGCAGAGGCCGGGCGGCGAGGGATCGCAGACCGGTGGAACGCCGCAGTTCGCTCGCCCGCTGGCGCGCGCGGCGGCGGCAGCGGGCGCCGACGGCTTCTTCATGGAAGTGCACGACAACCCGCCGGCGGCGCTGTCCGATCGGACGACGCAGAT
>JBGPFD010000127.1:0-9958 GCA_041483175.1 Thermoanaerobaculia bacterium | reverse complement strand
GCAGCGAGAGGAATGAGGATGAGCGCGAGAAAAAGTCGCGTGATTTTCATGCCGTGTGACAACGGACGATTGCGGCGAGACCCCGGCGGGCGAGCGCGCCCGCCTCCACCCACTGGTGCCCGAGGTCGGATTCGAACCGACACGGGGCTTGCGCCCCGGCAGATTTTGAGTCTGCTGCGTCTGCCATTTCGCCACTCGGGCCCGTCTCAGGACTGGGGACTGAGAACTGAGGACTGAGTTTCCTGCCAACGGCGTGCAACGGAGTGCAATTCCTCGTCGGTAAGAATACGGTTCGTCGACTTCGCGCGTTGAAAAATCTCTTTGACAAGTGGCTCTTCCTGCGGATATCCGTGCGAGGCCAGCCAGTACACCACGTTCGACAAGCCGCTCATCGGTCCGACTTCGATGATCTGCTGCAGTCCGAACATCCCCGCCGGCACGCCCGAGTAGATACGGTCGGCCAGCCATTCGCTCCCTTTCTTCTTCGCCTTGATGATCGCCGCGGCATGCACACCGGTTCCGGTGCGAAATGCATCGCGGCCGATCACAGGATATCCGTCGGGCAGCGGCACTTTTGTGGCGCTCGACACATAACGGACATATTCCGGCAGGCTGGTCAGATCGTTGTCGATCCAGCCCATCAGCCTGAGATTGACCATCAGCAGATCGAGCGGCGTGTTGCCGACCCGCTCGCCGATGCCCATGGCGCAACCGTGCACGCGATCCGCTCCAGCCTCGAGCGCGGCGATCGAATTGATCACGCCGAGGCCGCGATCCGAGTGTCCGTGCCAGTCGATCTTTACCTCGGGATTCACGCTGTTCACCACGCGGCGCACGAAATGGATCAGGTTCCGTACTCCCCACGGCGTGGCATGCCCGACCGTGTCACAAACGCAGACGCGCTTCGCCCCGGCGTCGATCGCCGCGGTGTAAAGCTTCTCCACGTCCTCCGGCTTCGCCCGCGTGGTGTCTTCCGTCACGTACATAACCGGCAGCCCTTCGCGCGTCGCAAAGCGCACCGCCTTCGATGACTGCTCGATGATCCACCCGATGTCCCACTCCTCGGCGAACTGGCGGATCGGCGACGATCCGATGAAGGTGCAGGCCTCGATGGGAATCCCAACGCGCTGCGAGATCTCCACGATCGGCCGGATGTCGTTTTCGTGCGTACGCGCCGCGCAGTTCGCGGCGATGCGCAGCTTCTGATCGACGATCTCGCGCGCCAGCCGCTCGACCGATCGCTGCACGTGCGTTCCGGCGCCGGGCAGCCCGATATCGGCCGAGTCAACGCCGATGTCGTTCATGAAGTGGAGAATGCGAACTTTCTCGTCGAGCGTCGGATCGGTCACGGACGGCGACTGCAGCCCATCGCGCAGCGTCTCGTCATCAAACTCGATCTTCTTGCCGCCCTCGCGCACCGCGTTCTCGGCGGCGGTGTTCCAGTCGTAGATCAGTTCCTGCAGATTCTCGTTCATGCGCTTCTCCGAATCACGACGCCAACGGCCATGATATTCGCTTCATTGCCAGGCGGAGCGCGGCCCCTGCACGAAGACGCCGTTGATCATCAACAGATCGTTCCCGCAGTCGCGCAGCCCCAGAACCGTGCGCGGCCAGTTATAGACATCGCCGATGTAGTTTGGCTTCGGGACGCCATCCACACCGACACTCTGCAGGATGAATCCCGGTCCGGCGCCCAATCCCGTGGGCAGTCCGATCCGATCGATGGCCGTGTATCGAAATGGATGCCCCCATGCATCGTTGAGCGGAACGCTCGGATCGACGCGCCGGCTGGCAGCCGCGAAATGCGCGCCGTCGGGATACAGGCCGCGATGCGAGGCCGCCTCCTGCGCGAGCGCGGCAGCGATTCGTTTCATGGATGCGGCCGTCTCCGCCTGCTCGCGCAACCGCGTGTGATAGGCGATGGCGACGATCACGGCCAGGATGATCAGAGCGCCGCCGAGCAACATGAGCGCCGGCATCAACTTGTCGCGCTGCCAGACCGCGGCAGCGACGATCGCGGCCGGGAACACGGCGGCGATCCCCCACGCCACTCCTCCCCAGCGCCATTCGCTGAGCACGACCAGAATCGCAAAAACGACCGACTCCCCGGCGATGATCCAGCCGACCTGATTGTTTCTCACGCTTGAATTGTACCCGCCGCCCGCAAGCGCTAGCCGCTAACAGCTAACCGAAGGGGTGTAGGGGCGGGCGTCCCCGCCGGGCCGGCGGGCGAGGACGCCCGCCGCTACACGAACCGTTGCTTTAGCGACAATTACCGTCCCTTGAACTGCGCCGGCCGTTTCTCCAGAAAGGCCTTCATCCCCTCTTTGGTGTCGTCACTCGAACAGAGCAAGCCAAAAAGGGTGGCCTCCACGAACTGCCCTTCCTCGAAGGGCATGTCGCTGCCGCGGACCACCGCTTCGATCGCCGCGCGAACCGCCAGCGGTCCGCGGGACATGATCTTGCGGGCCATCTCCTCCGCCGCGGAGAGGAGCTGATCGGGGGGGACGACCTTGTTCACCAGTCCGATGCGCTCGGCCTCCGCGGCCGGAATCCGGTCGCCCGTACAGATCAGCTCCAGCGCCTTGGCCTTCCCGAGCAGCCGGGCCATCCGTTGCGTGCCGCCGTAGCCGGGAATGATGCCCAGGGTCACCTCCGGCAATCCGAGCTGCGCCTTCTCGGAGGCGATGCGGATGTGGCAGGCCAGCGCAAGCTCGCATCCGCCGCCGAGCGCGAAGCCGTTGACGGCGGCGATGACCGGCTTGGGGAAACGTTCGATGAACGAGAGGATGAACTGCCCGCGCTCGGAGGTCTCTTTTCCTGTGATCGGCGTGTTCCGCGCCAGCTCGTTGATGTCCGCGCCGGCGACGAATGCCTTTTCGCCTCCGCCGGTCACGATCACCGCCTTGACGGTTTCGTCGTCACGCGCGGCAACGAAGACATGGTGGATCTCCTCCACGGTCTGCGCGTTGAGCGCGTTGAGAACCTTCGGTCGATCGATGGTCAGAAAAAGGATTCCGTCGCGAATTTCGGTTTTGACGTTTTCGTAAGCCATGAATGCTCCCTGTGCACGTGTCACCCCGAGCGTCAGCGAGGGGCCTGGGGGGCGGGGTGGCGCGCCGCACACCCGACCAGGCCCCTCGCTGGCGCTCGGGGTGACAGTAGCGCGTCATTTCACCCGATCGAATGGCACCGGTTTCTCGCCGGTGTAGTTATAGAATCCCGCGCCGCTCTTCCGTCCGAATCGCCCGGCAAGAACCATCTTTCGCAGCAGCGCGGGCGACGCGAAGCGCTTCTCGCGGTATTCGTTGTACATGACGTCGGTAATGTAGTAGGTCGTGTCGAGGCCGACGAAGTCGAGCAGCGTGAACGGTCCCATCGGATAGCCGCAACCGAGCTGCATAGCCTTGTCGATATCCTCGATCGAGCCGACGCCTTCCTCGTATGCGCGGATGGCGTCGAGGAGATACGGCACCAGCAGCCGATTGACGATGAATCCGGAATTGTCGCGGCAGGAGACCGGATCCTTTCCCAGCGATTTGGCGAACTCGAACGCCGTGGCGAACGTCTCGTCGCTGGTGAGAATCGTGCGCACGACCTCCGCGAGTTTCATCAGCGGCACGGGATTGAAGAAATGGAGCCCGACGAACTGCTTCGTCCTCGCGGTGGCCATCGACAGCTCGGTGATGGTCAGGGACGAGGTGTTCGAGGCGAAGATTGCCTCTTTCTTCACGATTTTGTCGAGCGCCGCGTAGGTCTCCTTCTTCAACTGCGCGTTCTCGATGATCGCTTCGACGACGATGTCGCAGTCGGCGAGGTCCTCGAGCCTGACCGTCGCCTTCAAGCGGCCCAGTGAAGCGTCGCGGTCCGATGCGGTCATCTTTCCCTTTTCCACGAATTTGCCCAGACTCTTCTCGATGCCCCCGATCCCCTTGTCCAGAAACTTCTGCTCCACTTCGCGAACGACCGTGTCGTAGCCCGACTGCGCCGACACCTGCGCGATGCCGGAGCCCATCAGGCCGCAGCCCAGCACGCCGACTCTCCTGATTTTTGGCATGTGCACTCCTTTCCGCGCGCGCCATTCTAGACGAACGATGAAGGATGAACGATGAGCGCCGATGTTCATCGTTCATCCTTCATCGTTCATCGTTATGCTGCACACATGCGGCAACGCCTGCGCCCCCAGGTCATCCTCCTCGGCCTCGTCTCGCTGCTCAATGATTCGGCGAGCGAAATGATCTATCCGCTGCTGCCGATATTCCTCACCTCGACCCTCGGGGCAACGCCGCTCATCGTGGGTTTGATTGAAGGAGCGGCCGACGCGTTGTCGTCGATTCTGAAGCTCGGCGCCGGCTGGATGTCCGATCATCTGCCGCGACGCAAGCCGCTGATCGTCGGCGGATACGCGCTGGCCACGATCTCGCGCGCCTGGATCTCCGTCGCCGGTCGCTGGATGAGCGTCCTCGGCGCGCGGCTGCTCGATCGGACGGGCAAGGGCGTGCGATCCGCGCCGCGCGACGCGATGATCGCCGACGTTACGCCGCTGGAGAGCCGCGGCAAAGCATTCGGATTCCACCGGGCGCTCGATCACACCGGCGCCGTGGTCGGCCCGCTGATGGCCATGCTCTTTCTCGACGCGCTTCGAATGCCGATGCGCACCGTCTTCATGATCGCCGTCATTCCGGGCGCAATCGGCGTGGTACTGCTGATGTTCGCGCTGCGGGAGAAGGGTCGAACTGTGGCGGCGAGCGCCTCGCCCTCCGCAGCGCGGCCCAGGGCGGCCGCTCCCACGCTCCCCCGCCCCTTCTGGGTGGCCCTGGCGGCGATCGCGCTCTTCTCGCTGGCCAACTCCAGCGATGTGTTTCTGATCCTGCAGGCGCACTCCGCGGGCGTGGCAACCGGAATGCTGCCGCTGCTGTGGGCGGCGCACCACGTCATCAAGGCGCTCTTCTCGATGCAGGCGGGGTCACGATCGGATCGCGTCGGCCGCCGCAATCTGCTGATTCTCGGCTGGGGCGCGTACGCCGTCATCTACTTCGTCTTTCCGTTTGCGCGATCGATGGGAGCGTTCTTCGCGCTCTTTGTCGCCTACGCCATCCCCTTCACGCTCGCGGAAGGAGCGGAGCGTGCGTGGATCGGCGATCTCGTTCCGGCGGAGCTTCGCGGCCGGAGCTTCGGCTTCTACTACCTGACCACGGGACTCTTCGTGTTCGCCGGAACCGCGCTTTTCGGCACCATTTACCAGGCCGTCTCGCCCCGAGCCGCTTTTTTCACCGGCGGAGCCATCGCTGCTGCCGCGGCGCTGTTCGTGAGCGCTCTTGGCTTCAGGCCGGTGCGCCGCGCGACTGCAGAATGAGGCGCGTCTTCAGATCGAACAGCCGCTTCTCCAGGCCGACGGGATATCGATGCGGATTCAGCAGGCGCTTCACACCGGAGTGAAAGCGCTCGAGCTGGGCGTGACGGCGGACGCGGATCTCTTCCATCGTCGGCAGTTGGTAGACCCGCTTCCCGCCACGGAAGATCGGGACGAGGAGGTCTTCGTACTGCGCGGTCGCCGGAATGGTGCGCCGCCGCGTAAGATCGAGCGGATCGACGATGATGTGCGTCGGCTCGCCGCCGAGCTCGTCGAAGATCATGTCGGCGTCGGCGAAACGCCGCACCTGCAGCTTGCCGGGATTCGACGTCTTCACCGCCTGCTCGGAGACCTTGATTCGGTACTCCCACTCACCGCCGGCCGGGCGGAGCGCCGACAGCTTGTACACGCCGCCGAGAGCCGGCTGATCGAACGCGGTGATCAGCTTGGTGCCCACTCCCCAGACGTCGATGCGCGCGCCCTGGCCCTTGAGACTGGCGATCAGGTGCTCATCGAGCTCGTTGCTCGCGGCGATCGCCGCCTTCGGAAATCCGGCGGCATCGAGCATCTTCCGCGCTTCAATGGACAGGTAGGCGAGATCGCCGGAGTCGAGGCGGATTCCCATCAGTTCGTGGCCGCGCGCGCGAAGGCGCTTCCCCACCTCGATGGCGTGCTCCACTCCTTCGAACGTGTTGTACGTGTCGACCAGCAGCATGCAGTTGTTCGGCATGACCTCGGCGTATTTCTCGAACGCCTCCATTTCGCTGTTGAAGGCCATCACCCAGCTGTGCGCGTGCGTTCCCGTCACCGGGATCGCATAGCGCGCGCCGGCGAGCACGTTCGAGGTCGCGGAGCAGCCGCCGATGTACGCCGCGCGGCTCGCGGCCAGCCCGCCGTCGACGCCCTGCGCCCGCCGGAGACCAAAGTCGACCACCTTGTCGCCCTTGGCCGCGTAGACCACGCGCGCAGCTTTCGTGGCGATCAGGCTCTGAAAGTTGAGAATGTTCAGCAGCGCGGTCTCGATGATCTGCGTCTGCAGGATCGGGCCGACCGCGCGCAACATCGGCTCCTGCGGGAACACCACCGTCCCCTCCGGCACCGCGTCGATGTCGAACGTCAGATGAAGCTGTTCGAGGTATCGGAGAAACTCGTCGGGAAACAGCCGTCCGCGATCGTTTCCACGTACCGTGGCCAGAAATCGCAGGTCGTCTTCGCCGAACCGGAGCGACTCGAGATAGGCCACCGCCTCTTCCAGACCGGCAGCGATGGTGTAGCCGCCGTTGAACGGGTTTTCACGAAAGTAAAGGTGAAAGATGGCCTCATCGCGATCTTTGCCGCTCTTCCAATAGCTGTATGCCATCGTGAGCTGGTAGAGATCGGTCCGGAGCGCGGCGGAAAAAGGCATGCAGCCCCAGCTTACGTCAGGAGATGGCGAGACGCCTACGCGGACTCCATCATCTCCGCGGGGATGTCAAAGTTCGACCAGACGTTCTGCACGTCATCGTGGTCGTCGAGCATCTCCAGGAGGCGGATGGCCTGCTTCGCTTTTGCCTCATCGAGTTTGACGTACGCGGATGGAATCTGCCCCAGCTTCGCCTCGACCGTGGAAATGTTGTTCTTCTCCAGCGCCTGGCGGACCTGCTCGAAATTCTCGGGCGAGGTGTAGACCTCGTAGGCGTCAGGGTTGGCCTGCAGGTCGTCGGCGCCGGCCTCGAGAGCGATTTCCATCAACTTGTCTTCGCCGACAGCGTTCTTTTCGACGGCGAAATAGCCCTTTCGTTCAAACTGAAAGCGGACGGAGCCGGGCGCGCCGAGGTTTCCACCGTTTTTCTCGAAAATGTGGCGGATCTCCGGCGTCGTGCGATGCATGTTGTCGGTCACCGCCTCCACCATCAGCGCCACTCCGCCGGGACCATAGCCCTCGTACGTCACTTCTTCGTACGACACTCCTTCGATCTCGCCCGTGCCGCGCTTGACGGCCCGTTCGATCGTGTCCTTCGGCATGTTGCTGGACTTCGCCTCGGCCACGGCGGCGCGCAGCCGGGCATTGCCGGCCGAGTCGCCACCGCCCATACGCGACGCGACGGTCATTTCCTTGATGAGCCGGGTGAAGAGTTTCCCGCGCCGTGCGTCCGCGGCACCCTTCTTGTGTTTGATTGTGCTCCATCGGCTGTGCCCAGACATGAGAAGCTCCTTCGAGTCTGCTGGAGGGACGGTGATTATAGTGAAAACGCGTCGCTGGTATCCACATCGAAGCGGGCTGCCTCGAAGGGGATGACCGCCGCCCGCGAGCGGTGCGCCTCGATGATCTGGCGCGCGCCCGTGTCGCCGCGCAACGCGAGGAGTTGACCGCGAAATTCCGCCGCGAAAAACGCCGGAACGCCGGCGATGCCGCCGTACCCGGTCGCGGCGAGCGGCGCAGCGGCGGCAATCAGCGCCCGGAGATGCTCGCTCGTTACAAGCGGCTGATCGCAGAGGGTGATCAGGACGTCGCCTTCCGCCGCCGTGACGCCGCGACGAATCGACGAGGCCATTCCTTCCGCGGCCTCGGGATTGTCGACGATCGTCACATCGATGCCCCGGAGGGCCTCACGTACGGCCGCGCTCGTCACCACAATGATTGACGGTGCGACCGCCAGCGCGACGCGGGCGGCATGCCGGACGAGCGGCTCGCCGTGAAAATCGATCAGTTGCTTCGGCGTGCCGAGGCGCCGCGAGGCTCCGGCGGCGAGGACGATGCAGGTTACCGGCACGGAACGGAGGGGCGAACGTGCAGCGGACCATCGAGTTCGCGCAGCGGCTGCGCGGAGCGGCGATTGAGGAAGGCCTCGATCTCCGCGACGATGGAGAGGGCGATCTGCTCCGGCGTCTCGCCGCCGAGGTCCAGGCCGGCGGGGTTGTGCAACCGCGCGTGCCGCTCCGGCGTGATCCCTTCGATCTTCGCCAGCAGTTCGTTACCGCGCGCTTTCGGCCCCAGCATCCCGACGTACGGAATGGAGCTGGGAAGAATCGCGCCGAGCAGTGCGAGGTCGTAGAGATAGTTGTGAGTCATGATCACGGCGGCGTCGAACCGCGTCAGGTCGACGCTCTCGCGGACGTTCTCCGGATGCACGTCGCGCGGAGCGAATCGCGCGACTTCGAATCCCGTTTCCTCTGCGACGCGCGCCAGAGGATCGACGTCCGGCCCGCCGCCGAACAGCGCCAGAGTGCGCGATGGGCGGATCGATTCGACGAGAAGGAGGCGACCTTCGAACGACGTCGTCCATGTCACCGGCTCGCGGCCGTTCCACTGAAACTCAGTCGCAAGCCGCGGGGGATGCGCGGCATCGAAGGGCTCGATGTACACGTCGATCGCGCCGCGGCAGCCGAGTCCGAGACCGAAGACGATGTCGTCCTCGCGCGAGCTGTCGTAGGTGATCAGGCACGGCTGCATCGCCGCGACCCATTCCGCGGAACGCGCGGCGAGATCGCGTTCCAGGCAGCCGCCGCTGATCGTGCCCACGCTCTCACCGGTCTCGCCGATCACCACGCGCGCGCCGGCGCGGCGATACGTCGAGCCGCGTGTGGCGACGACCGTGGCGAGGATGCCGCGCTGCATCCGCTTCGCCGCGTCGATGATCCGGTCGATCTCGTGCATGGTTTCCCAAACGTAGAACCGGCTCTCCAGCCGGTTCGCGCCGGCTGAGAGCCGGCGCTACGTTGTCACCCTTCCAAGTCGATCTCCTGCATGGTTTCCTGAACGTAGAACCGGCTCTCCAGCCGGTTCGCGCCGGCTGAGAGCCGACGCTACGTTCTCACCCTTCCAAGTCGATCTCCTGCATGGTTTCCTAAACGTAGAACCGGCTCTCCAGCCGGTTCGCGCCGGCTGAGAGCCGACGCTACGTTCTCACCCTTCCAATTGGTAATTCTCGCAGCCGTTTGCCCGTCAATGCAAAAAATCGCGTTCGCCAGCGCGATGCGCGAGCTCTAATCGGGAAAATGCACCGGCAATCCCATCTCCCGCAGCAGGTTGTGCGCGCCGTCGACGGCGTCCATCATCCAGAGCATGTAGACCGCATCGACGTGGATCGAGCGGGTGATGTTCGGATCGACGACGAAGTCGGAGCCGAGCGACTCGTACGTGCCGTCGAACAGCAATCCGCATAGCTCTCCTCTTGTGTTCAGCGTCGGCGAGCCGGAGTTGCCGCCGGTCGTGTCGACGTCGGAGAGGAAATTCACAGGCACCTGGCCGAGCTGCGGATCGACGTAGCCGCCGGTCTTGTTCGCCCTGATCGCATCCAGCTCATTCTTCGGCGCGTCGAACTCGCCCGAAGCGGTGTTCTTCTGCACGATTCCGCTGACCGTGGTCTGCGGGTTGTACCAGACGGCGTCGCGTGGCGCGTAGCCCTCCACTCTTCCGAAGGTGATCCGCAGCGTCCCGTTGGCATCGGGATAGAGACGGCCGCCGGTCGAGGCCCGCAGCGCATCCATGTAGAGCGGCCGCAGACGCGACATCGCGCCGGCGAACTCCTTGTCGCGGCGCTCGTTTTCGAGCCGCAGCGGCGAAAGCGCGGCGGCCAGCTCGAGCATCGAGTCGTGCCGCGCCTGAAGCTGCGCCGTCGACTC
>JBGPFD010000126.1:0-9984 GCA_041483175.1 Thermoanaerobaculia bacterium | reverse complement strand
GTCCATCGCGCCTGGCGCCTGCACGTCGATCACATCCGCCACTCGCTGGTCAACGGTTTCTACCAGGGGTGGGATCTCAATCCGGCGCAGCTCCCTACGCGCTACGCCGCGGTGTATTCGTTTTTTCTGGAGGGACTCGGCACGGCGACGGAGCGCCTGCGCAATTTCATGCAGAAAGCGGGGCAGGCGACGCTGGTCGGCGACATCTTCGACGACGCCGCGACCGGCCAGGGATTGCTGAACTATTTCCTGCGTGCGCTGAACTGCGGCGCGATCACCGAAAAGGAGGCGCTGGCCACCGGGCTGACGCTGGAGGAGCTACGGAGCCGCTCGTTCGTCAAGATTCTGAAGGGCCGCCGCGGTTCATCCTGATCGAAAGCAGGCGCCGCTGTCACCCCGAGCGTTAGCGAGCGGCCTGGAGGGTGGGCGGCGCGATTATCCGGCTCATTTCTTGTGTCCTCCGCCCCTCCAGGCCCCTCGCTCCCGTTCGGGGTGACAGTTCAAGGTTCGTGTAGCGGCGGGCGTCCCCGCCCGCCGGGCCGGTGAGGACGCCGGCCCCTACACTTGTGCAGGGGTTCTCTAGCTGCCGCGGTATGTGGAATACCCCCACGGGCTGAGCAGCAGCGGCACGTGGTAGTGCTGCGCGCTGTCGCTCACGTTGAACACGACGATGACTTCCGGATAGAACGTGTCCGCGCGCCGCTCGCGAAAGTACGTTGCCGCGTCGAAGGTCAGGCGATACGTGGCGTTTTGCAGTGGCTCTGACGTGAGCGTCGTCAGGCGGCCGTCCGCATCGGTCTCGCCGTGGCCCACCGGACTCCAACTGCCATCGGCTCTGCGCAGCTCCAGCGTGACCAGCACGCCCGACGCCGGCTTGCCGCGGGAGATGTCGAGGACGTGTGTGGTGATCACCTAGTCCACCAGCTTCATCAATCGGATCATCGTAATCTTCAACTGCTCTTCGGCTGCGGCGCGCAATTCCTGGTCGGGTTCATTCTGCAACCGCTGCCGCGCGATTGCCACCATTTCGTCCGCACTTTTCCCCGTCGCGCAGACGATGTAACGAAAGCCGAAACGTTTCTCATACTTCTGATTCAACTCTGCGATCGCTTTCATCATCTCGCCCGATGCGGACGACGTCCCGGACTGCTCCCGCCGCGACCACGCCGACGTCGATTTCTCACCGATCCGCGGATGCGCTCTGAACGCTTCCTGCCAGTCGGGAGGATCGAGCTCCCACCAGATCGATTCCGCCGCGGCAGCGATGTCGTTCACAAACGGCCGCGAGGCGAGCATCGCGCGCACCCATTCCAACGATCCGCAACAGCTTTGCAGTTCCGCTTCCGCCTGCGACGGAACGCGGCTGTTGATCCGCCGCGCCACCTCGCGTCTTCGCGCCGCCTCGGTTGCCGTGCCGTAGACCCGCAGGCGCGCCACGCCACCGTCGGGATAGACGTTGAGTCGGATCTGTTGCACCGGCCCGGCGTCGATCAGTTCATCGACATAGACGTGAACCGAGTCGGGCAGCAGTTTCGTGCGCGGGAGAATCTCCGGACCGAGGGCGTCAATCGAGCAACTGTCGGGATAGTTCCCCTTGAAATGGGTCGTATCGATTTCGATTCGCCGGATGTTCGCTTCCACTCCGAGCTGGACGACGACCCAGTCGTGGCCGGGGCCGCGGCGGCGGCGCGTTTCCCATCCGTCGCTCATGCTCACCGCGCGTCCGGGCATGATCAGGTTGTGTTTGGGGCCGAAAAACATGTCGCTGCAGGTGAGCACCTGACCGCCGTGGCTCACCGACGCGAGATCGAGCTCGTTCCGCAGCCCGCCTTCGCGATGCCAATCGGGAACGATTTCGCCATGCACGCGCAGTCGCGCCACGCCGCCGTCGGGAAAAATGTTGAATCGCAGGTGCGTGCACGCATACGGATTGTCAATGGAGAAGAGATTCTCGCTGTCCCCCGCGAGTTCCGACTTCGGCAGAAGCTCGAGCCACTGCTCTTTCGGGAGCGCTTCGATGTCCATTTCCGGCGCCGCGGAACAGCCTTCGATCGAGCAGTGCGACGGATAGTTCCCGCGGAAGTAGCTGGTGTCGACCACGAATCCGCGGATGATTCCCGGCGCGCCGAGGCGGATGACGGCGAAGTCGTGGCCCGGGGTGCGCTTGCGGCGGCTCTCCCAGCCGTCCATCCATTTGCCGCGATCGGTGTACTCGTGCTCGTGCCACTCGGGCTTCGACGCCTTGAGCAAATTTTCTTTCGGCGCGAAGAAGTCGTCCGTGGCGTGGAGCACGGAGCCGCCGAGGCGCTCGGAGGCGAGGTCGACGAGTTCGCGAAAGTCAGTCATGCGTCTGTGTGGCGGCGGGCGCCTTCGCCCGCCGGAGAACGGCGGGGGCGCCTGCCCCCACACTGGCAACTAACGAATCCATACTCCTTGCGGTTTGCCGATGATCGCTCCATCCTCCCACACCTTTCGCCCGCGCAGAACCGTCGCCTTCACCACTCCCGACAGCTCCTCGCCGGCGTACGGCGTGATCTTGTGCCGATGCTGCACGATTTCGGGCGTGATGCGAAAGCGTTCTTCCGGAGCCCAGACGACGAGATCGGCATCGTAACCGGGGGCGATTTTTCCTTTTCGCTCGTCGATTCCGGCGATCGACGCCGGGCCGCTGCACATCAGATTCGCAATCTCGTCGAGGTCGAGCCGCCCCTCGCTCCAGATCACCGCCAGCCCGAACTGCAGCGAGGCGATGCCACCCCATGCGCGCTCGATGTCGCCGTCGTTGAGCCGCTTCAGCTCGGGCGCGCACGGCGAATGGTCGCTGACGATGGCCGGCAGCAATCCCTCGGCCACGCCGCGCCAGAGCGCTTGGCGATTGGCGTGCTCGCGGATCGGCGGCGCGCACTTGAACTCGGTCGCGCCGTCGGGAATCGCCTCTGCCTCGAAGTGCAGATAGTGCGGCGTGGTCTCGGCGGTCAGCGGGACGCGAGCGTCACGCGCGCGGCGAAGGCGATCGAGTCCTCCGGCCGACGAGAGATGAACGATGTGCGCGCGCGCGCCGCTGCGCTGCACTTCGCGAAGCACGAGATCGATGGCCGCGTCTTCCGATTCGGATGGACGCGACTGCAGGTATGCGCGATACGACCGGCCGGCCGCCGGGCCGAGCTGCTCCGCAAGCTCTGCGTGGACGAGCAACGGCGCGCCACTGTCGCGCAGCGCGCGCAACGCTTCGGCGAGGCCGTTCGCATCGAGATGACCAAACTCCGCGACGCCGGAATCGACGAGAAAGCATTTGAAGCCGAGCGCTCCTTCGCGCAGCATCGGCCGCAGTTCCGAAGCGTTCCCGGGAACGGCGCCGCCCCACAGCCCGACATCGATCCAGCACTTCCCTTCCATCGCCCCGACTTTCGTCATCAGCGCGGAGACGCTCGTCGTCGGCGGGATGCTGTTGAGCGGCATGTCGACGATGGTGGTCACCCCGCCCGCCGCTGCCGCCCGCGTGGCGCTCTCGAATCCCTCCCACTCCGTCCGCCCCGGCTCGTTGACGTGCACGTGCGAGTCGACAAGACCGGGCATGATCACCAGATCGCCGTAGTCGGCGTCCGCGGCCTCGCCGTGATCGCCGATGCGCTCGATGCGCTCGCCTCTCACCTGAAC
The DNA here is from genome assembly GCA_041483175.1 of Thermoanaerobaculia bacterium. Classification (GTDB taxonomy): domain Bacteria; phylum Acidobacteriota; class Thermoanaerobaculia; order Gp7-AA8; family Gp7-AA8; genus Gp7-AA10. The sequence continues at coordinate 6,327 of JBGPFD010000126.1, read as the reverse complement.
GGTCGCGGGACGCACTCCGGACGGTGTGACCACGCGGTGGCTGCGAAGGATCATCGCGCGACGACGACCTGGGGCATTGCGTCGTAAGTTCGACCGTTTAGGTCGCGACCCGTCTTCTTCTTCCGAACGCCGCCCCATTGCTTGAAGAAGAACGGTACGTGTTGTTCTTCGCACTGCCGCAAGATTGATACGACCCACTCGCGTTTCATCAGACGAGCTCGTGGGCCCGATTCGCCGCCCACGATGACCCATGAGATGCCTCGAAGGTCGACGTGGCCGAGATCTTCCAGAAGCGGCTCGATAGAGAGAAATCGGACAGCGGCCGGCGATTGGCGAACGTGATCGATGCGCGGAAGCCCGTGCTCCCGATCTTCAACGCTGACGCCCCACCAGATATGTGCGCGACGCGCGTGGGGTCGAAGTTTTGTGTTTAACAGTTGCTGCATCCGAGCCGACCGTTTGGTCAAAACTTGATATATGTGCCAGTCGGCTCCAAGCATGACATTCGCGATCCGCTCGATGTACTCATCGCCGACTCCTTCGTGAAACAAATCACTCATTGAGTTGACAAAGATGCGTCGCGGACGAGCCCATCGAAAGGGTTGATCAATTTTCTCAGGAACAAGTCGCAAATCGAATCCCTGTTCGTAGGGGTGCCCGGGAACACCACGGAACCTCTCGGCAAAAGTCGCCGCATAGCAATTCTTGCAGCCGGGGCTAATCTTTGTGCAGCCGCGAACAGGATTCCATGTTGCGTCCGTCCACTCGATCTTCGATCCGTCGGACATGTAGCTCCTAAAACAAACGTCGTTGTTCTTTCGATGCTGCTTTGCACTTTTCCCAGAAGTCTCCGCCTAAATCGTGCCTGCTAAACATCATAAGGTGGTAGATGGGTAGCCGCCGCGCCGTGGTGACCATGAGGTGCGCACTTTCGGAACCGTCGTATTTGTACCCCAGCCTTCGCATGGATACTCCGAATTGATCGGCGACAAAATCGGCAAATCGCTGGCCAGCGCGTTCTGCAGCCGCCCATGCATCTCTCCAGTCGCGACGTCCCAAGAAAGCATCGAGCCCGCTGCTCTCACCTCGAAGGTACACTTCTCGATTTCGAGACGCATCCATTCCGCTCGGTATTAGTACAAGAAAATCGACGAAATGGTCCGTCGCTATCCTTGCTATTGTCTGGAATTTGAGATCAGCCAACCTATACGGATCTGCCAAGCAGAACGCGAGCACCTTCTTGCCTCGCGTTGGGCTGGGGATAAATGACGTGATTTCGCCGACTGTTTCATTCGAATCTCCCGCAACGTAGCGCACCTCCGCAGTCGGTGAGTCGCGATCCAGGCGTTGCCGGAGTGCCTCAATTTTGTTCGGATCGAGTTCGCAGAGCACGTAGCGCGTGAATGGGAATCGAACGCCGGTTACAAGTAACGGCGCTGCTGGAATGATTCGCTTTGTTCCACGAATTCGTGCTCGACCCGAACCGGAAAACAGATCAACGTAGATCCGGCTGTCCCATGTGTTCTTCATTGCCGTGCTGAAAATCTCAGCGTAGCAACGAATGAGCCGGTACTTTTCCTCTGCCCAATCGCCGACGGTCGGCGTAACGAGGCCGTCGTCTGTTAGCGTTGGTAGTCTTTGCATGTTGAAAAGAGTAGTTGACCGACTTTTTTCGGCCAATCATCTCCACGTGTCGTAGAAAGCGGCGCGGCGACTTCGGAGGATCATCGCGCCGATAGTGTGGCGGCGGCTGCCTCGGCCGCGGTGATTTTTTTCATTTCTGTCAGCCGCATCAGGATCTCTTCGCCGGTCGCGGGGGCGCGGAGTTTTGGAATCGCGCCGTTCGAGACATACGACAACGCGTTCTTGATGGCGCAGAAGACGGAAATGCCGAGGAGGAACGGAGGCTCGCCCACGGCCTTGCTCGCCCGGAGGTTGATCGTGTTCTCCTCGTTTTCGATCCAGTCGAGATTGAAGATTTCCGGCACGTCCTGGATGTTCGGGATCTTGTACGTCGTCGGCGAATGCGTCAGCAGCTCGCCTTCCGGCGTGTAGCGGAGCTCTTCGGTGGTCAGCCAGCCGAAGCACTGCACGAAGCCGCCGGTCATCTGGCCGCGGTCGATTCCCGGGTTGATCGGCTTGCCGATGTCCATCAGCACGTCGCTGCGCAAAATGCGCGTCATCCCGGTGAAGCGATCGATTTCCACCTCGGAAATCGCGCAGCCCTGCGTGTAATAGAGGAAGGGTGTGCCGGTGCCGCGCTCCGGGTCCCACTCGATTCCCTGCGTGGCGTAGAAGCCGCGGTCGCCCAGGCTGACGCGCTGGTGATAGGCCTCCTGGATGAGCTCGGGCCAGGCGAGCTTGCGGCCGGCGTCGACTTCGGCCAGGCGCGCTTTGATCTTGCGGCATGCGTCGACGGCGGCGCTTCCGTTCAGGTCGGCGGCGCTGGATGCCGCGGTGGCCGACGTGTTGTTGTTCTTCTCCGTGGAGGTGATCATCACCGACACCATGCCGACATCGATGCCGAATTCGTCGGCCACGAGCTGCCGGATTTTGGTGTTCACGCCCTGTCCCATCTCCGTCGCGCCGGTGGAGACCTGCACCGAACCGTCGAGATAGACGTTGACCAGCGCGTTGGCCTGATTGAGGAACTTGGTGTTGAACGAGATTCCGAACTTCACCGCCGTGCAGGCGAGGCCGCGCAGATGCGTTTTCGAATGCGCGTTGAACGCGGCGACCGCAGCACGGCGCTTATGGTATTCGGCGCGATCGACCGTCTCCTTGAAAAGACGCGGCAGGAAATTGTTGCGCACCGTCTGACCGTACGGCGTGACGTTGCGCTCGTCGATCCCGTAGCAGTTCTTCATCCGGATCTCGAGCGGATCGCGCTTCAGAACGACCGCGATCTCCTCGATGATGTTCTCGATCGTCGCCACGCCCTGCGGGCCGCCGAAGCCGCGGAATGCTGTGTTCGGCGGGTGATCAGTCCGGCAGATCGTGCCGGTGATCTCGATATTCGGGATGAAGTAGGCGTTGTCGACGTGGGCCATGGCGCGGCCCATCACCGCCGGCGAAAGATCGGCGAAGGCGCCGCCGTCGGAGAAGAGATCGACCTTCATTGTGGTGATCACGCCGTCGTTCGTGAAGGCGACTTTGTAATCGTTCTGGAACGGATGCCGCCCGCCGGTGACGCGCATGTCGTCGTCTTTGCTGTAGACAATGCGCGCGGGGCGCTTCGTTTTCTGCGCCACCAGCGCGGCCATGGCCGCGGGATGCGTCGCCTGGCATTCCTTGCCGCCGAACGCGCCTCCCATCCGCTTCGTCGTCACCACCACCTGGTTGAGCTGCAGCCCCAGCAGGTGGGCGACCACTTCCTGCACCTCGGAGGGATTCTGCGTCGACGACAACAGCGTGAGCGAGTCGAATTCGCCGGGGTAGGCGATGGCGGCCTGCCCTTCGAGATAAAAGTGATCCTGGCCGGCGTTGATCCACGTGCCCTCGAGGATGTTCTCCGCCGCGGCAAACGCGGCCTTCGGATCGCCGCGCGCGATGCGGCGCACCGGCCCGATGAACTGTTTCCGCCGCTTTGCTTCATCGATGGCGAAGACGGGTTCGAGGCGCTCGATGTCGATCTTGATCGCCGCCTTTGCATCGCGGATCGCGTCGCGGTTCTCCGCGGCGATCACCACGATCGGCTGGCCGATGAAGGTGACGGTGTCTTCGGCCAGAAGCAGCTCGTCTTTGATGATGGGACCGAAGAGGTTGTGCGCGAGATCGCGATGCGTATACACGCCGGCGACCCCCGGCACGCGACACGCGGCGGTTGTATCGAGCGAGCGAATGCGCCCGTACGCTACCGGCGACCAGAAGAAATCAACCAGGAGCTCATTTTTTGCGAACGGCATGTCGTCGACATAGATCGACTCGCCGCTGACGTGGCCGCGCGCCGAGTCGTGCGGGACGTTCCTGCCGACCGCTGTCACCCCGAGCGGAAGCGAGGGGCCTGGGTGGGCGTGTGGCGCGCTGCCCCCAGATCCCTCGCCGTCCCTTCGGCTACGCTCAAGGCAGGCTTCGCGGCTGGGGATGACATCCCACCAGAATTTCGAGAGGATGTTCTCCGCGAGCTGCGCCCGGAATTCGGCAGAGCCGCGGACGTCGGAGATCGGCCGGACTTCACCGCGGGCGATCTCTCCAGCACGCTCGAAGGTCTCCAGCGACGGCTTCTTGCCCGCCAGAAAGGCCTCCGTTTTCGGCAGGCGGATCACCGTCGGCGCGACGCCGCCGTACGCGATGCGCGGATCTTCGATGTGCCCGTTGACGCGAAGGCGAATCGCTGCGGTGAACGCCGAGATGTCCAGGTCGCGACGGCGCGAGACTTTGTAGAGCTTGAGATACTCTGTCATCCCGAGCCGCGGAGACGGCGAGGGATCCGCCTGCAAGCGCGCGGGGGATTCCTCGCTTCGCTCGGAATGACAAGGAACCACTGGCACAAAGACCCGGGTGATGATCTCCTCGGGCCGCAGGTCGAACTGCTTGTAGCCGCGGTAGAACGAGCTGATCGGCACGATACGCGTGCCGGACGCGCCGGCGATCTCGAGCTGCGCGTCGGCAACGAAGAGATACGGCAGCGTGTCGCCGATCGGGGAGCCGTTGGCGATGTTCCCCACCAGCGTGCCGGCCCACTTGATCTGCGGCGAGCCGAAAATGTTGAGGATGCGGTAGAGCTCCGGGATGCGGTCGCGGATGAACTCTTCGAAAGCCGCGAGCGTCACGTTCGCGCCGGCGACGATGCGTGTAGCGGCGGGCGCCTCGCCCGCCGGGCCGGCGAGGGCGCCGGCCCCTGCACTCAGCTCGTTGAGCCCCTCAATCTTCGTCAGCGACAGCATCGCCGGCGTGGTGAATCGCCGCTTGTTGATCCACACGCCGACGTCGGTGCCGCCCTGCACGATCGTGCAGCCGGGGTGATCGCGTTTGAAGGCGACCGCGTCGCCGATCGTCGTCGGCGCGAAGAAGTTCCCGATACCCACGGCGTCACGCGCATCCGGCAGATGCGGGTAGCGCTCGCGCAGTTTCGGCATCGATGTGCCGTCGACGGCCAGCGCGGCCTTGATGATCGGTTCATATCCGGTGCAGCGGCAGAGATTGCCGGTCAGGCCGTCGCGAACCTGTTTTTCATTGAGCCGGCCGCTGCGCTCGAACATTCCGCTCATGGCCACCACGAATCCGGGGGTGCAGTAGCCGCACTGCGCGCCGTGATTGGCGATCATCGACTGTTGCACGGCGTTCATGCCCAGGCCTTCGACGGTGACGATGCTGGCACCGTCGAGCTGACAGAGCGCCAGGATGCAGGAGTTGACCGGGCGGAATTCTTCGCTCGCCGCGTGCCGGATCAGCACTGTGCACGCGCCGCAGTCGCCTTCCTCGCAGACGATCTTCGTTCCCGTGGCGCCGGCCTCGTAGCGCAGCCAGTTCGCCAGGGTGGTGAAGATCTCACCGCCGCCTTCGCGATGCTCGCGGCCATTGACGGCGAAGAGGATGTGGTCGCGCATTGGTTCAAGTCTATCCTGAGCGGAGCGAAGGATCTCCGGTGGGACCGCGACGCTGTTCACCACGTGCGGGGGACGTGGCGAGTGAGTGCGAGTCTCGCCGGAGATCCTTCGCCGTCTTCGCGGCTCAGGATAAAGTTACAGTCGAACCAACCCCCCGTATGTCTCCGGCCGGCGGTCGCGGTAGAACTGCCACGTGTGGCGCACTTCGCGGATCTTGTCGAAGTCGAGCTCCGCGGTGACCAGCGCGTTTTCGTCGCGTTTGGCGATCGACAGGATCTGGCCGCGCGGATCGCAGAAGTAACTCTGCCCGTAGAACTCGCCGATGTTCCACGGCGCCTCGAATCCGACGCGGTTGATGGCTCCGACGAAATATCCGTTGGCCACGGCATGCGCCGGCTGCTCCAGTTTCCAGAGGTACTCCGAAAGTCCGGCAACCGTCGCCGATGGATTGAGCACCACTTCCGCTCCGTTCAGCCCCAGCTCGCGCGCCCCCTCGGGGAAGTGGCGGTCGTAGCAGATGTAGACGCCCACCTTCGCGTATTTCGTGTTGAACACCGGATATCCGAGATTGCCGGGGCGGAAGTAGAACTTCTCCCAGAAGCCGGGAGCGGTGTGCGGGATGTGGCTCTTGCGGTACTTGCCGAGGTAGGTGCCATCGGCATCGATCACTGCCGCGGTGTTGTAGTAGATGCCCGGTCCTTCATCTTCATAAAGCGGGACGACGATGACCATGTTGTATTTCTTCGCGTACTCCTGCATCAGTTTCGTGGTCGGGCCG
>JBGPFD010000125.1:0-9997 GCA_041483175.1 Thermoanaerobaculia bacterium | reverse complement strand
TCCGGCCGATGGTGCTCAAGTATTTCGCCGACATTCCGCTGCAATCGGTTCCCGAGCGGCCGGACATCAGCGAGCCGCAGCAGACCAAGGAAAAACGGCTGCAGCAGACCGATAAACTCGCCAACCTGCCGGCGCTGGCGTTCGCCTATCACCTGCCCGATCAGGAATCCGTCGACTATCCGCCGATGGTCCTGCTCGATCTGATTCTTCAGGGCGACGACAGTTCGCGGCTCTATCAGCGCATGGTCAAGGAGAAGGCGATCTCCGTCGACTGGAACGGCGGAATCAATTTCGATCTCGGAAACGAATTCGATTTCGACGGCCCGATGCTCGTCGTCTCGCGCACGACCTACAAGGCTGGCCACAGCGGCGACCAGATCCTGAAGGAAGTCGACACCATCGTCGCAGACATCCAGCAGCACGGAGTGGACGAGAAAGAGCTGCGCGATGCGAAGGTCCGCTTCCGATCGAACTACTACGACCAGCTCGAGTCGACCCTCGGACGAGCTAACCTCCTCGCGTCGCTCGCGCTCTTCCACGACGACCCGGCGCAAATCAACAAAGTTCTCCCGCTTTACGAAGCAGTCACGCCGGAACAGATTCAATCGGCGGCGAAGAAGTACCTCATGCCGGAGAACCGCACAGCCATCGACCGCGTGCCGGAAAAGAAGGAGGGAAAATGAGGCGCTTCGCGCGTAGTCGGTTGTCGGTTGTCGGTTGTCTTTGCCTGGCCGCGACGACGCTGTTCGCCGAGCAGAAAAATCCTCCACCGCCCGCTCCGCCCCGTCCGATCCAGTGGCCGGCGATCAGCGAAAACAAGCTCGACAACGGATTGACCGTGGTCCTGGTGCCGCTGGCGGGCGTACCGAAGATCACCGCGGAGCTGAGCTTTCTCGCCGGGCGGGGCACCGAGGCGCGCCTGTATCCCGGCCTCTCGCAGCTCGCCGGGCGCGTGCTGACCGAGGGGACGGCGACACGGACGAGCAAACAGTTGAAGGAAGAGTTGCGGTCGATCGGCGGCGCCATGAGCGTGAACGTCGACGACGACGCCACCACCATCACCACCTCGGCGCTCTCCGAATTCGCTCCGCGCCTGCTGGAACTGCTCGGCGACGTCGCTGAACATCCCGCCTATCCGAAATCGGAAGTCGATCTCGCGAAAACCAACTTCGCGCAGGAGATCGAGGAGCAGCGTTCCGAGCCCGACTTCCTGGCAATGGAACAGCTGGAGCACGCGATCTTCGGGCGTCATCCGTACGGCTTCGTTGTGCCGCAACCGGCGGCGATCGCCAAGATCACGCGCAACGCTCTCCGCCAATTCGCCGCATCGCATTACCTGCCCAACAATGCGCACCTGATCGTGGTCGGCGATCTCCAGGCGCCAGCGTTGCTCGTGGAAGTGCAGAAGGCGTTCGCGTCCTGGAACGGCGGCGTGGCGCCGCCGCTGGAATCGCCTCCCGTGCCGAAGCGGGAAAAGCGTCAGATCTACTTCGTCGACCGTCCCGGGTCGGTGCAGTCGACCATCATCGTCGGCGCGATCGCGCCGCCGCGAAAATCGCCCGACTACATCGCCCTGCGCACGGCGAACATGATCTACGGTGGCGCGTTCTACTCGCGCCTCACCCGCAACATCCGCGAGCAGAAGGGCTATACCTATTCGCCGTTCAGCGTTGCCGATCTCCGCCGGCGCGCAGGATCGTTCTGGACCAGCGCTGCGGTCCGCAACGAGGTCACCGGGCCGACGATCCTGGAGATGCTCTACGAACTCGATCGCATGCGCGTGCTGCCGGTGACGGCCGAGGAGCTCGACGCGGCGAAGGTGTACAGCGTCGGGACGCTGGCGCTGGAGATGGAGAGCCAGGGCGGCCTGGTCAGCCGTATCAATACGATCTATACGTACGAACTTCCGCGCAATTTCCTGCAGACGTTCCGCGACAAGGTCCACGCGCTGGCGCCATCCGACATCCAGAAGGCGGCGGCGAAGTACTTCGATACTTATCGCGGCGCCATCGTGATTGTCGGCGACTATTCGCAGGTGAAAGATCAGATCGCGCCTTTCGGCGATGTAACGCTGGTCAATCGATAAAGGCAGAACGCAGAATGAAGAACTTGGAAATAATCGCCACAACGCGCAGTCTTCTTCATTCTCAATTCTGCATTCTGCGTTCTGCATTCGTCTTTGCTTAAGGAGATACGATGGAAGGCAAGACCTTAGTCAAGCTGGCGATTGCCGTCGCGGTCGTCATCCTCATCTGGAAGAAAGGGATTCCGTGGTGGAACGAACGTCAGGCCAGCAGCGCGGCGACGGTCAGCAGCGCTCCCGGCGACGCCTGCGTCGCGGCGGCCGTCGCGGCGGGCGACACGTGGGGATCGGGCGTCGGCCATTTTGCCAATCCTCCCTACGATCTTGCGGGATGGGATGAGTTCCGATCGCGCGTCGAGGTACAGGCGCGGAGAGCGGAGGAGAAGTGCCTCTGCGCGGACAGCTCGTGCACCACGGCAAAAAGGGCGATGAGCGATCTGCGATCGCTCGTCAATGAAATGGATTCCTCGCTGCGCAGCGGCTCCCCGCCCCCGTCCGATCTGGTGCAGCGGCAGGAGGCGATCGACAACGCGATCAACTCCGCGCGCGATCTCGCGAAACAGGGAAAGTAGGGCACGGCTGCGCCAGTTTCACGGAATACGACCGGAAGGCGTTTGCGGTTGAACGCGCGGAACGAGCCACCCGTCGACCGAACGGGCCTCGAAGCCGAACAGCTCCCGCACCACCTCGGGGCGCATCACGGCGGATGGCGTGCCGTCGAGCGCCAGCGATCCGCCGCGCATCACCAGCATGCGATCGCAGTAGGCGGCGGCGAAATTGAGATCGTGCGTGGCATAGAGCACCGTCGTGCCGGTCCGGTCGACGATGTCGCGCAAGAGCGCGGAGAACTGCTGCACGTGCGAAAGGTCGAGCGCCGTGAGCGGCTCGTCGAGAAGCACCAGCCGTGGATGTGCGGCGAGCACACGTGCCAGAAACACCCGCTTCCGCTCGCCGCCGGACATCTCATCGAGGTAGCGATCGGCGAGATCGCCGGCGTCGCAGAGCGCCAGCGCGCGCTCTGCTTCCTCGTAGTCGGCGTCGCTCTCCCATTCGAACCGGCCGAGAAACGGCGCGCGGCCGGAGACCACGACGTCGATGGCCCGCATCGGAAACGCCGGATCGGGATCCTGGGGCAGGTAGCCGACGCGCCGGGCGTACTCCTTCGCCGGCCAGTCACGCACGTTGCGCTGCTCGAAAATGATCTCGCCGCTCTGCGGCGCGAGGACGCGAGCGATGAGCTTCAGCAGAGTCGACTTCCCCGAGCCGTTGGGACCGGTGAGCGCGACGAGCTGCGTCCGTTCGAAGACCACGGTCACCTCTCGCACGGCGACGTGGGACCTGCTCTCCAGCCGGTCCGGCCGGGCTGGAGAGCCCGGCCCACGTGCTCCGTCGTAGGCGAACGAGACGCCGCGCACGTCGAGCATCAGCGGCTCCTCCGCAACAGCGAGAGAAAAAACGGAACACCGAGGATCGCGGTGAAGGCGCCGACCGGGAGCTCGGACGAAGACAGGGCGACGCGCGAGGCGAGATCGGCGAGCACCAGCAGCGTCGCGCCGCCTAACGCGGAGAGAGGCAGCAGCACGCGGAAGTCGCGCCGCCAGATCAGCCGGATCAGATGCGGCACCAGCAGACCGACAAACCCGATGATTCCGCTGACCGCCACCGCGGCGCCGGTGACAATCGACGAGACAACGAAGCCGATCCGCTGAATCCGTTCGACGTCGACGCCGCGCGCCTTCGCGTCGTCCACTCCAAAGGCGAACATCCGCACGTCGTTGGCGATGGTCATGAGGATGGCCATGGAGACGGCGACGAAGACCCCCAGCAAGGCGACATCGCTCCACGTGGCGCCGAACAGCGTCCCCATCATCCAGCGCACGGCGGCGGCGAGATCCGATTGCGGCGAGAGGGCAAAGGCGATGAGGATCACCGCCGAAAAGAGCGCGTTGAGCACCAGCCCCGAAAGGAGCAGCCGCGTGGGATCGGTGTACTCGCGTCGTCGGGCGAGAAGAAAAACCGCGGCTGTCGCGGCGAGGGCGCCGAGGAAGGCGACCACCGAGACGAGCCCTGGAATGCGCGCCCATCCGAGCGCGGTGGAAACGGCGGCACCGCACGCCGCTCCTCCCGACACGCCGAGGATGAACGGATCGGCGAGTGGATTGCGCAGCAAGGTCTGAAAGGTAACGCCGGCGACGGCGAGCGCGGCGCCGATGAGCGCTGCGAGCAGGGCGCGCGGCAGGCGGATGTCGAACAGCACGGCGCGCGCGGTCGGATCGCCCGCCAGCGCCGCGCGCCACGAGACGGCGGCGGCGCCGAAGGTCGACGCGGCGATCAGCGCGAACAACAGGCCGCCCGTCAGGAGCGCAATCGGTCCGATGATGCGACGCGGGCGGGATGATCCGGTCAATGCGAACGCTCCCACTGATCGAGAATCCGGTTGAGCTCCGCCGCGGCGAGAGTCACCCGCGGGCCGGGGCGCGTGAAGACGTTCTCGTCGACCGCGACTGCGACAACCTTCGCGTGCGCGCGGCGCAACAGGGCGTCGACGGCTGGCGCCGTGACGGAATGGTTCGGATAGAGCAGCAGATCCGGCGGGTGCGCGGCCAACGCTTCGAGCGAGTATTGCGGCCAGCCGTTCGCCTCCACCGCATTGCGCGCTCCGGTGATGGAGAAGAGATCGTCGACGAACGTCGCCCTGCCGGCGACGTACAGCGGATCCGTCCAGACGGCGAACAGAACGCGCGGCGGATGCGTCCGCATCCGGCGTTGTTTCTGAAGACCAATAGTAATTAATGATACAGCTGAACTCGTCGATGGGCAGCCGAGCGCCTGCCCTACTTCCCCGATGGCCGGCGCGACGGCGGACAGGCGGTCGGTACGGATCACCAGGAGCGGCAGGTGGACCGCATCGAGCGCGCGCCGCAGATTCGGATGCACGCCCGACGCGCTGGCGACGACCAGATCGGGACGCAGGGCGACGATCTGCTCCACGTCCGGCTCCACGCCGCCGACCTTCGGCAAACCCTTCACCGCCTCAGGATAATCGGAGAAGTTGTCCGTGCCGACGATCTTCGCCTGGCAGCCGGCGGCGACGATGATCTCGGTGATGTTCGGGGCGAGTGAGATGACACGGCGAACGGCGTGCGGCGGTGAGGTCGGTCTTGCGCAACAGAGCGCGAGAAGAACGATGAACGCGGAACGATGAACGATGAACTTCCATGGACCGTTCATCGTTCATCGTTCCGCGTTCATCGTTCCGCGTTCATCGTTCCGCGTCAGCTCTCCCCTCCCGCCTCCTCTTCTTCCATATCGTTCGGCACACCGAGGCGGGCGCAGGCGGCGGCGTACATCTGCCTGGAAGCGCTGATGGCGTTCTGCAATTCGGAGATGCGGTCCTTGACCTTGGCCAGCTCTTCTTCGATCTGTTCCTTCAGGTCGTTGATTTCCTGCTTGGTGACTTGGAGAGTCGTTTCATAGAACTTGCGCTGCTGATCCGTCAGGACGGCCATGAACACCACCCTCCAAACTTCGTGGCCGAAGCGCGCGAATTATAGCTTAAAGTCTTCAGACACCAGCTTAACGAGACACCAGCTTAAAGCCCACAGACACGGTGGTCCATGCCTTGACGCGCACGCCGTCTTTCACCGGCGGAGAAAACGTCGAGCGGCGGACGATTTCCTGCGCCGCCTCGTTGAGCCCCACCGGACGGTCGATCGGGCGGATCACCTTCACGTCGAGCACTTTTCCGGTCTCAGAGATCAACGCGGTGATGATCACCGTCCCCTCCACGTGCTCGACCTTCGCCCTCGGCGGATAGGGAACGTCCGCACGGCGCGTCATGCGCGCGGCGACGTCCTCCGACCCCGAGGCGACGAGATCGCCCAGCTTTGCCTTCGGCTCTTCCGCCACCGGCTGCGGCGCGGGGGCGGGCGGAGGTTGCGTCGAAACGGTCTGCGTCGGCTGTGGCTGCGGCGCGGGACGGTTCTCCGCGACCGCCGGCTGCGGCGCGGCCGGTTGCTGGACGACCGGCTGCGGCTCGACCGCGCGGCGCGTCAGGATCGGGGCAGGTTGCGGGGCAGGCTGCTTTGCGCGCATCTCCTGTTCGAGCTTCGCGCGTTCGGCGGCCAGTCGCTTCTGCACTTCCGCGTCAACTTTCGCCGGATCGACTACCGGTTGCGTCGATGTGGTGGGCGCGGTTGTCTGAGCCTGTGTGGCGGCGGGCGCCTCGCCCGCCGCTGGCCCGGCGGGGGCGCCGGCCCCCACACTCGGCTGCGTCGCTGTCGGCGCGACAACCTGGGGCGGCGTCGAGGCGGTCTTCGCTGGCGCTGGCGCCGGCGTGCGGCCGCGCAGGAAGACGTACCCTCCTCCCGCGGCGATTGCCAGCACGGCGGCGATCGAGATCGGGATGGCCATCGATTTCTTCTTCTGCATCCGCGCTGCTTCCCACGACGGCATCATCACGCCGGGAGGCGTGTGTGCGACTGCCTCGGCCACCGCGGGGCGGATGGGGGCGGGCGTGGGAGGCGGGACGACGGGGGCGGGGGGCGGTGCGACCATCACCGGCGCGGTCTCCAGCCGGTGCATGTAGATCGCCAGATCGGCGCTAGTCGGCGTCGGCCTCATTTCGTAAAGGACGGCGTCGAGATCGCGCGCCATCTCGGCGGCGGTCTGATAGCGATCGGCCGGTCCCTTCTGCAGCGCTTTTCGCACGATGGCATCGATCTGCGGGGTCACCTCGTCGTTGTACTTCGACGGCGGATCGACGCGCGCCTCGCGCACCTGCTCGAGGATGGAAATCTCGTTCTCGCCGGTGAAGAGCTGCCGCCTGGTGAGCATCTCGAACAGCACGGTGGCCAGGGCAAAGATGTCCGAGCGGTTGTCGATGGCCTTTCCCCACGCCTGCTCCGGCGACATGTACTGCAGCTTTCCCTTCAGCGCGCCGGCCTGCGTGTGCGAGGCCTTCGAAGCGGCCTTGGCGATTCCGAAGTCGCAGAGCTTGATGTCTCCTTCCTTGGAGATGAGGACGTTCGGCGGCGAGATGTCGCGATGGACCAGCCCGAGGTCCTTGTTCTCGAAGTCGCGCTTGCGGTGTGCGTAGTCGAGCGCAGCAGCGATCTTCGAGGTAATGAAGAGCGCCAGCTCGATGGTCAGCGGCTGATCGCGTTCCTGCGCCTGCTTGAGGATGGTCTTCAGATCGCACCCATCGACGTACTCCATGGCGATGTAGTACGAGTTCTGAATTTTCCCCAGGTCGTAAATATGAATGATGTTGCTGTGATTGAGCTGCGCGGCGAGCTTCGCTTCATCGACGAACATCTCGATGAAGTCCTGATTGTCGGAAAGGTGCGGCAGGATCTTCTTGATGGCAACGATCTTCTGGAAGCCTTCCACGCCGCGCATGCGCGCCTTCCACACCTCGGCCATGCCGCCGGTGGCGATCTTTTCCAGCAGCACGTATTGTCCGAAACGCGTGCCGTCGGTCGGTTCCGGTTCCTCGACCGGCACGGGCGCCGCGGCTGCCTTCGGAATGACCGGAACCGAGAGCGCGACGTTATCGTCGTAATCCACGGTCGGAGCTGGAACGGCTGCGGCCGGACGCGGAACGGCGACCGTTCCGGACGTCGTCTTGGGCCGCGAGGTCAGCGTCAGATCGGAGAGGAGTTTGTCGAGTTCCGCGGAGCCGGGTTGCGTTTTCGGCTTCACCGCTGCAGGCGCACCTTTTTTCTTCTGGGCCATCACGCCGGAGAGCGTGTCGGCCAACAGCTTGTCGAGATCATCTTTGGGACTCATCGGTTTTCTGGCTCCGGCCGGCGCCTTTTCTTCGAGCAGGTCGCCGAAGATCTGTTCCGAAGTCAGCTTCCGCTCCCCGATCAGGATCTCCTCGATTTTCTGCAGCAGATCCGCCTCGGTGTACGGCTTCGGCAGCAGATCGGAGGCCCCGAAGCGGACGGCATCGTGTTTCGGAGTGCTGCCGGTATAGCCGGAGACGGTGAGGAGGATCGGTGTACGCTGCAGATGCGCGCGCTGACGGATGGCGTGAATCAGATCGGCGATGTTCGCCTTCGGCACCATGGAGGAAATCACGATGAGCGACGGCCTCTGCGCATCGAAAGCGCGCAGCGCCTCCTGGCCATCGTGGGCGAACGCCACCTCGAACGGCCGTCCGGCCAACGCATTCCTGATTTTCTCGGTGTACCGCGGCTCGTACTCGATAACGAGAATGTTTTCAGGCATGTACGGAATGATTGAGATTTTGACACAATGCACAATAAATGAGAAGAACGTCCTGAGGCGTGAGTGCCGAGTCCCCCAGTGCTACTCGTCCACTCAGGACTCAGGACTCGGCAGGCAGGACTTCAAATCAGCTTGCATTTGAAACAAAGGTTCCGCATACTACGCGCCGCACCTCCGTGCGACGATCAAAGGCAGCCTGCCGGGCGTATTGAGAGTGATTTCTCCGCCCCGATCGTCGGCTTCCGGCAACTCGAAGGTGAGCAACACTCAAGGTTTTGAGTTCGATGACACCAGAAGATCGGCAGCCGCATAAGCGGCGCAGGCGCAGACGGCGCTCGCATGCCGCGGGACAGCCGCTCTCGCCAAACGGACCCATCATGCAGGGATCGCAAAACGGCGGGGAATCGCCATTCCAGACTCCTCCGGGCCAGCCGGGAACTCCCGGCGGTGGACGGCGGCGGCGGCGTTCACGCCATCGCCGGCGCTCGCAAATGCTGCAGCAGGGCGAAGGGACGACGGCCCCGCTGGAAGTCCCGAGCGGTGAGCTGCTGCCGGCCGGCGGCGTCCTTTTCGTGAAGCCGAACGGCATGGGGTTGCTGGTGCAGGCGGCGAACAACTTCGTCCCCCAGCCCGGCGATTCGATCGTGCCGCGATCGATGATCGAACGGCTGCATCTGCAATCGGGACTTCTCCTCGCCGGGAGCGCGCGGCGCGCCGGCAACAATCTCGAATTCGTCGGGTTGGAACAGGTCGAAGGAATGTCGCTCGAGGAGTATCGCGAGGCGCGGCGTCCCTTCGCCGAGCTGATCTCCATCGATCCGAACGAGATGTTCAAGCTGGAGACCGAGCCGGAGCGTCTCACTACTCGTGTGCTCGATTTGCTCGCGCCGCTGGGCAAAGGCCAGCGTTGCCTCATCGTTGCACCGCCGAAAGCAGGAAAGACGACGCTGCTGAAAGACATCGCCCACGGCATCAACACCAATCATCCCGACGTGACCTTGATGGTCCTGCTGGTCGATGAGCGACCGGAGGAAGTGACCGACTTCCGGCGCTCGGTGGAGAAAGGTGACGTGCTCGCCTCCAGCGCCGACGAGACGGCGGAGAACCACATTCTGATCTCGGAGGTCGTCCTCGACCGTGCCCGCCGCCTTGTGGAGATGAAGAAGAATGTAGTCATCCTATGCGACTCGATCACCCGCATGTCGCGCGCATACAACAACGAGCAGCGCGGATCGGGAAAGATCCTCTCGGGGGGCATCGACGCGCGGACCATGGAAAAGCCGCGACGGTTCTTCGGCGCCGCGCGCAATGCCGAAGATTGGGGCTCGCTGACCATCGTCGCCACGGCGCTGGTCGACACCGGATCCCGGATGGACGAAGTAATCTTCCAGGAGTTCAAAGGCACCGGAAACACCGAGATCGTCCTCGATCGCGGCCTCTTCGAGCGCCGGATCTTTCCGGCCATGAACATCGCCCAGACCGGCACCCGGAAAGAAGAGAAATTGTTGTCGCCGGCCGTGCTGGCCAAGGTGCACACGCTCCGCCGCGCTCTCGCCGGAACGGACCCGATGAACGCGATGAAAATGCTGCTCGAGCGCCTGCAGAAGTTCCCCACCAACGAGGCCTTCCTCAAGAGCTTTTGATCACTTACATCTGTGATTGTTCGCCTGTCCCCCTGCT
>JBGPFD010000124.1:0-10003 GCA_041483175.1 Thermoanaerobaculia bacterium | reverse complement strand
TGATGAACAACAACACGATCGCCGAAAAGCTGACCAGTCCCATCGCCGTCATCAACCAGCATGGCGATGTCGAATGGAAGAACCCGGCTTTTGAGATGACTTTCGGCCGGGACGCCACGGGCTGGCTGAAGGAAGCGTCGCACGTGGTCGGTGGCGAACGCGGCTGGCTCCAGGACTTCTTCATGGAGGGGGAAGAACACCGGGCCACCGAGGTGGAGATCGAGGGGCGTTCGTTCCGCGTCGAGCACATCATGAATGTCGATGAGTACGCGACGCCTTCGGTTGCGCTCTGGTTCGAAGACGTGACCCAGCAGCGGGAGATGGAGCAGGCCAAGTCGGACTTCACCGCGCAGATCGTGCACGATCTCCGTGGACCGCTCTCCGGGATCCAGGGAACGCTCGAATTCGTCCTCAGTCAGGAAGGGACGAAGCTCGACTCCATCTACACCGACCTGCTGCAGGAAGCGCAGCGGGAATCGGAGCGCATGATGGGGCTGATCAACGAGCTGCTCGATTTCTCCAAGATCGAGTCGGGGAGCTTCGTCATGGAGAAGGAGCCGGTGCGCGTCGCCGGCGTCCTCAAACGAGCCGTGCGCAGCCTGCAGCAGGTCGCCTCGCGCGACGAGGTCTTTCTGCTCAGCGCCCATGGCCGCGACGTGCCGCAGGTGATCGGCAGTGTCGAAAAGCTGACCCAGGCGGTCATCAACCTGGTTTCCAATTCGTTGAAATTTACGCCCAAGAAGGGGCTCATTTCCGTCGGCGCGCAGATCGTCCGCAATGGCGAAGTGGCGGAGTCGATCGTCATCACCGTGACCGACAGCGGCATGGGGATCAAGGCGGCCGAAGTGCAGCAGATTTGGGAAAAGTACAAGCAGAGCGGGAACAAATCGCTGCGCGGAGGCGGCGGTACCGGCCTGGGCCTCTACATCGTGCGGCAGATCGTCGAAGCCCACGGCGGCGACGTGACGGTGGCCTCGATCGAGGGTGTCGGCACCAGCATGGTCATCAGGCTGCCGGTCAAGAAATCGGCCGATACCGGCATCACCACCGCCCAGCGGACGATGGCCTAGAGAGCCGGCTGAGAGCCGGCTCTACGTAGCGCCGGCTCTCAGCCGGCGCCAACGCCGATCGCTTCGAGCCCGTACCGCAGCTCCTGGTCGGAGATCCCCGCCACAATTTCGCATCGACCGATCTCGCGGGGCAGGACCATGACCCGCCGCGTTCCGGTGTTTTTCTTGTCGTGCTCCGTCGCCGCGAGGACGGCAGCGGCATTGAGCGCCGGAAGCGGCGCCGGCTGCCAGTCGCGAATGGCGGCGTCGATCCGTCGCCGGAGGGCATCGGGCAGGATGCCGCGCCGGACGGCGATGGCGTTTGCGCCGATCATTCCCCACGCCACCGCCTCCCCGTGCGTCAAATTCTGGTACTGCAGCGCGGCCTCGATCCCGTGCGCCAGCGTGTGCCCGTAATTGAGCAGGCGGCGGAGATCGCCCTCCTTCTCGTCGGCGGAGACGACGTTCGCTTTGACGACGACCGCCTTTCGCACGACGGCGTCGAGATCGACCTCTCCGCGCTTTTCCAGCATGGCGAAGAGCGACGGATCGCCGATTACGCCGCCTTTGAGCGCCTCATACAGACCGCTGAGCCGTTCGCGCGGCGGCAGCGAGTCGAGAACCGCCGTGTCGGAAAGGACGGCGCGCGGCGGATAGAAGCTGCCGATCAGGTTCTTGCCGCGCGGATGGTTGACGGCGACTTTGCCGCCGATCGAGCTGTCGACCTGCGCCAGGAGCGTGGTCGGAACGTGCAGGAGATCGATGCCGCGCAGCAAGATCGATGCGGCGAATCCGGCGGTATCGCCGATCACGCCGCCGCCGACGACCACGGCCATCGAATCGCGCTTCGCGCCGCGATCAAGGAGCTGCGTGACGATGTCGTTCGCCGTTTCCAGCGTCTTCCGCGCTTCTCCTTCGTGGACGGTGACGATTTCCGGGCGGGGGGAAAACGACGCCGCCACGCGGAGCCCGAAGCGTTCGCGCAGCGCGGTGGAGGTGATCACGAACACCTGTCCGCGCGGCTCGACTGCCGTGCCCGCCGCATCGAGCAGCCCGCGGCCGATGAAGACGGGATAGGTCGCGGAGGCCTGGTGGATGGTGATGAAGGGATTCATGAAACGATGAAGGATGAACGATGAACAAGGCAAACTCAAATCTGTTCATCGTTCATCGTTCCGCGTTCATCGTTTGAGTGTGATTCCCAACTCGTCCAACTGTTTCGTGTCCACGGCTGACGGTGCCTCGCTCATCAGATCCTGCGCGCGGGCGGTTTTCGGGAAGGCGATGACCTCGCGCAGCGACTCGGCGCGGGCCATGAGCATGACGATGCGGTCGAAGCCGAGGGCGATCCCACCGTGCGGAGGAGCGCCGTAGCGGAAGGCGTCGAGCAGAAATCCGAAGCGCTGGCGGGCCTCTTCCGAACCGATGCCCAACGCGCGGAACATCCGCGACTGCACGTCGGCGCGATTGATGCGGATCGAGCCGCCTCCCAGCTCGAGCCCGTTCAGGACCACGTCGTATGCGCGCGCCAGCGTCGTGCCGGGGTCGCTTTCGAGCTTCTCCACGTCAGACAGTTTCGGCGAAGTGAACGGATGGTGACGCGCGAAATAGCGCTGCGTCTCGTCGTCCCATTCGAACAGCGGAAAGTCGACCACCCAGAGAAAATCCCAGCGATCCGCGGAGATCAACCCCTGATCGCGCGCCACGCGAAGGCGCAAGGCCCCGAGCACGCCCCACACGACGGTTTGCTTTCCCGCCACGACCAGCGCGAGATCGTTTTCCTGCGCGCGCAGCGCGTTGCGCAGCGCGTCGTACGCGGCGTCGTTCAGGAACTTCTTGATCGATGATCCGCGCTGCGCATCAAACTTGATCCACACCAGTCCACCCGCGCCGAGCTTCTTCGCCTCCTCCGCCAGCTCGTCCAGCCGCTTGCGCGACAGCGTCGCGCCGCCGGGAACGACGATGGCGCGCACACTCTGCGCCTCGCGAAACGCCGGAAAGTCGATCGTCCCTACGGCCGTGGCGATGTCGATCAGTTCCATCCCGAACCGCGTGTCAGGGCGGTCGCTGCCGAAGCGGTCCATCGCCTCCTGCCACCGCAGGCGCGGGAACGGCGGACGCACCGGAATACCCTCCGGCGGGAAAATCTGCGCGAAGAGACCTTCGATCAGAGCGTAGACGAATTCCTCGTCGATGAACGACGCCTCGATGTCTACCTGCGTGAATTCGGGCTGCCGGTCTCGACGGAGATCCTCGTCGCGGAAACAGCGCACGATCTGGTAGTAGCGCTCCATGCCCGAGACCATCAGCAGTTGCTTGAAGATCTGCGGCGACTGCGGCAGCGCGTAGAACATCCCCCGATGGATGCGGCTGGGCACGAGGTAATCGCGCGCGCCCTCAGGCGTCGATCGCGTCAGCATTGGCGTCTCGATTTCCAGGAATCCGTTGCCATGCATGTAGTCGCGGACGGCAAACGCCACGCGGTCGCGAAGGACCAGGTTCCGCGTCAGCGCCGGCCGGCGCAGATCCAGATAGCGATACTTCAGCCGCAGTTCCTCTGCCGCTTCGACGTCGTCATCGATGGCGAACGGCGGCGTCTCGGCGCTGTTGAGGATCTCCAGCCGACGCGCCAGCAGCTCGACATCGCCGGTCGGCAGCTTTGGATTGCGTGATTCCTCGGTGCGCGCGATCACCTCTCCTTCGAGGCGGATCACGAACTCCGAGCGCACCTCCTTGGCCGCTGACAGGAGCGCCTCCCCTGCCCCGCGTGCCTTGTCGACGACGACCTGACAGAGGCCGCTGCGGTCGCGCAAATCGATGAACACGAGGTCGCCGAAATCGCGCTGCTTCTGCACCCATCCGGCCAGGGCGACGTGCTGGCCGGCGTGATCGAGGCGGAGTGTTCCAGCGGAAATTCGGTCCATGACTAGCCGAACGATGAAGGATGAACGATGAACGATGAACAAATGCGTCCGTTCATCGTTCATCGTTCATCGTTTCAAGTATGCCTCCTTATACGCGACATAATGCTTCCACCATTCGTCCAGCCGCGCGATCTCCTGGGCGGTGAGCGGCCGTTTGACGCGCGCCGGGACGCCGACGACGAGCGTGCGCGGCGGAACGCGCATTCCCTCGGGTACGAGCGCGGCCGCGCCGACCAGCGCAAGCTCGCCTATGATCGCGCCGTCGAGCACGCGCGATCCCATCCCAATAAGCGCCCGCCGTTCGATCGTGCAGCCGTGTGCCACGACGCCATGCCCGATGGTCACCTCCTCCGCGATCTGCAGGGGGTGCGTGTGCTGCGTGACATGAAGCGTGCAATTGTCCTGGATGTTCGTGCGCGCGCCGATGCGGATCGAGTGGATGTCGCCGCGGATCACCGTGCCGTACCACACCGAGCAGTCCTCGCCGAGCTCCACGTCGCCGATGATCGCCGCGTTTTCGGCGATGAACACGCGTGCGCCGAAGCGCGGCTCTTTCCCATCGTAGGCGCGCACGATCATGCGGGCGGGAGATTAGCACAGCGTTATCGCCACAAACGCCACGTCCATGCGCCCCAGAAGATCGCCCACAGCACGCAGATGGAAGCGGTGGCCACTGCGGCCACAGTCGGGCCGAATCGATCGGACGCTACGCCGGCGAACAGACTGGAAATGCTGATGGTCAGCGTAACGAAGCCATAGTCAGCGGCGAAGATGCGCCCGCGAAGGGCGTCGGGAGTTTCACGCTGCAATCCGTAGCTCGAAGTAAGCCACTGCGCCCCGCCGCCGAGATGGGCGAGGAAGATCGACGCGGCGCCGATGGTGAGAGTTGGCGAAAAGCCGAGCGCCATGTAGCCCAGACCGAAGAGGAGGACGGAAAACGGGATGAGTTTGTACTGCGTCTCATCGCGATCGGATAGGGCTCGAACGGCGAACGGGCCGAGGAGCGCGCCGAGGCCGCGTGCGGCGAAGAGAAGCCCGATGCCGAACGCTCCCGCGCGGAAAACCTCTTTGCCGAACACGCTCAGTAGCGCGATCACTCCCGCCCCCAGCCCGTAGCCGCCCTTGGAGGTCAGGAGCGCCAGCACGCGCGGATGCGTGCGCGCGTAGTGCATCGTTTCGCGAAACGACTCGAAGAGTGTGGGAGCGGCAGCCCTCGGCCGCCCAGCGGCGGGCGTGGCGTCCGCCGCTACAACACTCTCCGAAAACCCAGCGCGGATCTGCCATAAGAAGAACGCCGACGCCAGGAAGCTGATCGAGTCGACAATGAACGAGACATCACGACCGAAGCGCATCGTCACTGCCCCGCCGAGTGCCGCGCCCACCGCGAGCATGGTCCCCCACGTCGATCCCATCAGCACGTTCGCCGGAGCGAGCTCGCCGATGCCGACGATATTGGGTAAGGCTGCCTGCGACGCAGGCTGGAAGTACGCCGATCCGATAGAGATGATGATCACGCCGGCGTACGCGAACGGCAGCAGGGCCGGAGTTCGGGCCAGCAGCGGGAGAAGGCAGGCGGCGGTGCGGACGATATCGACCGCGATCATCAGCTTGCGACGATTGACGCGATCGACGACGTGGCCGGAAATCGGGGTGACGATGAAAACCGGAAGCGTCTGACAAAGCAACATCAGCGAGGCCAGTGTGGCCGAACCGGTGAGCTGCAGGACCAGATCGAGCAGCGCCACGGTGAGAAACCAGTCGCCGCCGAGGGAGATCAGCGCGCCGATGTACAGCAAACGGAAATCGCGGTTGCCGCGCAGCAGTCGCCAGTACATGAGCGCGCGATTATGCCAGTGCGCCTGCGCGCTCGTAGGTCAGGAACGAGTAGGGATACTCGTTCTTCTCGTCCGCCTCGCAATGCTCGGCGTCGACGAGGTTCCACTCGGTGACGTCATCGAATTCCGGGAAGAAGGCATCTCCCTCGACCTCGACGTGCACGCGCGTCAGGTACATCCGGTCAGCGCGGTGGAGCGACTGCTCGTAGATCTGCGCGCCTCCGGCGATGAAGATCTCCTCGTCGAGGCTGGCCAGATCGATGGCCTGTTCAATCGAGTTCGCTGTCAGCACGCCATCCGGCTTGAACTTCGGATCGCGGGTGATGACGACGATGGTCCTCCCCGGTAGCGGCTGGTCGAGCGACTCGAACGTCCTCCGCCCCATCAGCATGTGGTGGCCCATCGTCAGCGACTTCAGGCGCTTCAGGTCCGTCGACAGGTGCCATGGAACACGGTTCTTGCGTCCGATCACGCTGTTGTCCGAGACGGCGGCGATGATCGAGACGGTCATACCGCGATGGGAGCCTTGATCGCCGGATGCGGATCGTAGTGCTCCAGAGTGAAATCGCCGAATCGGAAATCGAAAATCGATTTCACATCAGGATTGAGCGTCATCGTCGGCAGCGGGCGCGGCTCGCGCGTAAGCTGGAGCTGCGCCTGCTCGAGGTGGTTCACGTAGAGATGGGCATCACCGAGCGTGTGCACGAACTCGCCCGGCTGGAGATTGCAGACCTGAGCCACCATCATGGTCAGCACGGCGAACGAGGCGAGGTTGAACGGCACGCCGAGGAATACATCGGCGCTGCGCTGGTACATCTGGCAGAAGAGGCGCCCATCGGCAACGTAGAACTGAAACAGCGCATGGCAGGGGGCCAGGGCCATCTTGTCGAGATCGGCGACGTTCCAGGCGCTGACGATCAGGCGTCGCGAGTCGGGGTTGCGCTTCAATTCATCGATCACGCGGGAAATCTGGTCGATATGCTGACCATTCGGCGCGGGCCAGGAACGCCACTGGTATCCGTAGACCGGCCCCAGCTCTCCGTTGGCGTCGGCCCACTCGTCCCAGATGGTGACCTTGTTCTCCTGCAGCCATCGGACGTTGGTCTCCCCGCGCAGGAACCACAGCAGCTCGTAGAGGATCGACCGCAGGTGCAGCTTCTTCGTCGTCAGCAGCGGAAAGCCGGCGTTCAGATCGAAGCGCATCTGATAGCCGAACACGCTCAGCGTCCCGGTCCCCGTGCGATCCGATTTCTTTACGCCGTGATCGAGGATGTGGCGCACGAGAGTGAGGTATTGCTGCATGATTCATTGTAGCGTGGAGCGGCTGCCTCTCAGGCCGTCGGCGGGCCAGGAGCCTGCTGCTCCACCTATAATCCGCGCTCCATGCATTTCGAGCACGGAGTGCTCCACATCGGCGGGGCGTCCACCGCCGTCCTCGTAAAACGATACGGCACGCCGCTGTACGTCTACGACGCGGCGGTGATTCGCCGGCAGATCGAACGCGTGCGGAGCGCCTGCGCCGCCCTCCCCTTCCGCCCTTTCTACGCCGTGAAGGCCAACGGCTCGCTGGCCATCCTCCGCCTCGTCCGCGACAGCGGCTTGGGATGCGATTGCGTTTCGCCCGGCGAGATCTACATCGCGCGCCACGCCGGCTTCACTCCCCAAGACATCTGGTTCACCTGCTCGAATGTCTCGGACGACGACCTTCGGGCGATCGACGATCCGACCATCGTCATCAACGTCAACTCGCTCTCGGAGATCGACCGCGTTCTTTCGCTCGATCTGCCGAATCCGATCGCCCTGCGCGTCAATCCCGACGTTGGCGCCGGACATCACGTCGATGTGGTCACCGCCGGTGGCGGGGTAAAGTTCGGGATCGACCTCGCGGAGATCCGCGACGCGCGCATGATCGTGGAAGATTCCGGACGGAAAGTCGTCGGCCTGCATGCGCACATCGGATCGGGCATCGATGAGCTGGCGCCGCTGCTCGAATCGGCGCGGCGCCTTCTCGATCTTTCGGGCGACTTCGCCAATCTCCAGTGGTTGAACTTCGGCGGCGGTATTTCCGTGCCGTACCGGCCGGGCGACTGCGACTTTCCGATCGACGACTATGGCGGCGAACTGGCGGGCATCGCCGGTCCGACCCTCCGCTCGCGCAATCTCACGGCGATCCTCGAGCCCGGGCGTTACGTCGTCGCCGAGTCGGGCGTGCTGCTGGCGGGCGTCACTGCGAAGCGAATCAGCGGCGGGCGATGGTGGATCGGCTGCGACACCGGGTTCAATCATCTCGTCCGGCCGTCGAAATACGGTGCCTACCATCACATCGTGAATGCCAGCCGCGGATCGGAGGCGTCGCTCCGTTCTTCATTTGATGAAACGAAGATGCCCGAGGAGGCGGTGGTCGCGGGAAATCTCTGCGAGTCGGGCGACGTCTTCACGCGCGACGCCGCGGGAAACGCGATCCCGCGAATGCTGGACCGCACTGAGGTCGGCGATCTCCTCGCCTTCTGCGATGCCGGCGCCTACGGCTTCTCCATGGCTTCCCACTACAATGCGCGCCTCCTTCCTCCGGAAGTGCTGGTCGATGGCAGGTCAGCCCGCCTGATTCGCCGCAGGCAGACGTTCAAGGATCTGGTGAAGGGAGAGCGATGAGGAGATTCGTGGCTCGCAGTTCGTGGTTGGCAGCCGGGCTAGTCCTCCTCGCGTCCTGCGCCACGACCCCGAAGCAATCGATGCTCGATCTGAAAATCATCAACGGCAGGATCGTCGACGGCACCGGCGCACCGTGGTATCGCGGCGATGTCGGCATTCGCGGCGACACCATCGCCACGATCGGCGACCTCTCCCGCACGCCGGCAACGGTGACCCTCGATGCCCGCGATCATGCCGTCTGCCCCGGCTTTATCGATCTTCTCGGCCAATCACAGTCGTCGGTTTTCACCGATGCGCACCTGGAAGCGAAGGTGCGCCAGGGAGTGACTACCGAGGTGACTGGCGAAGGGATGTCCCCCGGCCCGCAGAAAGCCGGGCCGAACGCGCGATGGCCGCGGCTCGCCGATTACTTCAGCGCGCTCGAGCGCAACGGAACTGCATTGAACTTCGCGCTGTTCGTAGGCGCGTCGAACCCGCGGGACATCGTGATCGGCGATGTCAACCGGCCGCCTACTGCTGACGAGATGCGCGAAATGGAAGCGATCGTTGATCAGGCCATGCGCGATGGAGCCATCGGTCTTTCGACTTCGCTGATTTACCTTCCGGCGATCTACTCGACCACCGAGGAGATCATCAATCTGGCGAAGGTGGCGGCAAAGTACGGCGGCGTCTACTTCACCCACATTCGCGATGAAGGCGACAGGATCGACTACGCGCTCGATGAGGCGTTTCGCATCGGCCGCGAGGCGCACATTCCGGTCAACCTCTGGCACCTGAAGGTGAGCAGCCCGGGGAACTGGGGGCGCATGCCGCACGTGGTGCAGCGGATCGAAGAGGCGCGCACCGAGGGTCTCGATGTCGCGGCGAACGTTTACCCTTATGCCGCGTCATCAACTTCGCTGAGCACGCTGGCGCCCGACTGGGCGTTGGAAGGCGGCTACGCCGAATTCCAGAAGCGGTTGCAGGACCCCGAGCAACGCGCGCGCATCGCCGGCGCGCTGCACGAGGAGGTCGTCAAACGACGCGAGCACGGCATTTTTGTCGGGCACATTGCCAATGCCGCCCTGGCGCAGCACGCGAAACAATTCCTCGAGCAGATCGCAGCCGAAATGGGAATTACCCCCGAAGAGGCGCTGATGCGACTCTTCGCCGAGACGCCCTTCTCGCCGAGCGTGATCTATTTCTCGATGAACGAAGCTGACGTGCAGGACGCATTGAAGCAGCCGTGGGTGTCGATCGGCTCCGACTCGGGCGCGCCGCCGCCGGTGGCACGCGCGGCGGGATTGTCCGCGCACCCTCGCGCGTACGGGACGTTCCCGCGAGTTCTCGGCCACTACGTGCGCGATGAGAAGCTCTTCACACTCGAGGAGGCCGTCCGTAAGAGCAGCTCGCAGGCCGCCGACCGGGTGAATCTCGACGACCGCGGCGTGCTGCGCCCCGGCATGAAGGCGGACATCGTGGTCTTCGATTCCGATCGCATCCGCGACCTCGCCACTTACGAGAATCCACACCAATTCAGCGAGGGAGTGATCGACGTGATCGT
>JBGPFD010000123.1:0-10035 GCA_041483175.1 Thermoanaerobaculia bacterium | reverse complement strand
GGAACGAGAACCGGCGTTCCGGCTAGCGCACTCGCGCTCGGCGATCTGTCGCTGCTGGTCTACCACGTGCCGCTGGTGATCTACGCACCGGCCCTGATCCGGCAGCCGCGCCGGATCGACGTTGCCGCGAGCCATGCCGACGTCCTTCCGACGCTGGCCAGCCTCTGCGGCCGGCCGTACCGCAATCAAACGCTGGGGATCGATCTGTTCGATCCGGCGCGACAAGCCGGCTCCGCGGCGTTCGTCTTCACCACGTTTCACCAGCCGCCGACGCTGGGGCTGGTGTGCGGCGGCCGCTACACGATCGTGCGATCGGGAGAAACGGAGACGCTGGCGGAGGCGTTCTATGAATTTTCGCGGTGGCTGCTGCTTCACAACGCTCCCGCGTCAGGAGTCATGTATCATTAATGTCCAACAATAAAGTGCGGGAAAAGGTCATCGCTGTCGGGTTGATGCTGCCGGATCGAACCCGATCAGTCACCGAGGAGCACCTCGACGAACTGGAACAGTTGATCGAGACGGCAGGCGGGAAGGTGGCTGGCAAGGTCCTGGCGAAGCGGCAGGCTCCCGACGCCGCGACGTGGATCGGCAGCGGGAAAGCGGAAGAGATCAGGCGCCTGGCCGCACGCGAGAAGGCGGCGCTGGTGGTCTTCGACGACGATCTCTCACCGGCGCAGACGCGCAATCTGGAAACGATCATCAGCACCCGAGTGATCGACCGGAGCGCGCTGATCCTGGACATTTTTGCCGGCCGGGCTCGCAGCCGTGAGGCGCGGACGCAGGTCGAACTGGCGCAGCTCGAGTACAGGCTGCCGCGTCTCACGCGCCAGTGGTCGCACCTCGAGCGGCAGGCCGGCGGCATCGGCACGAGGGGCGTCGGCGAGACGCAGCTGGAAATCGACCGCCGCATCGTGCGCAACCGCATCAGCCAGCTCAAAGGAGAGCTACAGAAGATCGAGCGCACCCGGCAGACGCAGCGCAAGGCACGGAGCTCCATTTTCACGGTCGCGCTGGTCGGCTACACGAACGCGGGCAAGTCGACGCTCTTCAACCGCCTCACCGGCGGAGAAGCGTGGGCGGTGGACAAGCTCTTTGCCACGCTCGACGCCAAATCGCAGCGCGTCGCGTTTCCCATGCCGCGGCAGACCGTGGTCATCGACACCGTCGGCTTCATCCGCAAGCTGCCGCACGATCTGGTGGCTTCGTTCCGCTCGACGATGGAAGAGGCGGTGGCCGCCGATCTGGTGCTGCACGTGATCGACTCGAGCCATCCGCAGTACGAGGACCAGCGCGCCGTCGGCGAGGAGGTTCTCCGCGGCCTGGCCATCTCACGCGAGCAGGTGGTGGAGGTCTACAACAAGGCGGATCTTGTCGACGCGCCCCTCACCCGCCGCTTCGCGGCACCCTCTCCCCGCTCCGCGGGGCGAGGGGACTCGCGTGAGGTGGCCGAAAGGCCGGATGAGGGGTGCCACACGTTGGCCATCTCCGCCCTGAACGGACAAGGCGTGGAGCAGCTGGTGGAGATCATCCGCAAGCGCGAACTGGCGGGAGGCGAGGTCCTGAAGCTGGAGATACCGAACGATCAGGGGCGGCTGCTCGCCCTGCTGCACGAAGTCGCCCAGGTCTACGAGCAGCGGTCGGACGACCGCACCACGATCGTGTCCGCCTGGATGCCGCGGGCCTCGGTTCATTCTTTCGCACAATTTTCTGTTTCAGATTCCCAGAAGCGCGCTAAAGTAAGTTGAGTATGAAATCGCTCGTGTTCCGCCCCGGGCCGTGCCTGATTCGATTCAGGAAGATCCCCAGTCCGGGCAAGAAAGGATCTGCACCATCATGAGCTCTGTCCAGATCTCTGACGAGCCATCATCTTCGGTCTCACCGTCCAACTCTCTCAAAAAAAATCATCTCGAAATCGCACGCGCCAATCGCGCGCGGCTCTATCCGCACGCCACGGATGCCCAGTGGAATGACTGGAAATGGCAGCAGAAGAACCGCGTCACAACGCTGGAGGAGATCGGGCGCCTTTTCGGCATCGACGATCTGACCAGCGCGCGGCTCGGCGACGTCTTCGAGCTCTATCGGACGGCCATCACGCCGTACTACCTTTGCCTGATCGATTTCGACGATCCGCGCGATCCGCTGCGCATGCAATCGGTGCCGGCAGTGGAGGAGCTGCTCAATCCCGGCGAGCTGACGTGGGATCCTCTGAACGAAGAAGGCGACTCGCCGGTTACCGGGATCGTCCATCGCTATCCCGACCGCTGCCTCTTTCTGGTCACGTCGTACTGCCCGCTCTACTGCCGCTACTGCACGCGCAAGCGCAAATGGGTCGACGAAGACGGCAGCACCGGGCAGCGCCGCGTGGAAAAGATGATCGACTACGTCGCGCAACATCCGGAGATCCGCGACGTGATCGTCTCCGGCGGCGATCCGCTCTCGCTGTCGTTGACGTTCCTGGAGAAGGTGCTGGCGGGGCTGCGCGCCATTCCGCACGTGGAGATCATCCGCTTCGGCTCGCGCGTTCCTGTGTTCCTGCCGCAGCGCATCGACAGCGAGCTGACTTCGCTGCTCGAGAAATACCATCCCATCTGGATCAACACGCATTTCAATCACCCGCACGAAATCACGCCCGAATCGGCCGCGGCGTGCGATCGCCTGCTGCGCGCTGGCGTGCCGGTGAACAACCAGACCGTGCTGCTGCGCGGCGTCAATGACTGCGCCTACGTCATGCGCGACCTGGTGCAGGGACTCATGAAGATCCGCGTCCGCCCGTACTACCTCTATGTCTGTGATCAGGTCATGGGCGCGGAGCACTTCCGCACCTCGGTCGGCGAAGGCATCGAAATCATCGAATTCCTCCGCGGCCACACGTCGGGGCTGGCCGTGCCGCACTTCGTTCTCGACGCGCCGGGGGGTGGCGGAAAGGTGCCCCTGATGCCGAATTACGTGCTTGGGCATTACGGCGACTCGATGGTCTACCGCAATTTCGAAGGTGTCATCGGCCGCTACGATGACGTCCCCCGCCAGGCGCACCAGTGCGATCGCTGTAACGACCGCGAACACATCGCCGAACGCGGCGTCGCCAAATTACTCAACCGCACCGCCGATCGCTTCGAGCCGCAGGCGGTCCGCGACACGCCGCGCGGCATCAACGTCAAGAAACGAACGCGCGAGACGTAATCTTTGTCACCCCGAGCGGGAGCGAGGGGCCTGGAGAGGTGGGAGGCACGAGAGATGAGACCGATGCATCGCGCCGCCCCTCCAGGCCCCTCGCTGACGCTCGGGGTGACAGTTCACCCATGCGCATCGGTCTGACCTATAACCTCAAACCCGAAGGAGCGGCCGGCGACCGCTACGAGGAGTTCGACTCGATCGAAACGATCGAGGCACTCGAGTCGGCGCTCCACCATTGCGGCCACGAGCCCGTTCGCCTCGGCTGGGGGGCAACGATGCTCGATGTGCTCGCGGCGTCTCCCGTCGACGGCGTGTTCAACCTCGCCGAAGGGGTCGGTGGGCGGGGGAGGGAATCGCAGGTGCCGGCGACGCTGGAGATGCTCGGGATTCCGTGCACCGGCTCCGACGCGGTGGCCATTGGCATCACCCTCGACAAGGCCCTGGCGAAACTGCTGGCGAAGGCGCACGGAATTCCAACCGCACCGTGGGTGGTGGTGACAACCGACAACTCACAACCGACAGCCCTTCACTACCCTCTCTTCGTAAAACCGGCCGCCGAAGGTTCGTCGATGGGGGTGACCGCGAAATCGCTGTGCCGCAACGAGGCCGAGCTGCACGACGCCGTCGCGCGCGTGCGGACGTATGGGCCGGTGCTCATCGAAGAGTTTCTGCCCGGCAATGAGTACACCGTCGGCATTCTCGCGGGGAAGGTCATCGCCGTGATGCACGTGGTACCGAAGAGCACCGCGGAGAATTTTTTCTACTCGATCGAAGTGAAGCGCGACTACGAGCGCCGCGTCGAATACCGGATCGTGCAGGAGCCGCGCGTGGCGAAGGTGGCCCTCGACATCTGGACGGCGTTCGGCCTGCGCGACGTTGCGCGCGTCGACGTCCGTTGCGATCGCGATGGCGTACCGAATTTCGTCGAAGTGAATCCTCTCCCCGGCGTCCATCCCGTTCGCAGCGATCTCGTCATCCTGGCGAAGGCTGCCGGCTGGGCCTACGACCAGTTGATCGACGGCATCATGGCCAGCGCGGAGGAACGGTGGCGCGCATAGCCGTCGCGTACAACGACGACGCTCATCACAAACTGCACCTCAACGAATTCGAGCGCATGGGCGAGGCGGAAGTCGCCGAGGTTGCGCTTGAAGCCGCCGAGGTTCTCGGCGCGCCGCTGGTGCCAGTGCGCGACGACATCGCCGGGGCGCTCCGCACACTGCGTGAGTTCGACGTCGTGG
Organism: Thermoanaerobaculia bacterium; assembly: GCA_041483175.1. Classification (GTDB taxonomy): domain Bacteria; phylum Acidobacteriota; class Thermoanaerobaculia; order Gp7-AA8; family Gp7-AA8; genus Gp7-AA10. Next base: position 5,623 of record JBGPFD010000123.1, on the reverse strand, counting down.
TCGATTTCTGTGAGGGCGTCCTCGGGAATCCGCGATTCGAGAAAAACTTTGCCCTGGCGCTGGAGATGCTCGGGATCGCGCACACCTCCTGCGATCCGATTGCCGTCGCCCTCTGCACCGACAAGATTCTGGTCAAGCGCCTGCTCCGCGCAGCCAGCTTGCCGGTGCCGCGCGGATATCTCTCCCCCGCGGAGGCGCCGCCGGGTACGTACATCGTCAAGCCGGCGTTGGAAGACGCCGGAATCGGGATCGACAAGGCCGCGGTTGTCGCAACCCGGCGTGAACTCGAGCAGCGGTTTGCGTTCGTGACGGCGCACTTTCGGCAGCCGGCGCTGATCGAGGAGTTCATTGATGGTCGCGAGCTGAATCAAGCGATCTATTGCGGGCAGCTTTTGCCGCCGGGCGAAGTGGTTTTCGCCGGCGATCTCCGGCCGGAAGAGCGTGTGGTAGGGTGGCGTGCGAAGTGGGACAGCGGATCGGCCGAAGATCTGGCCACCCAGAACCGCACTCCTGCAAATGTGGATGCCGGCACGCGCATGGGGGTCGGCGGTATCTGTTTGACTGCTTGTGAGTTGCTCGGCCTCGATATGGCTGTCCGGTTCGATCTGCGACAGGCGTCACGTGATGGAGTGACGTACATCGTCGATATCAACCCGAATCCCGATTTAGGGTTAGGCGCCGGATTTCGGAAGGCGCTCGATGCGGGTGGAATGTTATTTTTAGATTTCCTCAACGCTCTTATCATTGCGGGTTGCGCACGCCGCAACCGATGAAGATCCGTCCCGCAGACAGAAGAGATCGTGACCGGCCCCGCCAGTCCGGTTTTGTTGGCGCAGCGGCGATGACGAGATCTGGCGCATCAAGGACTTTGATCGAATCGAAGACCACAAAATCGTCTTCTGCAAGAAGCTGACAACGTGAGCCTGAACGCAACGCTCTACGCAACTTTGCTGCTTTATACCGCCGGAACGATCGTGGCGCTGGTCTCGCTCTTCGCGCGCGAGAAGCGGATGCAGCATGCCGGGCTCGTGTTGATGATCGGCGGTTGGATCAGCCACACCATCTGGATCGGGACGATCTGCGCGCGGACGGGACATCCGCCGCTGACGAACCTTCCGGAGGCGGCGTCCTTCGTGGCCTGGATGGTGCTGGCGGCCGACATGGTTCTGCTCTTTCGCTACCGCGTCGACGCGGCATCGTTTTTCGTCTATCCCCTGGTGCTGATGATGCTCACGATCTCCGCCGTGGTTCGCGAGCCGTTCGCGAAAATGGATCCGGCGCTCCGTTCGAATCTCTTCACCACGCACGTGCTGCTGTCGACGGTCGGAGTGGCCGCGTTGCTGGTCGGTCTGGCGTTCACGCTGCTGTTCTTCGTGCAAGACCGGGCGTTGCGATCGAAACACCGCGGACGGTTGTGGGAGTGGATTCCCAGTCTCGAGGTCTGCCGCACGTTGAGCTATCGCATGCTCGCAGTGGGATTCAGCATTTACACCCTGGGCATCCTGGCCGGCATCCTATGGTCGTATCGCACGACGGCGGAGTTGATCGATCTTCGCGTCAAGCAGGTTGGCGCCGTTGTCGCCTGGGTACTGTTCGCCGTTCTTCTGCAGTCGTACATCAGCGGTTCGGTTCGCGCGCGGCGCACCGTGGTGATCTCCGTTTGCGCATTCGTGGCCATCGTGGTGGCCATGCTGGGGATCCATCATGTGTGAGGAGGTCGTGCGGTGGCGCTAGTTCTCGTCGGCCTCAATCACCGCACTGCGCCGGTTGCCGTGCGCGAGCGACTGAGCATCGCCGATGCGCAGATCGCGGCGACGCTGGGCGAAGTAAAGGCGCTCTCCGGAGTCGATGGCGCGGCGGTGCTCTCGACGTGCAACCGGGTCGAGGTGATCGTCTCTGCTTCCGGCGAGGACGTCATCGAGGAGATCGTGAACTGGCTGACCATACACGCCGCGGCCGAACGTGCGGAGCTGGAGAAGCATCTCTACATTCTTCGCTATGAAGACGTGATCAAACACCTCTTCCGCGTTGCCTCGGGACTCGACTCCATGGTCATCGGCGAGCCGCAGATCGGCGGGCAGGTCCGCGCGGCCTTCGCCGCGGCACAGAGCAACGGCACGCTCGATTCGCTGCTGCAACGCTTGTTTGAAGAGACCATGCGCGTGGCCAAGAAGGTGCGCAGTGATACCGGCATCGGCGAGCACGCCGTGTCGGTTCCTTATGCGGCCGTCGAGCTGGCGCGCAAAATCTTCGGCGACCTGCGCGATCTGCAGGTGCTGCTGCTCGGAGCCGGGGAGATCGGCGAGCTGACCGCGGAACATCTCAATGGCTTCGGGCTCAAACAGATCTTCGTCGCCAATCGCTCCCACGACCGCGCAAAGCAGCTCGCAGAGCGCTTCAATGGCCAGGCGATTTACTTCGACGCGATCGAGCCGTATCTGGCGACGTGCCACATCGTCATCGCCTCCACCGCCGCGCCGCATTACGTGATCGAACCCGGCCACGTCGAACGCGCGCTGGCGGCGCGCAAAATGCGGACGCTATTCCTCATCGATCTCTCCGTTCCGCGGAACATCGATCCGTCAATCGCTCAGATCGAGGGGGCGTACCTCTACAACATCGACGATCTGCAACACGTCGCCGACGCGAATCGCGAGCTGCGGCAGCAGAAGGCGGAGCAGGCGGAGGTGATCGTCAGTCGCGAGGTGGACAACTTCCGCACCCGCCTCATCGCCCAGGACGCCGTTCCGACCATCCTCGAGCTGCAGCAGCGGCTGGAAATCATCCGCTCCGGCGAGCTGGAGAAGTGCCTGCGCCGTCTTGGCCCGATCACCGCCGAGCAGCGCGAGGCGGTCGAAATGCTCACCAGCCAGATGGTCAACAAGATCCTCCACTACCCCATCCTGCGGCTGAAGGAATCCGCCGGCGAACCGCACGAACGCGAATCGCTGCGCCAGACCATCCGCAAGATTTTCGGACTGCGATGAGCGAGGCAGTGCGCATCGGCAGCCGCGGCAGCCAGCTCGCGCTGTGGCAGGCAAACGAAGTCGCGCGCCAGCTCCGTGACCGAGGATGCCGGCCGGAGATCGTCACCGTTCGCACCAGCGGTGACAAGCAGCAGGACGTGAAGCCGTCGTCGATCGGCGGCAAAGGCGTGTTCATCAAGGAGCTGGAGGATGCGCTCGCCGCCGGCGAGGTGGACATCGCCGTTCACAGCCTCAAGGACGTGCCGTCCATCGTGCCGCAGGGTTTTACCCTCGCCGCGTTTCTCGAGCGCGCTGATCCGCGCGACGCGTGGATTCATCTTCGGCGAACGCCGATCGATCGCATGCCCGCGGGATCCACAATCGGAACGAGCGCGCCACGCCGGCGAGCGCAGTTGCGCACCCTGTACCCCGATCTCCGCGCCGAGGACATCCGGGGCAACGTCGACACGCGCATCAACAAACTGCGCGCCGGACTCTACGACGGCATCATCCTGGCCAGCGCCGGCGTGACGCGGCTCGGTCGCCAGCGCGAGATCAGCTCGTTTTTTTCAATCGACGACATGGTACCCGCCGCGGGACAGGGGATCATCACCATCGAGACGGCGAGCGATCGCGCGGCCGCAATTGCGGCGATGATCAATCACCCGTCAAGCGCACTCGCTGCGCAATGCGAGCGCAGCGTACTGCAGAAATTCGGCGATCTGCTCGATTGCGACTCACCGGTTGCGGTGCACGCCACGATCGAGAAGGAGATCACCATCCGGGCCTTTTTCGGCGAGCCAGCTGGCGACCGGTCGATCCGCGTAATGCGTAAAGGACCCGATCCGGAAGCGGTGATCGCCGCGACATACGAGGCGCTCGTTGCCGCCGGAGCCTTGGAGTTCGCCACATGAGCGGCAAAGTCTTTCTGGTCGGCGCCGGCCCGGGCGATCCCGCCCTCCTCACGTTGCGCGCTGCGGAGCTGATCGCCTCGGCGGACGTGGTCGCCGTCGACGCGCTCGTCGCGCCGGAAATTGTCGCGCGCGTGCCGAAAACGGCGGAGCTGATCTACGTCGGCAAACGCGCCGGCGCGCACACCGTACCGCAGGATCGGACGAATCAACTGCTGATCGAGAAGGCGCGCGAGGGAAAGCGGGTCGTGCGGCTCAAGGGGGGCGATCCGTTCGTCTTCGGCCGCGGCGGCGAAGAAGCGGAGGAACTCGCTGCGGCGTCGATCGAGTTCGAGATCGTTCCCGGCATCTCCTCCGCCATCGCGGGCCCCGCGTACGCAGGAATCCCGGTGACACACCGCGCGCACGCCACCTCGGTCACCTTCGTGACGGGCCACGAGAGCGAGGAGACTACCGGCGTCGATTGGGAAGCGCTGGCGCGGCTCTCGGGAACCATCGTCTTTCTGATGGGCATCGGTAACTTGCCGCTGATCGTGCGCAAGCTGCGCGAGCACGGAGCGCCGGCGACGGGTCCGGCGGCGGTAATCTCGAAGGGAACGACCGCGCAGCAGCGCACCGTCACCGGCACGCTGGAGACGATCGAACAGCGCGCTGCAGGCATCGCCACGCCCGCGCTGATCGTCGTCGGCGGCGTGGTCACGCTGCACGACACGATCAACTGGTTCGAATCGAAGCCGCTCTTCGGCAGGCGGGTGGTCGTCACCCGAGCGCGCGAGCAGGCGTCGGAGTTGAAGCGGCTGCTGGAAGAGGCCGGCGCGCAGGTGGTGCAGTTTCCAACCATCGAGATCGTCCCGCCGCCGTCGTACGACTCGCTCGATGGGGTCATCGATTCGACTGCCGGCTACCAGTGGATGATCTTCACGTCAACCAACGGTGTCGACGCCTTCTTCGAGCGGCTGCGGCATCACGGGAAAGACGCTCGCGCGCTGTCTGGCGTGATGGTCGCCGCGGTCGGCGAGACGACGGCGAACGATCTGCGTGCTCGCGGAATCGAGCCCGATCTGATCCCGCCGAAGTTCCAGTCCGCGGCGTTGCTGCCGCTTCTCGCGCAGGACCAGCGCGGGATCCGCACGGCGGTGGTGCGCGCCGAGGAAGGGCGCGACGATTTAATCGAGGAGCTGCGGAGGCGCGGAGGGGAGGTCGATCTCGCGGTCGCCTACCGCACGCGTGCCGTCGCCGGCGACCCGGCCATGCTCGAGGGAGCGGACGCCATCACCTTCACCAGCGCCTCGACCGTCGATCACTTTTTCGAAGCGCTCGGTCACAACTCGTCGGTGGTGAACGGCGCGAAACTCGCCTCGATCGGCCCGATCACCAGCGAGGCGATCCGCCGCCAGAACCGTCAGCCGGACGCTGAGGCGTCCGCGGCGACGGTGGCATCGCTGCGCGATGCGGTCGTGCGCATGCTGTCGCGGTGACCGACCGCCCCGAACAAGTCGCGGCTCGAGCGGCTCCGTTTCGCGCTGCGGGGCGACCGGTCGGCGATCGCGTTTGATCACCTCCAGGCCCGCGTGCCCGCGACGAGCGAGGCTCTTCCGCTCCTCCAGACGATGGAACGGATCGCGATACATCACGGTCGCTGATCCACTACACTCGCGCCCGGATGGGCGAGCGACGGCTGCTCGACGACGTCACCGGGGGGCTCCTGTGGGTCGCTTCGTTTTGCTTTGCCTGTGGCCTCTTTTT
>JBGPFD010000122.1:0-10077 GCA_041483175.1 Thermoanaerobaculia bacterium | reverse complement strand
GTATCCGTATGGCGGCTTCTCGGGGTGGACCTGGATCGCGTATCGCAAGCCGGACCATTAACGTGGAAAAGGACCGGCCGGGAGTCATTGCCCCTCCGCCGCTGATCTTCGCGGTGGCGTTCGCCATCGGCTATGTGCTGCGCAACCTCCTCCCGCATGCCGGCTCTTCGATCGGCGGAATCGCATTCGCGGTCGCCGGTCTGCTGATCGGCGGCTTTGCGTTCGCCGCGATGTTGCGTGCCAGGACGCACATCGATCCGTACAAGCCGGCGACGGCGCTGGTGACGACCGGCCCGTTTCGCTTCAGCCGGAATCCGCTCTACCTCTCGGTGACGCTGCTCTACATCGGCGCCGCGCTCTCCTTCCGCATTCTTCCAGCGCTGCTGCTCCTTCCCATCGCCTTGATCGTGATGCACTTTGGCGTCATCCGGCGCGAGGAGCGCTATTTGGAGCGCAAATTCGGCGACGAATACCGGGCGTTCCGTGCCCGGGTTAGGCGATGGGTTTGATAGCCGATTAGAATCGTCAGGCGCGCGCATGTCACAGCTCGGTTGGAAGTACCTCACTGCGGAGGACAAAGCGACCATCCTTCGCGGCGTACGCGACGGCGTCGCGTACGGCGGGCCCTTTCACGCCGAGATCCATCCGTCGGACCGCTGCAACATCGACTGTTTCTTCTGCTCTACCGCGTCGCTCCGCGGCACGGACGAAGTCGCGTTGACGCGGCTTGAAGAGATGATGTCGGAGTTGAAGGCGCTCGGGACGCGCTCGGTGCGGCTGGCTGGCGGCGGCGAACCGCTGTTCCACCGCAAGACCAAAGACGTGCTGCGGGCCATCTTCGCAGCGGGGATGCCGATCGAGAACATCACCACGAATGCAGTCCTCCTGCTCGAAGAAGTGGCGGAGATCCTGATCGACGGCCGATGCGATCAGATCACGGTGAGCCTCAATACCGCCGATCCGGAGAGCTACGCGAAGATGATGCAGACGCCGGCGCGCAATTTCGAGCGCGCGGTAAACAACGTGCGCAACCTGATCGCAGAGCGTCGCCGCCGGCGTCGCGAGACGCCGAAGATCAACCTGCAGTTTCTGGTCTGGAAAGAGAATTACCGCAGCATTCCGCGCATGTACGCGCTTGCGCGCGAGCTGGACGTGGACACGATCTTTTTCAACGGCCTCGCGTTTCTCACGCCGCAGCAGAAGATGTCCGCCGAGGAAACGCGGGAGATGATGCGCCTGTACGAGGAGGTGGTGCGCATCGACGAGTACCGGCGCATCTCCATCATCGAGAGCTACGAGCAGGACATCCGCCCGCACGTCGCGGACATGAACGCGCGGCTCGACGCCGAGCGGCGCGCGCGCGGGCGCGTGGCGCGCCTGACGCATCTCGTCACCCGCCGCGATCTCACCTGGAAGCAGAAGCTCGCGCACCGGCGCAAGCTGGCGATCGCCCGGCGCATCGAACGCCAGTCGGCGGGATTCGATGAGCCGTGCATCATCGGATGGCACTCGCTGCTGATTCGCACCGGCGGTCTCGTCGCTCCCTGCTGCATCCTGCAGGGGAGTGCCCTCGGCGATGTGTTCAAACAGCCGCTGCGCGAAATCTGGTACGGCGAGCCATACGCCCGGTTCCGCCGCGAGCTGGCGCGCATCATCGAGCGCGGATCGTCATGGGAACACGACGCCGCGGACGATCGCACCGTCGTTCCGATGTGCGGGGGAAAGGGCGCCGAGGTCTGTCCGATTCGCAGCGAATACTACAAGCCGGACGTTCCGTTTCTCCGCGCGCTCAAGTAATGGGGTCAGGTCTTCACTTTTTCGGTTTTTTCCACAATACGTAGCAGCTTTCTACAGCACGGAGAAAAAACCGAAAAAGTGAAGACCTGACCCCATTACTGCCTACGCTCGGGGTGACAGCGTGCTGGCTCGCACACTGAGGCGCCGTGACGACCAGCCGAAGATCGGGATCGAGAGGCAGCTCAGCCCGGCCGCGACGAAAAACGCCGTGCGGAATCCGAAGCTCTCGCCGAGCGCGCCGATTATCAGCGAGCCTGTGCCGATGCCGGTGTCGAATGCCCAGACGATGCTCCCGAACGTCCGGGCGCGGCGATCGGGATCGGTGTTGCCGAGAATAAACGTCGCTAGAGCGGGATAAGCGGCGCCGAACCCGGTGCCGAAAACAACCGCGGAGACCACCATCTCCCATTTTTTCTCCGCGACCGCCAGGAGCGCGAAGGCGATCGGAATCAGGATCAGCGCCGGATAGAGCATTCTCTTCGTGCCGACGCGGTCGCCGAGGTGCGAGAAGAAGACGCGAAAGACGACGATCGACGCGGCGAAGACGGTGAGGTAGATCGCTTTCGGCACGATGTGGCGTTGCACGGCGATGATGGCCGTGTAGCTGGCGATGCCGCCATATCCGAAGGTGGCCACGGTGAGCGACAGCGTCGTCTGGATCACGTGCCAGTCCCACGATTCAGACAGCGCGATGCGCGCCCTTTCCCGGCGCGGCTCGGGAACGCGCAGCAGCAACGCGCCAATGGTCATCAGCGCCGACAGGATCGCCAGCTCGATGCAGAGAGTCAGCCAGCCGAAATGAAAGACCCACAATCCGACGGCCGGCGCGATGGCCACCGCGGCGGTGCTGGCCACTCCCCACCACGCCAGCCCCTGGTTTCTGCGCGATGCGGGGATGTAGTCGCTCATGATCGCCGACGCGGCGGCGATGAGGCCCGACCACATCGAGCCGTGAATGGCTCCCACCACGAGCAGAGCGTAGAGATTGGTGATCAGGCCATAGGCGATGGAGAAGCAGATGAAGACGATCGAGGCGATGATCAGAAGCCGCCGCCGGCCGATATGGTCGGCGATCGTTCCCATCACCGGCGCGGAAAACGCGCTGGCGTACGTGTAGACCGACAGGAACCAGCCGGCTTTCGCCGTCGATCCGCCGAGATCGAGAATGCGGAATGGAATCGCCGGCAGAAGCTGAAACGCGGAAAAGAAGGTCACGAAGGCATACGCCCAGAGGCCGGCGAACGCGGTGGTGAAGAGTGGCTCGATGGGGCGGCGATCAGGCATGAGAACCGCGGATTGTATGTGAGGCGGCCATACGGCGGGCGAGGGCGCCCGACGCCACACGGCTTTAGAATGTTTGCGACTCCATTCGCGTTCAGCCCGAACGGATGCAGATCAAACGCGCCGCGAAGTACGGCTTCTGTTCCGGGGTGCGCATCGCCGACCTCAAGGTCAAGCGTTTCATTTCCGGGAACGGACGCGGAGCAATCCTGGGGCAGGTCGTGCACAACGAACGCGTCGTGGAAGAAATGGAACGCCTCGGCGTGCGCACGGTCGAGGACATTGCCGAAGTATCCGAGCCGACCATCATCTTCTCCGCGCATGGCGTTCCTCCCTCGTTCCATACCCATGCGAAAGCCGACGGCCTGCGGGTGCTGGATACGACTTGCAAGTTCGTTTACGACATCCATCGCGAGGCGAAGCAGGCCCTCGCGGATGGGTTCCATCTCGTCTTCATCGGCGATCCGTGCCACCGGGAGGTGATCGGCTACACGCATGATCTTGATCCCGGCGCGTACCACATCATCTCCACGATCGCCGGGGCGGAGGCCATCGACTGGTCGCGCTACGAAAAGGTGAAGATCTTCTACCAGACCACACTCAATGCCGAAGAGTTCGAAGACGTCGTCGGGGCCATCGTCGCCCGCGCGCGGCGCATGGACCGAGCGGACACCATCTGCTACGCCACGAAAGAGAATCAGGACGCCGCGCGCACTCTGGCGCGCGACCCCGACGTCGACGTGATCATCGTCATCGGCGGGAAACAGAGCGCCAATACGAAACACCTGTGGGACATCTGCCGCGAGGTCAAGCCCTCGTACCTGGTCCAGGGAGCGGACGACCTGCAGCCGTTGTGGTTTAAAGGGGCGGGCGTTGTGGGGGTGACGGCCGGGTCGTCGACGCCCGACTACGTCATCGACGAAGTCGAACAACGGATCGCCATACTCGGATGAAGGGGATCGGTAGCCTGATTGCGGCGTGTGCAATCGGCCTGGTGAGCGGGCCGCTTGCGGCCGCCGAGCTGAACTGTCACGGCCCGAGCAACGTCGAGGACTTTCATTACTCGTGGCGCATGCGCGGCGGGCTGTCGTGGATCGCGGGCCTCGTCTTCCCGACGTCCGGCACGGGCGAGTTGCGGACGGTCTTTCCGACGGCCGAGGAACGGTCGATCAGGAGCGAGCTTCTGATCACATCGGCCGACCCGAGGAGCGGCTTCTACGTCTACGAAACGCAGATGGACGAGACGGGCGAGAAGACGCTGATGACCTATCACGGCTACGCGTGGCGCAACAAATCGCGGAAAGAGCGCACGGTTTTCGATTACCTGAAACGCCTGGCGCACATTCACAGGGAAACGCCGGAGAAGCAGTGGGACAGAACGGAGCCGCTGCCGTCCGACGCGCTGCGTGACGTGCTCACGGCCATCTACTACCTGCGCCAGAACGCCAGATCCATCCAGGCGCCGATCGTGACGCGCATCTACTCCGACGGCAATTCCTATCCGGTCATCCTTCGTCCCACGGAACGCCGCACCTTCGCCATCGACGGGCAGCGGGTGAACGCCCTCGGATTCGAGATCGTCGACGCGCCGGGGGGCGGAAAGAGAAAGTGGCCCGGTGGCGTGAAAGTGTGGGTCTCGGAAGACGAGCGGCGCATCCCGTTTCGCATCGAGATCCAGCAGAGCATGGCCTCGCTGCAGCTCGATCTTCAATCGGTCGAATCGTGCGCCTTCATGCAGGCCACGAAAGAAGCAGGACGTTAGGCCTTCGCCGGGATCGGCAAGCTCAGGCCGCAGAAAAGTCCCACCAGATCGAGCAGTTCCGCGACGTGAAACGGCTTCTCCAGAACGATGGCCGGCCTGAGCTCGGCGTCGTTCGGATCGAGCTTGTAGGCGGTGATCACGATGACCGGCAGGTCGTTGCGCAGGCTGCGAAACCAGCGCAGCCACTCGCGCCCGTCCATTCGTGGCATGGCCAGATCGAGGATCACCAGTTGAATATCGGGATTGCCCTCGACCAGCGGGATGGCATCCTGACCGTCAGCCGCGGTGAGCACCTCGAACCCGTACGGTGTGAGCAAATCGCGATACGACGCGAGAAGTCTTGTGTCGTCATCGATGACGAGCAGTTTTCGAAGTTTAAACGGCGCCCTGCGCGCTCGAATGGCCACCGTACACATTCATCCTAGACTGATTCCAAACGAAGAGGGTAGCTGCAAAGGGTGTACCGCGGCTTTCAGGATGGCCAAACGGGAGGGGTCGAAGCGTCAGCACACCAGTCACCAGCCATCGGCCCTCGCGGACGATACCGGCGGAACCGTTGTGAGGGGAGACGTCGAGCACGCGAATAGTGTAGCGGCGCGCGTCCCCGCGCGCCGGGGCGGGGCGCCCGCCGCCACACCTATTGCGGTCGTCGCCCGGGCCGTGGCTGCGGCCGCTGCAAATTGTCGAGCTCGTTGCGCATCCGATTCCACTGCGGATCGTTCAGCACTGCGCGCATGTCGACCAGCATCGACAGCGTGCGGTCGAACAGCTTTCCGCGCGCGTCGTTGAGGCGCACGGCGATCCGATGGATTGCCGCACGGTCGAATTGCGGCCGGTCGAGCTCGCCCCGCAGGGCGATGTTCTCCTTATCCACTTCCGCTTTGAGATCGATCAGATCGGGCGCCGTGGAGCGGAAGATCGCTTCCAGCTTGTCCTGCTGTTCGTCGGTCAGGTTCAGCTTCTGCACGATGTCCGGCCGCCGCCACCACTTGCCGGGCGGGAGCTGCGCGAGAGCGGAGCCGGCGACGAATACGGAGAGGAGGAGCAGCGCGATTCGGCGGTTCATAACGAGCTCCCTCCAGCGGTGGAATTCGATTGCGCGACCCACGATTGCCACTGCACGACCGCGCCGAAGTCCTTCAGTTCGTCCGAATCCCACGGATCGCGCGGAACCTGCAGATCGTCGGATGCCGTGACCGGCGCCGCGGTCTGCTGCGCGACGACAGCCGGCGGTTCTTTCGGCACCGTTTCGTAGACCGTTACGCCGCCGAGGGCGAACACCAGAACCGCGGCCGCGGCGATGCGGGCGATGTGCGCCGTCCGATGCGATCGGCCGCGTGCGCTTTCCACCGCGCGCATGATCATCAGGCGCTGCCGCGTCCAGAACGTCGACGGCTTCTCGGCAGGGCAGGCGGCCATCTCGCGCAGCTTCCGCGCGAGCCGCTGATACCGCTGGCGGCATTCATCGCACTCGTTCACGTGCGCGATGAGCGGCGACGCCTGGTCGGGCGTCATGTAGTAGGTTTCGAGCAAATCGGCTTCGTTATAGTGATTAGTCGTCATCGGAGTTCCTCTGTCTCGTCGTGACCCAGCCGGCGAGCTCTTTGCGGATCTTGTGAATGGCGCGGAAGAGATGCGCGCGCACTGTGCCGGCACGCAGCTCGAGCGCCTCTGCAATCTCTTCCAATGAATAGTTCTCATAATGGCGCAGCCGGAAGATCACCTTCTGCTGCGGCGAGAGATTCCGTTCGGCGCGTTCGATGGCCGCGCGCAGCTGATGGGCCATGGTCTCGCGCTCCGGATCGGGGCGATCATCGACCGGCTCGACGAATCCTTCTCGATCCTCTTCCAGCTCGCCGCTGAAGAAGCTGATGAAGCGGCGGCGCCGCAGCCAGTCGCGCGATCGATTGATGGCGATGCGCGTCAGCCACGTTTCGAACTCGGAGCGCCCCTGGAACTTCGCCAGGTTGGTGTAAGCCTGAATGAACGTGTCCTGCGTCACCGTGTCGGCCTCGACGTCGTTGCGAACGATGGCATACGCCACGCGGTAGATCTTCCGCTGGAAGCGATCCACCAGAATGGCGAACGCTCCGCCGTCACCCTCGAGGGTGCGGGCGATCAGGTCGCGGTCCGTCGGAGACGATGCGTTGATCTGGGTCAATCGAAACGCTGCCACACTGCCCACTGGTGTTGGACGCGCGAGAAGCGTTCTTGTTTACTGTCACCCCGAGCGTCAGCGAGGGGCCTGGCGGCGGGGGGCGGTTGAATGTTGTCTTGGGCTCCGCCCGTCCCTCCAGGCCCCTCGCTGACGCTCGGGGTGACATCTCATTCTAGTCCCGGCACCGCTTCCACCCGGGCCGCGGGCGGGGCGGGGCGGCCGGCCAGGTAGACGCCGGCGAAGATAATCAGGCCGGCGGCGATGGCGGTCGGACCGATCGATTCGCCGAGGAAGAAGGCGGCCAGGACAGTGGTGATCACCGGTTGCGCGTACGTGTAGGCTGCCACCAGCGAGCTGTCGGCATGCCGCAACGCCCACGCGTTCAGCAGGTACGCGGCGACCGTCGGACCGGCGATTACAAGCAGCAGGCCGATCCAGGCGCGGAGCGGGATCGACGCCCATTGCTGGCGGAACAACGACAGGCTGGAGAGGGGAAGCATGAGGAACGCGCCGAGTCCGAACATGCGGGCGATCAGGCGCCGCGCCGAGATGCGGGCCATGATCGGCTTGGCCAGCACGAGATAGAGCGCGTAGCAAAGCGCGTTGCCGATCAGCAGCAGATCGCCGATCAGCGATTTGCTCGCGCCTTCGAATCCTTCGCGGCCGACGACGAGCAGCGCCCCGGCGGCGGCGAGAGCAATCCCTCCGATTCTGGCCGCGGTGGCCCGCTCGCGTCGCGCGACGATCGCCGCGGCAAGCGCGAAGAGCGGAATGGTGGTCATCAGAATCGCCGCGATGTGCGCGCTGCTCAGCGCGAGGCCGCCCAGAAACAGCGATTGATTGAGCACCACGCCGAGAAGCGAGTAGCCGGCGATGCGCCACGAGTCGCCGGGCGGGAGCGGCGCGGCTCCGCGCTCGCGAAACAGCAGATGGAGCACGATCGCCGACCCGGCCACGCGCAGGTACGCGAATGTCAGCGGCGAGAACGCGTTCATCGCCAGCTTCGAGATGATGTAGTTGAGGGAAAAAAGAATCGCCACCAGGGTCAGGGCGCCATGAACCCGCAGTCCTGTAGGGCACGGCTGCGCCGTGCCGTTCTCCGGGGGTGCGGCACGGCGCGGCCGTGCCCTACGCCCCGGCTGTTTCAGGACTCGATCCACGTGTCTTTGTACCGCACCGGCGGCGGCACGAGTGACGTTCGCAGGCCGCGTACTTCCGGCTTGTGCACCACGATGAGGGGCTCGTGGAACAGCGTCGCCAGCGGCGCGTCGCGGACCACCATCTCGTTCAGGCCGCGGTAAATTTCCGTCCGCTTGTCCAGGTCGCTGGTGTGGCGTCCGCCGAGGATGCGCTTGTCGAGATCCGCCGAATGGAAATAGAGCCCGCGCACCGAGTTCGAGTCGCTGTGGAAGAACACGTAGAAGAAATTGTCGGGATCGGGGAAATCAGCGTACCAGTTGCCGCAGAACACCATCCCATGCCCCGGATGCTGCAGTGGCCGGCGGGCCTCGGTGGCGGAGTGATGGGTGACCTTGACCTCGATGCCGATCGCCGCCAGATCCTCGAGCAGCAGCGGCAGCAGGCCGGAGTTGTTGAATTCGTCCGTGTCCCAGGTGCGGTACTCGACGCGGAGGCCGGCCGCGTGTCCCGCTTCGCGCATGAGCGAGCGTGCCCGTTCCGGGTCATGCGCGAATCCGCTGAGGTTCGCGTCGTATCCGAGGAGTCCGGGCGGAAGAAGCGACCGGGCGATGACGCCGAGCCCGCCGAAGACGCGGTCGTTGATCCGTTCGCGATCGATGGCGTAGTTGACCGCGCGCCGCACCTCGAGGCGATCGAAGGGCGCGGCCGAGCAGTCGTAGCTGAAGTACGACGTGTGCAGTTGCGTCGCGGTGAGCATGTACGGCGCGAAGCGTGGATTGTGCTGCCACTCGCTGGCGATCTTTGGCGGAATTCCGTGCGCGATGTCCAGCTCGCCGCGGGCGAATGCGTCGGCCACATCGCGCCCGCTGCGCAGATTGAGCCGGAAGGTCAGCTCCTCGATGTGCGGCTGGCCGGGAATGTAGTAGTCCGTATTCCTGCGCAGGCGCACGCGTTCTCCTTCGATCGCTTCCTCGATGCGAAACGGCCCGGCGCCGGCGGCGCGCACGCCGAAGCGCTCCCGATCGCGCGCATCCTCGGCGGGGATGATCGAAGTCTCGTTCATCGACAGGAGCGACAGGAAAAACGCCAGCGGCGCGTCGAGCGCGATGTCGACCGTGTGCGCGTCGTGAACGGTGATGCCGCTGAGTAGTCTGGCGCGGCCGGCGAGAACTTCCGCCGCGCCGCGCACGTTCCGCAGGATCCAACTGCTCGGCGACTGCAACTCGGGGGACAGCAGGCGGACGAAACTGTCGTGCACGTCGCGCGCTTCGAGGAGGCGTCCGTTGTGAAAGCGGACACCGCGGCGCAGATGGAGCCGGTAGACGTGACCCTGCTCGAGCACTTCCCATCGTTCGGCGAGGCCGGGCATCAGCTCCGCTCCTTCGCCGTAGGTGACCAGCGTGGCGTGCACCGCGCGCGACATGTAGCCGAGTGCGGCGGCGGTGACGTAGACCGGATCGAGATTCAATTGCTGCCACAGAATCGTCGCCGTGGTGATGCTGCCGCCGTCGTTCGGACGCGGAAGAGCGAAGCGTCCCAGCTCCTGGTTGAGCAGCACCGATTCGTGCGTCAGCGTGTTGGCCATCTGATTGAGATCGGTGATGCTCACCCCGCTCTCGCGCGTCGCCTGCTCGATGATGCTCATGGCGTGAACGATCGCCGCACTTTCGGTGGTCAGCACGGCGACCGACTCGTGCACGCGCTGCACCAGTCCCATGATGTTCTGCATGGCGCGGCTGATGGCCTGACTTCCGCTCTGCTGCTCGGACGTCGCGCGTTTCAGGTGGAGCGTGGTGTCGCGGACCGTGGCCGCCTGCTCGCCGACCTTGCGCGACGTCTGCGATTGCTGCTGCGTCGCCGCCGCCGTCTGCTGCACCATCTTGGTCACTTCCTCGATGGCCGCCGTCGCCGCGGAGCTCCCGCGAGCCTGCTCTTCGGT
>JBGPFD010000121.1:0-10083 GCA_041483175.1 Thermoanaerobaculia bacterium | reverse complement strand
GGCACGATCATCAGCATGTCGCAGATTCGCAAGATCTACGACACCGGCAAGGTGAAGGTCGAAGCGCTGAAGGGTGTCGATCTGGTCATTCGCAAAGGCGAGATGGTGGCCATCGTCGGCCCGTCCGGATCGGGCAAATCGACCTTGATGAACCTGCTCGGCTGCCTCGACACGCCGACCTCGGGCCACTACGAGCTCGGCGGCCAGGCAGTGTCGGGCGTGTCGCGGGACCAGCTCGCCGAGATTCGCAATCGCCGCGTCGGTTTCGTGTTCCAGAATTTCAATCTTCTCCCGCACATCTCGTCACTGGAGAACGTCGAGATGCCGATGCTCTTCGGCGGCATGCGTCCCGCGGAGCGGCACGCGCGTGCGACGGAGCTGCTCGAGCGCGTCGGTCTCGGTGACCGCACCGATCACAAGCCGACTGAACTCTCCGGAGGCCAGATGCAGCGCGTGGCTATCGCCCGTGCTCTGGCCATGAATCCCGACATCGTCCTCGCGGACGAGCCGACCGGCAATCTCGATTCGACGTCGGGCAGCGACATCATGTCGATCTTTGCCGAGCTTTGGCAGCAAGGGAGCACGATGGTGATCATCACCCACGATCCGGCCCTCTCGCGGCGCGCCAGCCGCGTGGTCGAGATTCGCGACGGCCGGATCACCGCCGATCACGCGCCAGCCGCGTGAACTCCGGGGATCTGATCAGTGGCTGTCGGGCCGTTTCCTCGGCGGGACGGCAAGCGCGAAGACGAGCGTGCGAAGGCGCGCTTCCGATTCCTCATCCGCGGCCACGATGCGCATTCCGGTCTGGAATGTCTTTTCGTCCTTGCCCGCTTCATCCGCGGTACTGCGCACGACCTGGCATTCGAGAGTGATCGGGCCGAATTCCGAATAGAACATCAGCCGGCACGCGGAGCCGGGCGGCGGCGCCGGCTGGTGGTGGAGAACGCCGATTCCGGCGATCGAGGCGTCTACCACGTAGGCGGGCGAAGACCCCATCGAGGTGCGGATGGGCTGGGGAATCCCGAAGCGCTCGAATCGCCTTCGCTCGGTGACCAGCATCGGAACTTCCGTCTCCTCGATTCGCGAGCGAGAGCCACACTGGCGGCAAGCCACCTCGCCGCTCTCTTCGCCGGAATGGAAAGCGCCGCCGTGGCCGCACCAGCAATTCGCCAGGCGGTGCGCTTGCTCTCTCATCGACCCGAAATCAGGTTATCACGGAGGGAGGGCACAGGGGGAATGGCTCCGGCAGTAGGACTCGAACCTACGACCCGCGGATTAACAGTCCGCTGCTCTACCAACTGAGCTATGCCGGAGTGCGGCGTGGATAACCTTCACCGTTCACGCTGTATTTCGCCAGCGCCGCACGCAGGCGGCCCAGCATTTCGGCCGCGTCATGGTACTCGATGAGTTCGATTCCGCGATCGCCGCCGACCATCGCCGTGCAGCGCTTGGTGTACGCCGGCCGGTAGAGGCAGACCACGGGAATGCCGCGCTGATATCGCGCGGCGGCGATTTCGTATCCCACGCCGGTCGACGGCATCGACACTTCGGCCACGAGCACATCCGCGTCGCCAATCCAATGCATGTCGCGCTCGAAAATGGCTGCCGATTCGAGCCGTTCCCCATCCGCACCGACGTGTTCCGCCGCCACCGCCCCCGCCAGAACGCGATGGCCGTCGTGCTCCAGCGCGGCAACGATTTCCCGATAATGCGCCACGTCGTCCCGCCCGCCGCTGATGGCGCCGGCGAAGTAGATGGTTAGAGCCACGGTCGCGCAGTCTACAATCCTGGCCGCATGTCGCGCGAGATCGTCATCAACGCCACCAAGCACGAGTCGCGCATCGCCGTGCTCGACGACGGTCAGGTCGCCGAACTATGGGTCGAACGCACGCGGCAGCGCACCGTCGTCGGCAACATCTACAAAGGGCGCGTGACGAAGGTCCTCCCCGGCATGCAGTCGGCGTTCGTCGACCTCCGGCTGGAGCGCGACGCGTTTCTCTACGTCTCCGATGTGCTCGAGGACGTCGAAGACTACGAAAACGACGCGGCTGAGGAGTTGCGCCTCGAAGAGGAAGTGCGGCCGGAAGCGTCGATCTCCGACCTCTTGCGTGAAGGGCAGGAAGTGCTGGTGCAGGTATCGAAGGACACTATCGCCGGAAAAGGGGCGCGCATCACCAGCCACATCACGCTCCCGGGGCGATTCCTCGTCTACATGCCGACGGTGAATCACGTCGGCGTGTCGCGGCGCATCGACAACGAGGAAGAGCGGCTGCGGCTGAAACAAATTCTCGAGAGCATCCGGCCCGCGGGATCGGGCGGCTTCATCGTCCGGACGGCGGGCGAGCAGCACGGCGAGGACGACTTCCACGCCGACATGAAGTATCTGATGGATTTGTGGGAGCAGATCCGGCGGCGCGCGGAGAAAGCATCCGCGCCGGCGGCCATTCATTACGATCTCGATCTCGTCCTGCGCACCATCCGCGACGTTCTCACGCCGGAGTTCAAGAGCGTGTGGATCGATTCGGTCGAGCAGTATCAGCGCATCGTCGAATTCCTCGACCAGATTCAGCCGAATCTCGTCTCGCGCGTGCGCCTCTACCGGCGCGATGAGCCGATCTTCGACGAGTTCGGAATCGAGCCGGAAATCGGGAAGGCGCTGAACTCGAAGGTTTGGCTGAAATCGGGCGGCTACATCGTCATCAATCAGACCGAGGCGCTGGTGGCGATCGACGTCAACACGGGGAAATACGTCGGAAAGAAAAATCTCGAGGAGACCGTCTTTCGTACGAACCTGGAGGCGGCTAAGGAGATCGTGCGCCAGATCCGGTTGCGCGACCTCGGCGGAATCATCGTGCTCGACTTCATCGACATGGAGAACCTGTCGAATCGCGCCGCGCTCTTCGAGGCCTTCGAGAACGAGATCAAGAAGGATCGCTCCAAAACGAAGATCCTCCAGATCTCCGAATTCGGCCTGATCGAGATGACCCGGAAGCGCGTACGGCAGTCGCTGGAGCGCTCACTGACGCAGCCCTGTCCCTATTGCGCGGGGAGCGGCCGGATCAAGTCGAACACCACGATCTCGCTCGAAATCTGGCGCGAGCTGATGAAGCTGCGCGACCTGCACGAGGGACAGGACGTCATCGTACGGGTCAACCCAGTGGTCTACAACGCGCTCGACCCGATTTTCGACGAGGTAGAGCGCAGCCTCGGGATCCACCTCGTGTTCAAGCCCGATGATTCGCTGCACCACGAACAGTTCGATGTGGTGAGGATCTAAGGCGCTAGGTGTCAGGCGCTGGGCGCTAGGTTGAACTAGTCTCCTAACGCCTAGGGCCTCACACCTAACGCCTCACTCGGCACGCCCCATGCACTCTAAGCATCAGGGCACCATGTCTCTCGAACAGACCTTCAGCAACCTTGCCGCTTTCCTCAACAGTTTGGACGCCGAGGGAGAGCAGAAATTCGAGCTCTCGCATTCGCTGGTGGTCATCTGTCCGGATTGCGGAAAGAACATTGCCTTCCGCGCACGTTGTCCTAAGTGCGGCGGAAACAGTTGGATTCCGGCCGGTCGCACCGGCGGAATTTTCGCGCGGGTGAAAGCGCAGCGTCGGCGTCCGATGGTGCGCGACCGGGATATTACGGCGTCGCTGCGCATGGCGCGCTCCCGCGATGCGGTGGAGAGGAAATTGGAGCTGGCCGAGCAGCGCTAGGTATCGAGTCCCTCGCGCAGATACTCCTCTTCCATCAGCTTTCTAAAAAGTTGTTCGTATTCGCGTGAGCCCGGCGGCGGACCCTTCTTCATCGACGCCAGCCGGCGGCGGACGTTTTCCTCGCGTTCTTCCTCGCGTTTGAGCTCGTCGGCGAGGGCGTGCGCGATCGACTGCCGCACTACTTCCCGATCCTTGAGAAGCGAGACGGACTTGGTCCGCGTCATGGCATCGAGAAGCTCACGCGCGAGCTGCGAGACCCGCTCGCGCGAAATCTTGTGCATGTTCGATTCTAGCCCGTCAGTGGACGGTATTCTCGTCGGAGATTGGAGCCGGCCCACCGTTCTCCTCTTTCTCCACCAACTTCACGGCCGCGACTACACGATCGTTTTCCTCGACGTTGATCACCCGGACGCCCTGCGTTGACCGTCCCATGGAGCGAAGATCGGACACGCTGACGCGGATGATCATCCCCTGCTCGGTGATCAGCAGGAGCTGGTCGTCATCGAACACGTGCGCGATGCCTGCAACTTTCCCGTTCTTGTCCGTGACCTTGATGTTGATCACACCCATGCCGCCGCGATGGACGACCGGATACGCGGACACCGGTGTGCGCTTGCCGAAACCGCGTTCCGTGACCGTGAGGATGTGCCCGCGATTGTCGGTGGCGACGACCTCGGCATCGCTTTCCGCTTCGTCCGGAGTCTCGTCCGCAACGGCCTCGGTCGATGCCGGCAGAACGTCGAGCTCCACGACGTAATTGCCCTCGCGCAGCGAGATTCCCTTCACCCCTGCGGCACCGCGGCCCATCGGGCGGACTTCCGACTCGTTGAAGCGAATGGCGCGGCCATCGTGCGTACCGATGAAGATGTCCGATTGGCCGTCGGAGAGACGCACCGCGTGAAGATCATCGCCCTCGTTGATGTCGATGGCGATGATTCCGCTTTGGCGCACATTGGAAAACGCCGTCAGCTCGGTTTTCTTGATCCTTCCGGCGCGCGTGGCCATCACCACGTACTTGCCTGCCTCGAAATCGCGAACGGTCAGCAATGCCCGGACGTTCTCCCCCTGCCCGACCGGCAGCAGATTGACAATCGCTTTTCCGCGCGCGTTGGCGCCGACTTCGGGGATGGCGTGCACCTTCAGCCAATAGAGTCGGCCCTTGTCGGTAAACACCAGGATGTAGGCGTGCGTCGAGGCGACGAACAAGTGCTCGACGATGTCCTCTTCCTTGGTGGCCATGCCGATGCGCCCCTTGCCCCCGCGCCGCTGCGAGCGGTAGAGCGAGAGCGGCGAGCGCTTGATGTAGCCGCCGCGCGACACGGTGATGACCATGTCTTCGTCGGCGATCATGTCCTCGATGGTGATCTCGCTCGCCTCGGCGATGATCTCCGTGCGTCGCGCATCGCCGTACTGCTCTTTGATCTGCCGCAGCTCGTCAGAAATGATGCTCAGAACCAGCTGCTCCGACTCCAGAATCTCGCGCAGTTTGCGAATGGTCTCCAGCGTCTGCTCGCGCTCCTCGCGGATCTTGCCCGCCTCGAGGCTGGTGAGCCGCTGCAGGCGCATGTCCAGGATGGCCTGTGCCTGGACGTCGCTGAAGCCGAATTCGTTTGTCAACGCGGCCTTCGCGTCGGGCGGCGTGCCGCTGGCGCGAATGATGGCAATCACCCGGTCGATGTTGTCGAGAGCGATGACCAGACCGGCGAGGATGTGCTCGCGCTCTTCAGCCTTCTTCAGATCGAAGCGCGTCCGGCGGACGACAACCTCTTTTCGATGCTCGATGAAGTGCCGGAGCATCGTCGGGAGATCCATCACCTCCGGCTTGTTGTTGACGATGGCCAGGAAAATGATCCCGAACGTCGTCTGCAGCTGCGTGTTGCGATAGAGATTGTTCAGCACGACTTCCGCCACTTCGGCGCGCTTCAGCTCGATGACGATGCGGATGCCGTCGCGGTCCGACTCGTCGCGGAGATCGGAGATGCCATCGATCCGCTTGTCGTGGACCATCTCGGCGATCTTCTCGATCATCCGCGCCTTGTTCGTCATGTACGGGATCTCCGTCACGACAATCTGCTGCTTGTCTCCCTTCTTCGAGGTCTCGATCACCGCGCGTGCGCGCATCTGCACGATTCCGCGGCCGGTCTTGTAAGCCTGATAAATGCCGTCGATGCCGT
This sequence comes from Thermoanaerobaculia bacterium, assembly GCA_041483175.1. GTDB lineage: Bacteria > Acidobacteriota > Thermoanaerobaculia > Gp7-AA8 > Gp7-AA8 > Gp7-AA10. Next base: position 4,196 of record JBGPFD010000121.1, on the reverse strand, counting down.
GAATGAACCCGGCGGTCGGAAAGTCGGGGCCCGGGAGGACCTTCATCAACTCGACGACCGTGGCATGCGGCTTCTCGATCATCAGTAGACAGGCATCGACGACCTCGCCGAGGTTGTGCGGCGGAATGTTGGTGGCCATGCCGACGGCGATGCCCGACGAGCCGTTCACCAGGAGGTTCGGGAACTTCGCCGGAAGGACCGACGGCTCTTTTTCCGTGCCGTCGTAATTGGGGATCCAGTCGACGGTCTCCTTGTCGATGTCGTCGCGCATCAGCTCTTCGGCGAGCTTGGTCAGGCGCACCTCGGTGTAGCGCATGGCCGCGGCGTTATCGCCATCGAGTGAGCCGAAATTTCCCTGCCCGTCGACAAGCTCGTAGCGCATCGAGAAGTCCTGCGCCATGCGCACCACTGCGTCGTAGATGGCGCTGTCGCCGTGCGGGTGATACTTGCCCATCACATCGCCGACGATGCGCGCCGACTTCTTGTACGCCTTGCCGGCGGTGTTCCCCTGTTCGTACATGCCGTAGAGGATGCGGCGGTGGACGGGCTTGAGTCCGTCGCGAACGTCGGGAAGCGCGCGGCCGATGATGACCGACATCGCGTAGTCGAGATACGACTTGCGCATCTCGTCTTCGATGTTGACCGGCACGCGCTGGTCGTCGAAGTTGTGGTAGTCGAATTCGGCCATGGATTAGTAAGCTAACCGAGCAGTAATTTGCGCTATTAACTGTTAACGGTTAACTGCTAACTTAAATATCAAGATTTGTCACATCCAACGCATACTTCTGAATGAAATCGCGCCGAGGATCGACCTGATCGCACATCAGCGTGGTGAAGAGATACTCGGCCTCCACGGCGTCAGCGATGGTCACCTGCAGCAGCCGGCGCGTCTCGGGATTCATCGTCGTCTGCCAGAGCTGTTCGGGATTCATCTCGCCCAGGCCTTTGTACCGCTGGATACTCAGGCCCTTCTCGGCCAGCCTGTAGGCGTACTCGAGGACATCGTCGATGCGCGCAAACATCGCCGATTCTTCTCCGTGCTTCACGACATACGGCGGGAGGCCGAACGACGACAGCGTTTCGTAGGCCTTGGCCATCTGGCGGAACTCGTATTGCGTGAGCAGCTCGTGATCGACCACCGCGCGCTTGCCGGTTCCATTGCCTCCCACCGTAAACTGCAGGGTCGGCGTCTCGGTATCGGGATCGCTCCCCTCATGCACGTGTTCGAAACCGGCTGTGGTGAGCGCCGCCACGAGCGCCCTCCGTTTGTCGGGATCGCCCAGGGCCGTGCGATCGCTGAAACCTTCGGCGAACAGCACGTCCAGCGCCGGGCGCGGAAAGCCGCGGCCCTCCACTTTGCGGCCGTGATTTCCGTACTCCTCCATCCGCTGGAGCATGCCGATAAGCGCCTCGCCCTTGATCGGCAGCCCGCCCTTGGGCGTGATCTCCACCGATTCGGCGATGCGATTCAGAAGAAATCGCGATTTCTCGATCTCGTCCTTGAGGTATGTGTCCTTCTTGCCGTGTGAAATCTTGAACAGCGGAGGCTGGGCGATGAATAAGTGGCCGTGCTCGATGAGCTCTTTCATGTGCCGGAAAAAGAACGTCAGGATCAGCGTGCGGATGTGCGATCCGTCGACGTCCGCGTCGGTCATGATGATGATCTTGTGGTAGCGGAGCTTGCTGCCATCGAATTCGTCCGTGCCGATGCCCGTGCCGAGCGCGGTAATCATCAGCCGGATCTCTTCGGAGGAGAGCATCTTGTCGAGACGGGCCTTCTCGACGTTCAGAATTTTTCCACGCAGCGGGAGGATGGCCTGAAAGCGCCGGTCGCGCCCCTGCTTGGCCGAGCCGCCGGCCGAGTCCCCCTCGACAAAGAAGATCTCCGAGAATTTCGGATCGCGCTCCTGGCAATCGGCGAGCTTTCCCGGAAGCGATGCTGAATCGAGCGCGCCCTTGCGCCGCGTCAGCTCCCGGGCCTTGCGGGCCGCCTCGCGCGCCCGCGCCGCGTCGACGATCTTCTCCACCAACCGCCGCGCCTCGCGCGGATTCTCTTCGAGATACTCGCCCAGCCGCTCGTTCACCACCTGCTCCACCCACGTTTTGACGTGCGAGGAGACGAGCTTGTCCTTCGTCTGTGAGGAGAATTTCGGATCGCGGATCTTGACGGAGATGACGCTGGTAAGGCCCTCGCGGACGTCATCGCCCTCGAGCGCCAGTTTTGCCTTGTCCAGAATGCCTTCGCGAGTGGCGTAGCGCACGATCGTGCGCGTCAGCGCGGCCTTGAATCCCACCAGGTGCGTCCCGCCGTCGACATTCTTGATCGTGTTGGTGAAGGCGTACACGTTTTCGGTGTACCCCTCGTTCCACTGTAGGGCGATCTCCACCCCTTCGTCGTCCTTCACGTCCTTGATGTAGATCGGCTCCTCGTGCAGCGGCACCTTGTTCTTGTTCAGATCCTTGACGAACGAGACGATGCCCCCCTCGTAGCAGAACTCGTGCTCCTTCTCCGTCCGCTCGTCGTTGATGACGATGAACACGCCGGAGTTGAGGAAGGCCAGCTCGCGCAGCCGCTGCGAGAGCGTCTCGTAATTCATTTCGGCCACGGAGAAAATCTCCGGATCGGCCTTGAACGTGACGTTCGTGCCGCGGCGTGTTGTTTTTTCGCCGCGCTCGATCGGCGCGAGCGGAACGCCGCGCTCGTAGCGCTGCCTCCAAACGAAGCCGTCGCGATGAATCTCCATCTCCAGCCATTCGGAAAGGAAGTTGACCACCGATACGCCGACGCCGTGCAGACCGCCGGAAACTTTGTACGAGTTGTTATCGAACTTTCCGCCCGAGTGCAGCTCGGTCATGATGACCTCGGCCGCCGATCGCCCCTCCTCTTTGTGGAGGTCGACCGGAATGCCGCGGCCGTTGTCGTCCACGGTCACCGAGTTGTCGGCGTGAATGGTGACTGCGACGCGGTTGGCATAGCCGGCCAGTGCCTCGTCGATGGCGTTATCGACCACCTCGTACACCATGTGATGCAGCCCGCTGATGTCATCGGTGTCGCCGATGTACATGCCAGGTCGCTTGCGCACGGCGTCCAGTCCCTTGAGGACCTTGATGTCTTCAGCTGTGTAGTTTTCTGGCATCGACTGGTCTTTCTAACGGCTCTGTCTGGCTGGCGAAACCCGGAAGGATTTGCGAGAGGCCTGCACCGCGAATCGTAACGGTAAATTGTACCCTAAAATTGCGTCATTCTGGCTGTTTCAGGCGAAATCTTGTGCACCAGCAACCCCCCCGTTTTCAATAAGTAAGCGCCGGTGCGGGCCGGTCTCCAACGCGGCGAGAAATCGCTCCTTGGCGGAGGTCGCAAAAACCTGCGTCGAAGGGGGAAAACGAGAGAGGATTTTCTGCAGAATTTCAAGGTCCAATTCGGAATCGATGTCGTCGAGAAGGAAGAGGGCCGGCTCCTCGAATTTCTGCCGGAAAAGGCCCAGTTTCGCAAACTTCAGGAACAGAACGATCATCTTCTGCTCCCCCGATGACAGGACTTCCGCTGCGCTCCGGCCGTCGAGCCTGAACTCGAGCTGGTCGCGTTGCGGACCGCAGAGACTGACGCGCGCGCGCAGCTCGTCGCGGCGGATGGCCTTCAAGTCATCGACGCTGCTCGGGCGGTACAGCAGCCGGAGATTGCGGATGTGGTAGCCATGCTCGGCGATGATCGATTCGAAGGCTCGCGACAGCGCCTCGGCGTACGCGGCGCGCGCGCGCTGGATCGCGCCGCCGGCGGCGGCGAACTCTGCATCCCACGCATCGAGCGCCGCCAGCGTCGCCTCGCCGCTCTGCAGCAGCGCGTTGCGCTGTTTCAGAATCCTGGCATAGCGGTTGAGCGAATCGAGGTACACCGGATCGATGCTGGCGATCCCGCGGTCGAGAAACCGCCGCCGCTCCTCGGGCGCACCGCGGATGATCTCCAGCCTCGCCGACGAGAATGCGAAGACGCTCATGGCCGCGACATACTGCGAGAGCGGCACGCGTTCCTCGTTGATTTGCAGCGCTCTCCGCCGCGACTCGGCGATCTCAAATCCCACCGAGATTGACCGGACGACATCGGACCGCTGCAACACTCCGGAAACGAAGACGCTCGACTCGCCGAAACGGATGATGCTCGCCAGGCGTGGCGTGCGAAACGATTTCGTGGTGCCGAG
>JBGPFD010000120.1:0-10089 GCA_041483175.1 Thermoanaerobaculia bacterium | reverse complement strand
TGCAGCGCGCCGGTGGCGTTGCCGCGCGGCGGGGGAATGCGCTTCAGAATGGCATCGAACAGCGGCCGGACGTCGGTGTTGGTGTCCTCCAGCGAAGTGCGGGCGAAGCCGGCGCGGCCGCTGGCGTAGAGGATGGGGAAATCGAGCTGCTCTTCCGACGCGCCGAGCTCGATCATCAGATCGAAGACCTCGTTGAGCACCTGTTGCGGGCGGGCGTCGCTGCGGTCGATTTTGTTGATGATCACGATCGGCAGCAGGCCGAGGATGAGGGCTTTGCGCAGCACGAAGCGGGTCTGCGGCATGGGGCCTTCGGCAGCGTCGACGAGCAGGATCACCCCTTCGACCATCGACAGGACGCGCTCGACCTCGCCGCCGAAATCGGCGTGGCCCGGCGTATCGACGATGTTGATCTTCACCTCGTTCGGATGGATGAACTCCGCGGGAAGAACGTGCCCCGCGCGCGTATGCGTGGCCGTGTGATGCGCGCCCGGCGCGTCGACCACGTAGCGGACGGAGGTGTTCTTCGCCAGGATGGTGATCCCGCGCTCGCGCTCCAGGTCGTTCGAGTCCATGACCCTCTCATCGACCTGCTGGTTCGCGCGGATGGCTCCAGCCTGCTTGAGCAGGGCATCGACCAGCGTCGTCTTGCCGTGATCGACGTGGGCGATGATGGCCACATTGCGGATGTCGTAACGAAACTGCATGCGGGCCGTGCAACACGGGTGCTGGCTATAATCATCCCCTTCATGCCAATCAGTCCCGGTACGCGACTGGGGCCGTACGAGATCGTGGCGCCGATCGGCGCGGGCGGGATGGGGGAGGTCTACAAGGCGCGCGACACCAGGCTGGATCGCTCGGTCGCGGTCAAGATTCTTCCGGCAGACTTCGCACAGAACGCTCAGCTCAAGGTCCGCTTCGAGCGCGAAGCGAAATCGATCTCCCAGCTCAGTCATCCGCACATCTGTGCGCTCTACGACGTCGGCGAGAACTATCTGGTCATGGAGCTGCTGGAAGGCGAGACGCTCGCCGACCGGCTGACTCGCGGGCCGTTGCCGCCCGGCGAAGCCTTGCAGATCTGCACCGAGATCGCCGACGCCCTGGAGAACGCACACCGCGCCGGGATCGTTCATCGCGATCTGAAGCCCGGGAACGTCATGCTGACCTCCATGGGAGTCAAGCTTCTCGATTTCGGTCTGGCAAAACCGATGGTCGCCGCCGAACGACAATCCGAGACTGTGCATAAGCCGCTCACCGAACAGGGAACGATCGTCGGCACGCTGCAATACATGGCGCCCGAGCAATTGGAAGGACGCGAGGTCGATCCCCGGACCGATATCTTCGCTCTCGGCTCGATCTTCTACGAGATGCTTTCCGGCCGCCGGGCATTCGAGGCCAGCAGTCGCGTCGGCGTCATCGCCAGGATCCTCAGCGACGAACCGCCGCCGCTGATCTCCGTCCGCCCCTCGACTCCCGCCGCGCTCGATCGCATCATCAGGCGTTGTCTGGCCAAGAATCCCGCCTTTCGCTGGCAGTGCGCGGGCGATTTGCGGCGCGACCTGGAACTGTCCAGCGAACCGGAGCGTCTCGAGCAACGCTCCGCCTCGCGTCCGAAGACTGGCCTGCTGGCGGCGATGATCGTGATCGCGCTCATCGCAGTGGCCGAAGGCGCCTGGCTGCTGCTGCACCGCCCGCAGCCGGCGGCTGCGGAACAAAAGCTTCGATTTACGATCGAGTCGCCGCCGAATGCGCTGATCAAATTGACGAACGATGCCGGACCGCCCGCGATGTCGCGCGACGGGAAAGCGATTGCCTTCGTCGCCTTCGACGCTCTGACGGCGCGGCGTTTCCTATGGGTGCGCGAGCTGGCCTCCGTTGAATCGAAACGCATCCAGGGGACCGAAGGTGCGATGTTCCCCTTCTGGTCGCCTGATGGAAAGGCGATCGGATTTTTTGCCTCCGGAAAATTGAAGCGCGTCGATCTGCCTGACGGCGCGCCCCAGGCGCTGTGCACAGCGTCATTCAGCCGTGGTGGGGTCTGGGCGAACGACGGCACAATTTTCTTTTCGCCGTCGCCTGGGAATGGAATTTACCGCGTTTCGGCGCGTGGCGGAGTCGCCGAGGTAGTCACAAAACTGGACAGCAAAGCCGGTGAGGTTTCGCATCGATTTCCCTCACTGCTTCCTGACGGACGTCACCTGTTGATCCTTGTCCGGCGGCCGGGAATCGCGACGCCGGGACAACCGGGCGACGCGATCGATATCGCCGATGTCCGCACAGGCGAGAAGAAGATCCTTCTCTCTGCGCCATCGGCGGGGACGTACATCGATCCCGGAATCCTGCTCTACGTTCGCGATCGCACGCTGTTTGCGCAGTCGTTCGACCCGGCGACTCTGCAGTTGCGCGGGGAGCCCGTCCCGGTGGTTCCGAACGTTCAATTTCACCCCGCCGGCTTTGCCATGTTCGCGGCCACGTCGGGCGTCCTCTGTTATCAGACAGGGTCGTTAGTGTCGGAGCTGCGCATGGTGGATCGGGGAGGGGCCGTTCTGGCCAACTTCGGCGAGCCCATCGAAGCTGCCGGTCCGGCGCTGGACATCGCGCATCAGCACTTCATGGTATCGATCGCCGACCCGACCAGCGGCTACCAGGACATCTGGCACTATGACATAACGCGACGCCTGCTCCGAAGGATTACCTTCGATCCGAGCGACGATTTCTCGCCGCTCATTTCGCCGGATGGCGAACGGGTGATCTTTGCGTCGAACCGATCGGGAGCCCCACAGCTCTACATCAAGCGGATTGAAGGTGCCGAGGAGGAGCAGCCGCTGGCCTTGGATCCGCGATTCGCGAGATTTCCGCTTTCGTGGTCTTCGGACGGAAGATTCGTTGCCTTCAAGGAGATCTCTGCCACCACGCAGATGGATATCAAGATTCTCGACGTGAAAGGAAACAAGAGCCGTCCCTTCTTGACATCCCAGTTCAACGAAACCGATGCTGCCTTCGCGCCGAGCGGTCGATGGATCGCCTACACATCCGACGAGTCGGGTCGTCCCGAAGTGTACGTGACCACATTTCCTGATGGCTCGTCGCGCTGGCAGATTTCGTCCCAAGGAGGCTCGCAGCCGCGCTGGCGAGGCGACGAGAAAGAAATCTACTACCTCGCGGCCGACAGCCACATGATGGCCGTGTCGGTGCAGATGCTGCCGGCGTTCAAAGCGGGCGATCCCCAACGCCTGTTCGCCTGCGAGCTTCGAATGTCCCGCATCGAAGCGCATGAGTACGATGTGTCCCCCGACGGGCAGCGGTTTCTCATCAACACCACCGCCGGCCACCCGCGGTCGCTTCCGCTGACCGTGGCCTTCGGCTGGCGGCAGGCGCCATGATGTCGTCGCGCCGGCGGCATTTGGTCGCGCGGCTTTCGGCATAATCCCCGGGATGCGAATCTGCGTCTTCTGTGGCTCAAACCTCGGCGGCGATCCGGCGTACGCGGAGGCCGCGCGATCGCTGGCGCGGCTGCTGGTGTCGCGGCGCATTGGAATCGTCTATGGCGGCGGCAGCGTCGGTCTGATGGGCGTAATCGCCGACGCGGCGCTCGCGGCCGGAGGCGAGGTGATCGGCGTCATTCCACGCACGTTGTGGGATCGGGAGATCGGGCATCGCGGGCTCTCGGACCTCCACATCGTCGACACCATGCACGAGCGGAAGGCGCGCATGGCGGAGTTGTCCGATGCCTTCATCGCCCTTCCGGGCGGCCTGGGCACGCTCGAGGAGATCTTCGAAGTGTGGACATGGGCGCAGCTCGGCCTGCATCAGAAGCCGTGCGGATTCCTCAACGTGAACGACTATTTCACGCCGCTGATCGCTTTTCTCGACCGCAGTGTGGAGAGCGGTTTCGTCCGTCCGCAGCACCGCGGGATCGCTTTCGTCGAGTCGGATCCGGCGCGGATGCTCGACCAGTTCGCGGCTTACGTGCCGCCGGACGTGCCCAAGTGGATCGGCCAGGCCTGATCAGTATGTTCAGTAATCGACGCGATAGTCGTACTTGAACGGCTTGCGCGCGCCGCGAATCACGATCGGATAGAACTTTGCCTTCTGGAGTGCTGACGCGTTCTGCTGCGCCAGCGCCTCGGAGCCGGTGGTGTTTTCCAGGATCGTCGCACCCATGACATCGCCGTCGGTGTTCACGTCGGCTTCGATGTAGATCGTTCCATGCGCGGTCGGCGAGATGATCGCCGCGGGCGGATGGAGAAACTTCGGCTTCGGATTGTCGTTACTCTGCGCTCCCTCCTCGGCACTCACCAGATCGGATTGATGTGCCCAGCCGCTGCCCATCGCCGTGCGCACTTGGACCCAGTCGCCCTTCGTCGCCAGGACGGGGACGCTCTCGCTGTGCTGAAACGTTGTGACCACCGGCGATTTGTCGTCAGGGCGTGCGTGCACCGGCATCTCCGAGCCGCCGACGTACTGGGTGGCGATCGACTCGCGCGTGTCGGTCGGTTCGGCGGGCGGCTGCGAACACGCCGCGAGCAGGGCAATGGCCAGAATGCAGGAGCGTCTCATCCGAACACATCCCTCCTGATGAAGATCGCAAAGGCGACCATCGTCGCCCCGACGGCCCATGCAGCGAGCAGCGCCAGGCAGAAGGGCATGGTCATCTCTTCGTACGGCGGCGGCGAGCCGCTGTAGTAATCGGCGAGCGGAAGCGCGGAGACGAAAAGATACTTTCCGGTGCTCCAATCCGGGCTGATGCGCGTCAGAATCGTGCCGCCGATCAGCGCTGCCAGCATCGTGCCGATGGAGGCGGCGCTGGAGCGGAAGATCACCGAGAGCATGAGGGCGATCGAGGCCACGACGATCAGCGCGTACCACTCCAGCCCGTAGGCGATCAGCGTGTCTTTCCACAGCGGGAGCTGCCGCACCGCATCGATGCGAAACGCGCCGCGCATGACCTGAAACCCGGTGAACGTCGGCGCCGTCCATCCCTGCCGCGGCAGGGCGACGGCCGAGATGACATACGAGAGGATCGCGCCGCAGAAGAGCGTCAGCGTCGCGAAGATCCACAGGGTCACCAGCTTCGCCGCTACGATCTTCCATCGCCGCACCGGACGCGTCAGCAGCAACTTGTCCGTCCCCTCGGCGCTCTCGGCCGAAACGATGTCGCTGCCGAGGATGGCGATGAGAAGCGGAAGCAGCAGGAATCCCGCGACATTCGCGAAATTGCGCACGAAGAGCGGCGTGGTCGGCCGATCGGGCTCGATGTCGTGATCGAGATAGAACTGCAGCCGGTTGATCTCCGCATGGATCGAGCGGCTCCACGTCGGATTCATGCGGCCGCGACGCAAGTTGTTCTGATAGCGCCCTATCCGCTCCTGGATGTCCGCCCGCCAGTTCCGCTGCGCATGAAAGCGCAACTGCCGGTACTGCGCGTAGGTGACCACCGCCAGGATGGCAAAAAGAATCCCGATCACCACCGTGAACCGGCGGCGGCGGAGGATCTTGAGAGTTTCGTTTTGTACGAGCGGAACGAACATTCTTGTTCACCGAACGATGAACGATGAAGGATGAACGATGAACGAATTTTCTGCTTGTTCATCGCTCATCGTTCATCCTTCATCGTTTCAATCGACCGTTTCCCCTCCCGTCGCCTGCAGGAACATCTCTTCCAGGGTGTCGACGCGGCGCTGGGCGTGAAAGACCGACACGCCGGCCGCGGTGAGCGCAGCGACGACGGGCGGCGCATCGTTTTCGTCGATAGAGATCCACAGCCGGTCGGGTTCGGTGCGGAAGGCGAGGCCTTGCTGCCGGACGATCTCCGCCGCGCGGGCGACATCGCCGACGCGAAACTCCATCTCCCGCTGGCTGGAGATCAGCTCGTGCACCGAGCCCTCCCGCAGGATCCGTCCGTGATGGATGATGGCCACGCGATCGCACATCAGTTCGATCTCCGCGAGGAGATGGCTGGAAACGAACACCGACATCTGCCGTTCGCTCGCGAGATGGCGGAGCAGCTCGCGAATCTCGCGTATGCCGGCCGGATCGAGCCCATTGGCCGGCTCGTCGAGGATGAGCACGCGCGGCGTGCCGAGCAGCGCCTGCGCGATGCCGAGCCGCTGACGCATGCCAAGGGAGTACGTGCCGACGCGCTGATCGAGCCGGTGCGCAAGCGCGACCAGCTCGGCGACGCGATCGATTTCCGCCTTCTCCACGCCGAGCATCCGCGCGAAGTGCTCCAGGTTCTCGCGTCCGGTCATAAACCGATAGAGATCGGGATTCTCGACGATGCAGCCGACGTTGCGCAGCGCGTCTTCGAAATCCCGACGGACATCGAATCCACAGATGGTAACGTTTCCGGCAGTGGGCCGGATCAGGCCGACCAGCATGCGGATGGTGGTCGTCTTTCCGGCGCCGTTCGGGCCGAGAAATCCGAACACCTCGCCGGGATGCAGAGAAAACGAGACCGACTCGACGATGGTGCGGCGGCCGATGATTTTCGTGAGATTGGTTGCCACGAGGGTGGTCATGTTTGTCATTCCGAGCCGCCCTTCGGCTTCGCTCAGGGCAGGCTCCGACGGCGAGGAATCCCCAGCGCGAAGCGGATCCTTCGCCGTCTTCGCGGCTCAGGATGACATACCGGCAACCGGGAACTCGTGTTAGCGTCAAAGCGCAATGCGCAAGATCCTCTACTCGTACGTTCCTGCCACCGCGGCGTTGATCGCTGCCGCGGTTTTCGCGCACGGATTCTACTCATTCGCTCGCGGCGACACCGGGACACCGGTGAACATCCCGTCACCACGCGCCGTTCCGGGGACTGCTCCATCGACGACGATCGCGCCGATCATCCTGGGCGACTCGCTCGCCCGCGGCACCGGCGACGAGGCAGGGCTCGGCATCGGCGGGCGCCTGGTGGAGGATCTGCGCGCGCGGCACATCCCGACGAAGAACCTGGTCAACCTGGCCATCGACGGCGCCCGTACCGGAACTCTGCTCGAACAGCTCCAGGGCCGCAACGTCCGCGTGTTGCTGGCTCAGTCGAACGTGATCATCGTCTCCATCGGCGGCAACGATCTGTGGGGAGAGAACAACTGGCGCAACGCGCCGCCGCGCGATCCGGAAGCGGCGATGAACGGCGTGCTCGATCAAGTCACGCGCGCCGTGCAGCAGATCCGTCAGGCCAGCCCCGGGGCGCGGATCTTCATCATCGGCTTGTATAACCCGTTCACTTCGACTCCGTTCGGGGAGACGCTCGCGCCTCTGATCAGTGACTGGAACGCGAAGCTGCTCGAGCGCTTTGCGCGCGATCCGAATGTCGTGATCGTGCAGACCGCGGATCTATTCCGGTGGCGCGACCGCCTCTCCTTCGATCGATTCCATCCCGGCAACGAAGGGTACGCGCTGATCGCCAGGCGTATTGCTGATGCACTCTGAACTGGAGCGCGAGATCCGCGAGATGGTCGACCGCGAGACGCTCGCCTGGGACGCGCGCGACGCCGAGGCTCTGGTCGAACTGTTTCATCCCGACATGGTGTGGCCGTGGCCGCCCGACAAACGGGCCCACGATCCGTCAAGCTGGGTCTTTCCGCAAGGGCGTTTCGACCGCGCACGGTGGAAATCAGGCTGGCAACAGCTCTTTGACACGCACGAGCTGGTGCACAACCGCCGCACGATCATCAAAATTGTGATCTCCGACCAGGGAGACGGCGCCTTTGCCGTGGTCGATGTGGACACGCTGTGGCGCGACCGTGCCGGACGCGAATCTCACTGGAAGGGGCGGGCGTGCAAGGGCTACACGCGGATGGGCAGGGCGTGGAAACTCATTTTTCATACCGGATTGCTCGACTACTCTATGCTTTCGCCTTGACGGAGGGACTGATGCAACTGCCAAAAGACTCGTGCGCCTGCGGGCACCCGATGGACAATCACGACGGCGGGCGCGGCGGACCGTGCAACACCTGCGCGTGCGCTGCCGGCAATGCGCCGAGCGGGTTCGAAGTGGGCGTGATTCACTCGCTTCACGAGATCACCATCGCGCTGGTGAGGCTGGCGCAGGCGAAAAAGTAGGGCACGGCTGCGCCGTGCCGAACCCCCCGGGAATGCGGCACGGCGCAGCCGTGCCCTACTTCGGCTTCGCGAAGGCGTTCGCGTCGATGGTCGGATTGATCTCGATCGTCGTCAGCTTTCCGCCGCCGCCCGGTTGACCTCCGGACGTCATGCTGAGCGCGACGGGGAGATTCAACCCGCCGAATTTTTTCCACTCCGTGTACTCGGTGACCGATTCGCCCATCCGCCCCTGCGAAATCTTGCGCAGAATGCGGCCGGACGCCGGATCGACGAGCCACTTGAACGCCGCGCCGTCTGCGTTGACCTCCAGCACCTGCGCGTTCACGTCGCCGACCTTTTCCGCTCCCGTGGCATTGAAGGTGTACGCGGGGTTGTCGATGTTCTTCAGAACATTGAGCATCTCCTGACGGCTCTCCGTGCGGATCGCTTGCCGCTGCGAGCCCGGCATGTCCTGCGCGCCCATGGGCGTGATCATGAACGCCGCCTCGGGCGTGGAGACCATGGTCATTTCGCCCATCGGCGTCTTGATCACCTGCCGGTGCGACTCGGGAAAGCGCGTCAGGCTCTCCATCTCGACATCCATCGGACCCTGCGGGGTGCGGATGGACATCGTGCCGGCTTCGCGAATTGCCTGCACGCCGGCGATGGCTGCCTTGCCGCCGACGAACCCTTCCACTTTCTTGGCCAGGGCGATTCCTTCCGGCGTGCTCGCGGCAGGCTGCGCTCCGGCTGGTTTGGCGCCCGGCTCCGGAATGGTCACGTCGATCGGCGTTACGGGGCCGAGCGTGCTCAGCTTCTTGTCGAAGTCGCTCTCCTTGCCGACGACCAGCAGGCGGATGTTCTCCGGGTGGACGTACTTCTTCGCCGCGCGCCCGACATCTTCCGCGGTCACCTTCTCGATCTGCGCCGCGTACTGGTCCCAGTAATCGGCCGGATAGCTGTAGAAGGCGAGCGTCATCTGCTGATTGAGGATCTTGGCCTTCGAATCCATAGTGAAGACGAAGGCGTTGAGGATCGAGTCCTTTGCCTGCGTGAGCTCCTGTTTGGTGAACGGAGCGGTCTGCAGGTTTGCGATCTCCACGTGCAGCGCGTTGATGGATTCCATCGTCGAGCCGCTCTTCGTCCCCATCCAGACGCGGAAGAGACCCGGGTGGTCCCACTCGGAGTTCACGCCGCCGCTCACGCCGTATGCCAGGCCCATTTTCGAGCGGATGTCGTTCATCAGCCGGCCGGAGAATCCGCCGCCGAGGATTTCATTCATGACCACGAGCGCGTAGTAGTCGGGATTGTTGCGGACGATGCCCTCGTGGACGAGATAGATGTTGCTCTGCGTGACGTCGTCCTTGGTCACGAAGTAGACGCCCGGTTTGGCGGGCCTGGTGTCCGCCGGCGGGGCCTTCGGCACTTCGAAGCCGCGCGGCCATGGCTCGAATGCCTTCCGCAGCTTCGCCTCCATGGCCTTGGAATCGAAATCGCCGACCATGCCGAGGATCATGTTGTTCGGGACGGTTCGGCTGTGGAAGGCGAGGAGATCGTCGCGTGTGACCGAGGCGATGGTGGCGTACTCGGGCTGGCGCGCATACGCTGATTCGGCGCCGTAGCCGAGCTTTTGCGCCTCGCGGCTGCCGAGCGACATCGGGTCGTCGTTGCGCCGCGCGATCACCGTGTTAGCCTGCGTCCTGGCCAGATCGATCTTCTCCTGGCGGAAGGCCGGATGCTGCAGGAGGTCGACGAAGACGGGGAAGACCGTGTCGAAGTCGCCCTTCAGCACGTCGAGCCGGACGAACGCCGAATCGTCGCCGCCGTTGGTCTCGACGCTGGCCGCGCGTGATTCGAGGAAATCATCGAGCTGATCGCCGGTCTTGGTTTCCGTTCCGCCGGTGCGCCACGCCTGGCCATAGATGCCGACCAGGCCTGCCTTGCCGGCAGGCACATCGCGCGATCCACCGCGGATGCGCGCCGTGCCGCGGATCAGCGGCAGCTCGTGATCTTCCATGAGGAAGATGGTCATGCCATTGGGCAGGTCGACGCGTT
>JBGPFD010000119.1:0-10160 GCA_041483175.1 Thermoanaerobaculia bacterium | reverse complement strand
GCTACGTTCCGCCCAATGTAGAGCCGCCTTTCCAGGCGGCTCATGCGCCGGCTGAGAGCCGGCGCTACGTTCCGCCCAATGTGGAGCCGCCTTTCCAGGCGGCTCATGCGCCGGCTGAGAGCCGGCGCTACGTTCCGCCCAATGTAGAGCCGCCTCTCCAGGCGGCTCATGCGCCGGCTGAGAGCCGGCGCTACGTTTGACCCCCCGGCCGTGCGAGGAAATCGAGCGCGCTGCACGCGGCGCGGCTGCTGGCCAGTGGCGTGAGTCGCAAGACGGTTTAAACTCGTTCCCGGATCGTCCGCATGTTCGAAGAGTTCTTCGGCTTCAGCACGAAACCGTTCGGCAAGACACCCGATCCTGCCTTCCTGTACGAGAGCCCTCAGCACAGCGAAGCGCTGGCGCGGCTGGAGTACGCCGTGGACGAAAAAGAGCTGGCGGTGCTGGTGGGAGAGATCGGCTCGGGCAAGACCACGCTGTCGCGCGCGCTGGTCGACCGCATCGGCGATTCGCGCCCCATCATCCTGCTCATCAACCCCCGCCTCACGCCCACGCAGTTGCTGCGCTCGATCGCCGTAGCACTGGAGATCGCGCCGGCGCGCTTTCGCAGCGATCTGCTCGAGCAGATCCATTCGAAACTATTCGCGCTGTACGAGAGCCGCCGCGAGCCGGTGCTGATCATCGACGAGGCGCAACTGCTTCCGTCGAAGGCGACATTCGACGAGATCCGGCTGCTGACGAATTTTCAGCTCGACGATCAGAATCTGCTGTCGGTGCTGCTGATCGGACAGCCGGAGCTCGAGCTGCGGCTCGATCGCGCGGCCTACGCGCCGCTGCGGCAGCGTATTGGCATGCGCTATCACCTCGGGCCGCTCTCGCTCGACGACACGATCGCCTACATCGAACATCGCATCCGGGTGGCGGGAGGGAATCGGAATCCGTTCAGCCGCGGAGCGATGGAGGAGATCCACGCGCTCAGCGGCGGGATTCCACGCCTGATCAACACGCTGGCCACGACCGCGCTGCTCGACGCCTTCGGCGATGACGCGGAGATCATCGAGCCCCCGCGCGTGGTCTCCGCCGCACGCGAACATCGGATGGAAGCGCATGGTTGATCTGGCAAAAATCCGGAAGAAAGCGAAGAAAGGTGTGGGGGCGGGCGCCCCCGCCCGCCCGGCGGCCGAGGCGGCCGCCGTCACACCAGCAGCGAAGCTCGAGAAGTTTCTCGCCGCAGCCGGCGGCCGGCGCTTCGTTCCGCAGGCGCCGCCCGCCGCGCCGGCGGATGAAGTGGAGTTGCTGGCGTTCCTTCTTGGCAAGGAGCGTTACGCGATCGAGATCGACCGCGTCGCGCAGATCATCGCCACGCGGCCGGTGACCGCCGTTCCGAACGCCGCGCCGGGCGTGGTCGGCATCGTCTCGCTGCGCGGCTCGATCGTCACCTTGATCGACATCCGATCGCGCCTGCGGCAGCCGCCGCGCAGCGCAAACGGGGACGCGCGGGTCATCGTGATCCGTGACGCGGGCAGCCTGGTGGGGTTCGAAGTCGATCGCGTGCTGCGGCCGGCGAAAGTCGATCGGGCAACCATCGAACCGCAGCCGATCGTGCATCCGGCCGAGGAGAGTGAAGCCATTCGTGGTGTCATCCGCGGCGACGATTCATTGACGATCGTTCTCGATTTGGTCAAGCTACTCGCATGACTGTCATCCCGAGCGTAGCGAGGGAGCTGGGTGTCAGGGCGGCACAGCACCGCTCCCCACCCGACCAGTTCCCTCGCTAACGCTCGGGATGACACAGGTCTCATGAGCGCGAACCCCGAACTCGTCCAGCAGGCCCGATCGGCCGATCCCGACGCCCGCCAGAAGGCGGCCTATCTTGTGTCGCACTCGGCCGACGCGCGCGACTTTCCATTGATGTTCGAGTTGCTGGGCGACAAAGACTGGCGGGTGCGGAAGACGATCGTCGACGGGTTCGTGCGCGACCCGCGAGGCGAGGTCATCGAGCACCTGCTCGACGCGCTCGGCGACGCGGAGAACGCCGGCCGCCGCAATTCCGCCACCGAGGCTCTGGTGCGGATCGGCGACGCGGGCATCCCGGCGATCGTGCAGCACCTGCGGCGTGGTCCCGACGCCGACACGCGGCTCTCGCTGGTCAATCTTCTCGGCGATTTGCGGAGCCGTGACGGATTCGAGGCCTTGCGCGAGACGCTGCAAGGCGAAACAGACATCAACGTTGCCTCGTCGATCATCTCCTCGCTCGGCAAGTTTCGCGACGCCGCTGCCATCGGGCCGCTGGTGCTGGTTCTCGCGCGCAATGATGTCTGGCTCAAGTTCCACGCCGTCGAAGCGCTCGGCGAGATCGGCGACCGCACCGCGCTGCCCGGCATCCTGCCGCTCTATGCCGAGAAGTCGCTGCGCAAGCCGGTGCTGGAGGCGATCGGAAAAATCGGCGACGTCGGCACCGTAAGTTTTCTGCTGAAGATCATCGCCGACGAGGAGAAGCTGAATCTCACCGCCCTGCGCGCGCTGGTGCGCATCGCCGAAGCGAGCAAGCCGCGGATCGTGGAAAAAAACGAGCGCGAGTTGATCCAGCGCAAATTCCGCCAGGCGTTTCCGCCGGTCAAGGTCGAGCCGCTGATCGAACAGATCCAGACCACGTCGAAGCGCGAGGTGCGCTCCTTCGTCCTGAAATTCCTCGGATGGACCGGCGACGCGCGCGCGCTTCCGGTGCTCCTGTCGTATCTCGAGCAGCCGGAGACCGCCGAGGTGGCCGCGCAGGCGTTGATCGACTTCGGTCCACTGTCCATTCCGCCGATCCTCACCGCGCTGCAGAACGCGCAGGAGGACGAGGTCGTCGCCCTGCTGCTGCGCGTGGTCAACGCAGTCGGGAGCGGGGAGTCGATTGCCGCGGTTATCCCTTTCCTCGATCACGAAAACGCGATGATCCGGCGGCTGGCGATCGAGACGCTCGGCGAGCTGATGCATCCCGCGCCGGTCGACTACCTGCTGGCCAAGCTCGACGATCCCGATGTCGCCTCGCAGCAGGCGGCGGTGAACGCGGTCTCAGCGCTGGTCACCGCGTTTCCGGACATCAAGAACGACGTGCTGTCGAGGATCCGCAAGCTGCTGCAGTCGACGTCGATTCCGACGAAGCTCAACGCGCTCTCGATCTACGTCAACATCCAGGGACAGGGGTATCCCGAGGAGCTGCTGCTGGCATCGAAGGACAGCGATCCGGCGATTCGCCAGAAGGCGGTCTCGCTGATGGGGCGATTCGGAGAGGAGCAGTTCGCCGATCAACTGGTGCTGTCGCTGACGGACGAGTCGCCCGCCGTACGGCTCGCGGCAATCAACGTCGTGGTGCGGCTACGGCCGGAGAAAGGGATCGAGCCGCTGATCAGCGCGCTGGAGGACAGCGACGTGTGGATTCGCACGGCGGCGGCGCAGGCGCTCGGCGAGTACCGGCAGACCCGCGCGGTCGAGCCGCTGCTGCGCCACCTGGAGAGCGACCTTCCGCCGGTGCGCATCGCGGTGATCGAAGCCCTGGGGAATCTGGCGCACGGCAGCGTGCGCAGTGTCTTGTTCCGCTGCGCGACCGATTCCGATGTGGAGATCCGCCGCGCCGCGGTGCTGGCGCTGGCGCGCATCCCGGGTGAGGACGTGTTCCGGCGGCTTTTCGATGCGCTGCGCGACTCCGACTGGCGGATTCGCGCCGCCGCGGCCACCGCGCTCGGAGTCCGCGGCGACGCCAAGGCGCTGGAGGTGCTCCATCACGCGCTCGACGATCCCGACACGTACGTGCAGGAGTCGGCGGTGCTGGCGCTCGATCGCATTCCCGATCGCTCTTCCTTCCCGCATCTTTTAGGGGCGCTGGAGAATGCGGCCATTCTCGACGACGTCTGTGACGTGTTCATCCGCCACAGGGATCTCTACCGCGACCTGCTCGAGCAGGCCTGGCGCACCGCCGACAGCCGCCGGGAAATGGTCATCGCGGCCATTCTGTCGGCAATGAAGTCAGGCTCATGAGTCGCGCGGCGAGGTGTCACCCCGAGTGCAGCGAGGGGCCTGGGAGGCCGGGTGGTTCGCCAACCTCCCGCCGTGGCGCCGCCCACGCCTCCAGGCCCCTCGCTGACGCTCGGGGTGACATCACGGCCTAGAACACGGACGCCTCATGTCGCCCTTCGATTTCGCCTTCAACCATCACCTGGAAATGACGGACGACATCTTCCGGCTGGTCCGCGATGCCATCTACCGGCGCACCGGCATCTGGTTCAGCGAGACGTCGAAGTACCTGTTGCAGAAGCGGCTCTCACCGCGCGCCCGGGAGTTGAATTTCGAATCGTTCCAGAAGTACTACTACTTCCTGCAATACGATTCGCGCGCCGAGGCCGAATTTGACGAGATCTACGACCTGGTGACCACCAAGGAGACCTACTTTTTTCGCGAGCCGGCGCAACTCACCGCCTTCGTGGAAGAAATTGTTCCTGATATATTATCACGTAAATCATTAAAGAAAATTCGTGTGTGGTCAGCGGGCTGCTCCACCGGCGAGGAGCCGTACTCCATCGCCATCATGCTGCAGGAGTCCGGCTCGTTCGAGCGCGGCGGGTTCGAGATTTTCGCCAGCGACATCAGCCATCAGGTGCTGGTGCGCGCGCGGAAGGGGCAGTATCGGGAGACCGCTTTCCGGGCCACCGACCCGTCGCTGCGCGACAAGTACTTCGCCCGCGAGTCGGACGGATCGTGGCGCATCGGCGACGAGATCCGCAACCGCGTTTCCTTCGGGCGCCTCAATCTTTACGACGAGCCGCGCGTCTCGCTCCTCGGCTACGTCGACGTGATCTTCTGCCGTAACGTGATCATCTACTTCGACGATGCTTCGAAGCGGACGGTCGTCAGCAACTTTTACCATCGCCTCCTCGACGGCGGCTATCTCCTCCTCGGCCACTCCGAGTCGCTGATCTCGCTATCCACGCAGTTCAAATTGAAACATCTGAAGAATGACATGGTGTACCAGAAGTAGGCGTTGGGTCTTAGGCGTTAGGCGTTAGGCGTTCGAGCTCCTAACGCCTAGCGCCTGACACCTCACGCCATGATCAAAGCACTCGTCATCGACGACTCCGCCTACAACCGCGTGACCATCGCGCGGATGCTGGAGTCCAGCGGCAGGATCGAGGTCATCGCCACCGCCGTGAACGGCGAGGACGGCATCAAGCAGGTGCTGCGTCAGCAGCCCGACGTCATCTCGCTCGATCTGGAGATGCCGGTGATGGACGGCTTCGCGTTTCTGCGCTGGCTGATGCAGAACCGGCCCACGGCGGTGATCGTTGTCTCGTCGCGTGCCAGCGACCGCAGCGTCTTCAAGGCGCTCGACCTCGGCGCCGTCGATTTCGTGGCCAAGCCGGGTGGCCGGGTCTCGCCGCGGCTGGAGGAAATCCAGCAGGAACTGATCGACAAAGTGCTGCAGATCGACAGTTTGCGCATGGACAATCTGCGCAAACGCGTCGAGGACACTGCAGGAGCCGAATCCAAACGGCCCGAACCGGCTGAAGCCGGTCCCCACACTGCCATCGAGCTGGTGGCCATCGGCAGCTCGACCGGTGGCCCGCCCGCGCTGCAGCGCCTCTTTCAAAAGCTGCCTCTGCTGCCGATTCCGATCGTCGTGGCCCAGCACATGCCGCCGACCTTCACGCGCCTCTTCGCCGAGCGCGTCGACCGCCTGACAAATTACAAGGTGACGGAAGTCGCAGATGGGGAGCGGCTCGAGCCGGGCGCCGTCTACGTGGCTCCCGGCGGAATGCAGACCGAGGTGCGGCGCGGAAACGACGGGCTGCAGTCGCGCGTTCTTAAGCCCGAGGCGAAGGACCTGTACGCCCCTTCGGTTGATCGGCTCTTCGCCACGGCAAGCGATTGCTGCGGCGAGCGGATGATCGCCGTGATCATGACCGGCATGGGGGACGACGGTGCGCGCTCGATCCGCCGCGTGCGCGAACGCGGTGGCAAGACCATCGCCGAATCGTCGGAGACGGCGATCATCTTCGGCATGCCGAACGAAGCGATCAAGACCGGCGCTGTCGAGCACATCCTGCCGCTCGATGGCATCGCCGCCGCGATCGAGCGGCTGTGCGTGGGATGAAAAGTGTGGCGGCGGACTCCCTCGCCCGCCGGCGCGGCCGCTCCCACACCCTCGTATGTTACATTTCCGGTGAGCAGAGAGAGCGATGACCGACGATCCGAGAGGGGAGAAGTTTCTCGAGCTGTTCAATAAAGGCAAGGAATTCACCGAAGAGCTGCTGCACGAGAACGAACGCCTGCGCTACCGCATCGCCTCCCTGGAAGAGCGCTTTCGCGAGATCGTCGCAGAGAACAAGGACTTCTCCGGCCGCTACACGGAAATCGAGGAACAGAACAACAATCTGGCCAGCCTCTACGTGGCCAGCTACCAGCTCCACTCGACGCTCGACTTCAAAGAAGTCATTCAGGTGGTGCAGGAGATCATCCTCAATCTGATCGGCGCGAAGTCGTTCGCCATTCTCCTGCTCGATGAGAGCACCAGCGAGCTGCGGACGATCGCCTGGGAAGGAGAGGACGTGATGCCGGGCATCGACACGATCTCCGTTTCGCTCGGCCTGGGCATCCTCGGCGGCGTGGCCGCCAGCGGCGAGAGCTACTACCTGCATCACGATCCCCAGGGCGGGCCGGTGTCGCTGGAGAAACCGCTTGCCGCGGTACCGCTCAAGATCAAGGATCACGTCATCGGCGCGATCGTCGTCTACAAGCTGCTCGTGCAGAAGGAGGCGTTCACGGCGGTCGACTACGAGTTGTTCGCGCTGCTCGCGGCGCACGCCTCGACCGCCATCTTCTCGGCGAAGCTCTACTCCCAATCGGAACGGAAGCTCAACACGATCCAGAGCTTCCTCGATCTGCTGACAACGTCATGATGATGGACAACGCGAAATTCCTGATCGTGGAAGACTCGCCGACGATGCGGCAGTTGATCTCGTTTTCGCTGAAGCGATTCAAGAACGCCACGATCATCGAGGCTGTCGACGGCGTCGACGCCCTCAAGAAGCTCGCGGGGCCGGAGAAGATCGATCTGATCCTGACCGACATCAACATGCCGGTCATGGACGGGCTGAAGCTCGTCTCGCTCGTCCGGCAGACCGCCAGCCTGAAAAACATTCCGATCATCATCATCACCACCGAGGGGGCGGAGGAGGATCGGGAACGAGGACTGGCCCTTGGCGCGAACGCCTACATCGCCAAACCCATCCAGTCGTCGCACCTGATCCGGACGATTTCGGAGCTGCTTGCGGTCTGACGCTGTCACCCCGAGCGGAGCGAGGGGCCTGGAGGGGCGGAGGGCAAGAGAAATGAGCCAGATGCAGCGCGCCGCCCCTCCAGACCCCTCGCCGCCGCTCGGGGTGACAGTTCAGAGGATGACCGTGATCGGCATCCTCGTTCTTTTTTTCGCCCCAAGAATCGCCCTCCTGTACGCGCGCCAGCCATTCTTCGACGAGCTGTTCACGCGCTGGATCGCTGCGAAATCGTTCGGCGGAATCCTCGCTGCGCTGCATCACGACTCGGGGCCGCCGCTCTACTACTTTCTGATTCACCTACTCGGCGACCCGCCGCTGCTTGTGGCGCGGGCGATCTCGCTGCTGTTCGCCGCTGGCGCGTTGGTCGCTCTTCTGATCGCGCGACGTTTCGCCGCCGCGGCGCTGCTGGCGGTGTTTCCGCCCGCGGTCCTCTTCGCCGTCGACGCGCGGGCGTACGCGCTCTGTGCCATGTTCGTGACCCTCGGCGTGCTGGCGCTCGACGCACGCCGGCCGTACGCCGCGGCGCTCGCCTTCGTCGCCGCGGCGTATGCGCACTATTACGGCGCGCTGTTCATGCCGCTGTTACTGCTGCAGTGTGTGGGGCCGGCGCCCTCGCCGGCCGGGCGGCGCGTCAGCGCCGCCGATTGCGGCGGCGCCTTCCTGCTGGCGCTCCTTCTATTCGCCCCCGGCGCCTTCCTCGCGATCCACCAGCCGCGCGCGTCGATGGCCTGGGTCGGCGCGTTCCCGAGTTATCCCGATGCGCTTTTCGCCCGGCCGCCGCTGTGGCTGTCGATCGTCGCCGCGGTCCTGCTGATTGCTGCCGCGGTGCGGGTGAATCGATTCGCGATCATGACCGTCGTCCCGCTCGCGCTGGCGTTCGCGTTGCGCATCTACTTCCCGCTGCGATTCGAATCGATCCTTGCCGCGCCTCTGGTGCTGTGGCTCGCGGTTTCGGCTCGCCGCTGGATGGTTCCGCTGCTGCTCGCGGCCAGTCTTGCCATCTGCGCCGTCGGGATCCGCGATCATCTGCAGAGGCCGCTTGACGACTACCGCGCGGCGGCCCTGCGGCTGCCGCAGGTCGCCGCGCCGGGAGAGCCGATCGTCGCCAGCGGCTATCTCTATCTCCAGTCGATAACCGTTCTCGGCGATCGTGTCCGCGCGTTTCCGGCGGAGCAGGCGCTGCATCCCGGATGGCGCGCGACGGCGCCGCCGGGAAGCGAACCACCGCCCGGCGCGTTCCTCTGGATCGGAGAGCGCGCCGCGCCGGAACTGTCGATCCTTCGACGGCACCGAACGACGACCTCGCTCTACGTGAACGCGCGCGCTGAGATTGTTAAGGTAAACTGACTCGCCATGCCTCACTTCATCACCGACAAGTGCATCGGTTGCAGCGTTTGCGAGATCAAGTGCCCCACCAACACCATCTGGGGTGAGGCTCGCGGGCAGTACTACATTCATCCGGATCGCTGCATCGACTGCTCGGTGTGCGGCATCTACTGTCCGGTGGACGCCATCCAGAACCAGCACGGCGAGTTCATTCCCCGCGTGAAGCCGAGGGACATCCCGAAGGCCGAGGTGATCAAGGAGCTCTGCACGGGTTGCGAGTTCTGCGTCGACATCTGCCCGTTCGAGTGCATTCATATGGTCGAGCCGCAGGACGAGACCGTGGCCAACCACTACAAGATTGCATTCGTGGAGAAGAACAAATGCGTCGCCTGCCGGTTGTGCGAATCGGTGTGCGACAAGGACGCCATCGTGGTGCCCGATGCGCCGACGCAGTTGAAGGGGTACCTGCCGGACTTCGTGGTGGCGGGGACCGGAAGATGAGAAGGAGAATGAAGAATTTCGAATGAAGAATTAAGAATGAAGAATGGTTTGATTCTGAATTCTTCATTCGAAATTCGAAATTCTTCATTCTCTGATTCACAACGAATGACAGACATCCCCAAAGAATCTCCCCGATCCGTCCTCCTCCAATTCGTCATCTTTCCCCTGGGCATCGTTTGCGCCGCGGTGGCGATTTTTTTTCTGTTCGGCAAGCTGGCCACCGAACAGCACACCATCCCTGACTATCTGAATGTCATTCGTTCGGGCAGCTCGCACGAGCGCTGGCAGGCGGCCTATCAGCTCTCGAAGTCCCTCAAGCGCGGCGAGGCGGCGCGCTACCCCAATCTCGAGCAGCAGGTGGCGGCGATCTTCGTCCAGTCCAAGAGCGACGACCCGAGGATCCGCCGCTATCTGTGCATGGTCCTCGGCACGCTCGGCGATCGCCGCGCAACGCCGCTGCTGCTGGAAGCCCTCAACGACCGCGATGTCGACAACCGCATTTACGTGCTGATGGCCCTGGGCGAGCTGCGTGACCCGGCCGCCGTTCCGCGAATCGAGCAGGCGGCGGGCGATCCCGACAAGGACGTGCGCAAGACCGCGTACTTCACTCTCGGCCAGATCGACGATCCGAGCGCCGTGCCGGCGCTGGTCCGCGGTCTGTCCGCCGAGGTGCCGGACGTCCGCTGGAACGCGGCGATGGCGCTGTCGCGGTTCGGCGATCCTCGGGCGGTGTCCGTGCTGGGGGAGATGCTCGATCGTGGGCGTCTGGCGCAGATTCGAGACATGCGCGAGGACCAGAAGGAAGACGTCATGGTCATGGCCATGGTGCCATACGCCCAGCTCGGCGGGGCGGGCGCGCGGGCCGATCTGCAGCGCATTGGGGCCAGCGATCCGAGCCTTCGGGTGCGTGCAGCGGCGAAAGCGGCAACCACGGGGCATTGACGGCCATCACATTTTCGATTGACAGAGATCACTGAATCGCGGATAGTAAGTCTCGCTTGTTCCGCTGTTTCACAATCT
>JBGPFD010000118.1:0-10536 GCA_041483175.1 Thermoanaerobaculia bacterium | reverse complement strand
GGATCGGCCGGCGATTCGATGATGTGGTAGCAGAGAATCGTCGCGCTAGGGAGGTCAGGCTGGGAGGGCGCGGCGAACAGGGAAGACGTCGCCAGGAGCGTGGCGATCGTCAGTCCTCGTAGCGCATTCGATCTCATGATTGTCCCGCCTGATTCCGAAAACCGTCAGCGTATCCTGCAATGACAATGCCTCGCCAGCCGGGGGAGAATTTTAACAGTTTCAGAGGCGGAATCGACGCGCTCCATTGACCGTTGGAAAGGCCTGAGTTACAGTCTCGCACCCTCACCGGAGGTCCTTTCTTACCCATGCGCCGTGAACATCGAAGAGAGTTGCAACACGACAGGTTTGTCGACGAAGTCGGCAGCCTGTGGTCAAAGGCCGGGGAAAACCAGCGCCTTCTCATCGTGATCGGAGTGGTCGTCGTAGCCGTCGTGCTCGGCGTGTACGGTTTCTACTTCTATCGCAACACGCGCGAGCGCGACGCGCAGAAGGCGTTCACCGCGGCTGCGGAGGTCATCGATTCGCCGCTCCTGCCGCCCGCCGGAGGACAAGCGCAGCCCGGCGCCAAGTACAAAACCGAGCCGGAGCGCAATGCGGCGGCCCAGTCGCAGTTCCAACAGGTGGAGACGAAATTCAGCGGCACCGACGCGGCCGACGTCGCCAAGCTCTACCTGGCGCGGCTCGATGCCGGACGCGGCGATGTGAACGACGCGCGCAAGCTGCTCGAACAGTTCATCGGCGATCACCCGAAGCACGTGCTCGTCGGATCGGCACGCTTCAGCCTGTTCCAGCTCCGCATCGAGAACGGCGAGGCGTCCAAGGTCGCCAGCGAGTTGCAGGCCGAGATCACCAAGCCCGATCCGATCCTGCCGGCAGACACACTGCTGGTGCTCCTGGCCCACGCCTACGACGCGCAGGGGAACGGCAATAAGTCGCGAGACACGTATCGGCGGATCGTGACGGAATTTCCAGATTCGCCGTATGCGGTCGAGGCACAGCGCCGGGTCGGGCCCGCATAACGGCCGGCGCGCATGCGCGTCCTTCTGTGGATTGCCCTGATCGGCTGGATCTCATCGTTCTTCCGGACCATCCTGAATCTTCTCCTGGTAGGGCGGCTTCCGTCCGCCGCGCCGGATGACGGCCCGCTCGTCTCGATCATCGTCCCCGCGCGGAACGAGGAGCGCACGATCGAGCGGACCGTGCGCGCCTTTCTCGCCCAGAGTTATCGCCAATTCGAGCTGATCGTCGTCGACGATCAGTCGAGCGACGCGACCGGCGCGATTCTCGACCGTCTGGCGGCGGATGACGGCCGCCTCGAGGTCGTCCACGGCGACGAGCCACCTCCCGGCTGGCTCGGCAAGCCGTGGGCGCTGCACGAGGGGAGCCGCGCCGCCCGCGGAGAAATCCTCCTGTTCGTCGACGCCGACATCGTCTACGCGCCGCCGGCCATCGCGCGCGCCGTCGCCGCATTCCGAGCGTCGGGAGTGCCGATGATGATGCTGGTGCCGCGATTCGCGATGGAGGGCTTCTGGGAAAACGTTCTCATCCCGCAACTGGCGGTTTTTTTCCTCAGCTTCATGCCCGTGTGGCTGGCGAACCGGACGCGCATTGTCTGGATCGGCGCCGGCGGTGGATCGGGCAACATGATCGAGCGCGCCGCCTACGAATCGATCGGCGGACACGAGGCACTGCGCGCCGCAGTGGTCGACGATGTGGCGCTCGCACGTCTGATGCGGCGGAGCGGGCGGCGGAGCATCGTGGCGCGCGCCGACGATTGCATCTCGGTGCGCATCTACCACGGCTTTCGCGAGACCGTCGACGGATTCACCAAGAACGCGTTCACGGTGATGGGGCGCAGCTACCTTCTGACCGCAGTTGCCACCTTCGCCGGAATCGCCTTTCACGTTCTGCCGTACGCGCTGGTCATCACCGGCGAGCCGATCAGTATCGCGATCATCGCCGTAATTACGCTGACGCGGCTGCTCCTCTTCCGCAGCCTGCGGTATCCGCTGGCCTACGCCGTCTTCGCCCACCCGCTGATGGCGACTGTCTGGGCATACATCTTTCTTCGCTCCATGTGGTTTACCGGCGTGCGCAACGAGCTTCGATGGCGCGGGCGTACCTACGACGCCACACAAACGCAGTTTGGCGGCAGCGGTGATATAAGGGCCAGGGAGAATGTATGAAGACGAAACCATTTCTGAGCGACGTCAAGGAGTTGCGTCGGCGCGCGCGAAAACACATCGAAGGAGGAGCGGTCACCGAGGGATATCAGGCGGACCGCGAGACGGTGATCAAGCTGCTGAACGAGGCGCTGGCCACCGAAATCGTTTGCGTGCTGCGCTACAAACGGCACTATTTCATGGCTCAGGGCATTCACTCCGATCCCATCGCCCAGGAGTTTCTGCAGCACGCCAATGACGAGCAGGGACACGCCGATCAGATTGCCGGGCGGATCATTCAGCTCGGCGGCCAACCGAATTTCAATCCGGAAGGCCTGCTGACGCGCTCGCATTCGGAGTACGTCGAAGGGCATACCCTCGTCGACATGATCAAAGAGGATCTCATCGCGGAACGCGTAGCGATCGATTCGTACACCGAAATGGTCCACTACCTCGGCGAGAAGGACATCACCACGCGGCGGATGATTGAGTCGATCCTCGGCGTCGAAGAAGAGCACGCTGACGACTTGTCCAACTTTCTCGCCGACGTGCAGAAGGATTGGAAGACGCGGGACCGCTCGGCGGGATAGCGGATGATGGAATAGCGGTTTGTTGTTCGTAGTGGAATGGTGCCCCTGAACGACGACCAGCAACCGGAAACCGACAACCGGGAACTTCTCGATGCCTACTCCTGCGCGGTGACGACCGCCGCAGCGCGGATCACGCCCTCCGTGGTCAACGTCGAGGTGCGG
Organism: Thermoanaerobaculia bacterium; assembly: GCA_041483175.1. GTDB lineage: Bacteria > Acidobacteriota > Thermoanaerobaculia > Gp7-AA8 > Gp7-AA8 > Gp7-AA10. Next base: position 7,622 of record JBGPFD010000118.1, on the reverse strand, counting down.
CAGCAGCGCCGGCGAGGCGGCGAAGTGCGCGGGGGTGGCTCGGGATTCTTCTTCACGCCCGATGGTTTCATCCTCACGAACAGCCACGTCGTGAGCGGCGCATCGCAGATCGACGTCACTCTGCTCGACGGCGCGCGCTTCGGCGCGGCCATCGTCGGCGACGATCCGCACAGCGATCTCGCGGTGCTTCGCATCTCCGCGCCGAATCAGGTCGCCGCGCAATTCGGAGACTCGGAGGCGATCCGCCCCGGGCAGCTGGTCATCGCCGTCGGCAATCCGTATGGATTTCAATGCACCGTCACCGCGGGCGTCGTTAGCGCGCTCGGGCGCACCATGCGTGCGAAAAGCGGGCGGCTGATTGACAACGTGATCCAGACCGATGCCGCGCTGAATCCGGGGAACTCCGGCGGCCCGCTGGTCGACTCGCGCGGCGAAGTGATCGGCGTCAACAGCGCGGTCATTCTTCCGGCGCAGGGAATCTGCTTCGCCATCGGCATCAACACGGCGAAGTTCGTCGCCTCGCGGCTCATTCGCGACGGGCGCATCACTCGGAGTTACATCGGCGTCGCCGGCCAGAACGTCCCGCTGCACCGGCGTGTGGTCCGCTTCTACGATCTGCCGCGCGATCACGGCGTCCTGGTGATGTCCGTGGAGAAGGGCAGCCCGGCGGAACGCGCGTCCCTTCGCGAAGGAGATCTGATCGTCTCCTACGCCGGGCAGGCGGTTGGCAGCGTCGATGACCTGCACCGGCTGCTGACCGAGGAGCAGGTCGGCGCTCCGGCGGCGATCGAGTTCATCCGCATGACGGAAAAGATGAGCGCGACCATCGTTCCGGCACGCGCCGCAGCCGACTGAGAGCTTATGATAGTGTCGTAACACGACACCAGAACGCCATGTCCAAGCCGGCCGAGCGATACGCGCAGCTCCTCGATCAAATCATCCGCCCGTTTGATTTGACGCACGATTTCGGACGCAAACGCGCGTACGAGGCGGCCATCGATTACGCGCGGCAGCATCTGGTCGAGGATCCGCACTGCAACGATTTCCTCAACGTCGCAGCGAAGCGCCTGGGCTTCGCCGCGATCAGCTTCGACACGCTGGAGAGCCGGGTCAAACTTCCCAAGAATGCCTGGCTCGACGTCTGGATCTCCGACGAAGACGACGAGGTGGCGCTCACCGGCACTGCCGAGGGATTGCAGTATCTCATCGATCTGCTGTCACAGCTTCGCGATGCGGCCGATCCTGAGCAGCACATTCATCTCGATCGCGCTGTGCTCCCGATGACCGAGAACTCGGCGAATATCGTGCTCTTCAAGGAGGAGGAGACGTGGTTCACCGGCTCGTCCGCCGACGCGGGGCAGGAGCCGTTCCCGCAGCGTGAGGTCGATCCGAAAGTGATCTACGCCATCCAGTTCATTCACTATCCGCCCGAGGACCTTCCGATCAGCGCCCACAAACTGTACCGCGTGCTGAAGGTCGAGCCGGACGACGGCTACTCGTCGAACATCAAGGAATTCGGCGACGGCGGTGAGAGCCGTTACTTCAAGTTCACCTTCATCGCCGACAACGAGGAGAAGTTCACCTATACCTTCCATCTCGACGATCCCGCGGTGAACTTCTTCACCCACCGCGAGATCCTCAAGCTGGCGATGCGCTCGGTTTAACACGCGCTGTCACCGCGAGCGCTCGGGAACCTCTGCACAAGGTTCGCGTAGCGGCGGGCGTCCCCGCCCGCCGGGCCGGCGAGGACGTGGGCCCCTACATTTGTTCAGAGGTTCCCGAGCGAGGGGCCCGGTGGCGTGGGTGGCGCGCGCCTGGCCCTCCAGACCCCTCGCACACGCTCGGGGTGACAGCGGCCACTACGCGGCCTGGACCGGCTGCGTGCAGAACCTGCAGCGCTGCGCGGCAATCGGAATCGGAGAGAGACACTGCGGGCAGTCGCGCATGCTTGGCGTCGTCTTTTCCGCCGGCTTGCGCGCCAGCGCATTCACCTGCTTGACCACCAGAAACATCGCCAGAGCGACAATCAGGAAGGTGATCACCGCGTTCGTGAAGAGGCCGTAGTTCAGCGTTGCCGCACCGGCCGCCTTCGCCTGCGCCATCGTGTCGTAATGGCTGCCTGACAGGGTGATGAAATAGTCCGAAAAATCGTGGTTGCCGACCAGCAGACCGATCGGCGGCATGAGGATGTTGTCGACGAAGGAGGTGATGATTCTGCCGAACGCTGCGCCGATCACCACCGCGACAGCCAGATCTATCACGCTGCCTTTGAGAGCGAATTCCTTGAATTCTTTGATCAGCGCCATGACTGCCTCCTTTTCGATCCGTTATAGTCCATGCTGATGATTCGTCAAATCGCGGTCATCGGCACGGGCACGATGGGACGTGGCATCGCCTATCTCGCCGCCCTCGCCGGATACGAGACGGTGATTCACGATGCCGACCCTTCCGCACTCGATGCCGCGAAGGCATCGATCGAATCGACGCTCGCCAAAGGCGTGGAGAAGGGGAAGGTCAATGCGCAGGACGCCGCGGAGGCGATGAAACACGTGCATCTCGCGGCCGATCTCGAACCGGCTGTGCGCGGCGCGGATCTGATCATCGAGGCGGTGCCGGAGGATGCCGATCTGAAGGAGAACCTCTTCTCGCAGGCCGACCTCTTCTGCGGCGAAGAGACCATCCTTGCGTCGAACACTTCGTCGATTTCGATCACCACGCTGGCCAGGGCCGTGGAGCGGCGTGAGCGTTTCGTCGGCATGCACTTTTTCAATCCGCCGCACGCCATGAAACTGGTGGAGATCGTGCGCGGCGAACGCACCTCCGACGAGACCGTGGCGCAGGCGCGCGCGGTGGCCGAGAAAATGGGGAAGCAGCCGATCGTGGTTCACGACAGTCCCGGCTTCGCCACCTCGCGCCTGGGGATCGCCATCGGCCTCGAGGCGATGCGCATGCTCGAGCAGGGTGTCGCGTCCGCCGCGGACATCGACCGGGCGATGGAGCTCGGCTACAACCATCCGATGGGCCCGCTCCGTCTCTCTGATCTGGTCGGACTCGACGTGCGCCTCAGCATCGCCGAATACCTGGCCTCGACACTCGGATCCCGATTCGACCCCCCCGAACTGCTGCGGCAGATGGTGCTGGAGGGGAAGCTGGGGAAGAAAACGGGACACGGATTCTACGAATGGAAGGATGAGGGCTGAGGGATGAGGGCTGGGGGCTGAGGGATGAGAAGGGTGTCTTCATCCCTCAGCCCTCGTCCCTCCTCCCTCGAAGGCTACGGCTCCTTCGCCTACGCCTACGATCAGGCTTTGGGCCATCGTTTCTTCCGCGCGATGCGCCGGCTGCTCCGGCGGGTGATCGATCGCTATCCGCCTCGTGTGAAGACGCATCTCGATGTCGGATGCGGGACGGCGATCGCCGTTGAATATTTTCTGCAGCTCGGCTACCGCTCTGTGGGCATCGATCTGTCGCTGCCGATGCTGCAGCTTGGCCGCCGGCGCGCGCGGCATCTCCTTGCCGGGGACATGCGTGCGCTGCCCTTGCGTGGCACATATGCACGCGTGACCTGCCTCTACGACACTCTCAATCATCTCAAGAACTCCGCGGATCTCACCGCCGCGTTCCGATGCGTTGCCCGCGTGCTGGATGAAGACGGATTGTTTCTGTTCGATGTAAATCATCCCGATATCTACCCGGCGATCTGGGGCAATGACGAGCCGTTCGTGGCCGACGGTCGCGGCTTTCATCTGAAGATGGCGACGAAGTTCCGCCCGCGCGACCGCATCGCCCAGGCGATGGTCACCGGTTGGGCGGAGGTTGCCGGCGAGCGGGTGAGGATTCACGAACGGCGCGAGCAGCGCGCCTATAGCGAGCGCGAGATCGTCGATTGCCTCGCGGCGGCTGGCCTCGTTCCAGTCGAGGTGACCGAGTTCGATCCCTATGCCGAGGCGCGGAACGTCAAGCTGTTCTTCGTCTGCCGCCATGGATGATCGTGGAAGAGCCGGACGCGCTCCGGCGTTCACAAACGAGCCATGAAGCCGTTTTCCATCGGCAATGTCCGCATCGACCCGCCGCTGGCGCTCGCGCCGATGGCCGAGGTAACCGACACGTATTACCGCTCGCTGATCAAAGAGCTCGGCGGAGCGGGGCTTGTGGTATCGGAGTTCATCTCCGCGGAAGGGCTGACGCGGAACAATGCGCGGACCAGGCAGATGCTGGCATTCTCCGAGGCCGAGCGTCCAGTAGCGATTCAGATCTACGGCGGCGATCCGGATCGGATGGACGACGCGGCGGCCATCGTCGAGGAGCAGGGCGTCGACATCGTGGACGTCAACATGGGCTGCCCCGTCCGCAAGGTGGTCAGCGGCGGCGCCGGATCGGCGCTGCTGAAGGACTTCGATCGCGCCGCGCGCGTGGTGGAGAAGATCCGGCGCCGGGTAAAGATCCCGGTGACGGTGAAGGTGCGCAAGGGGTGGGAGAGCGATGACGTCCTGCCGCTGCTGCGGCGATTCGAGGAGATCGGCGTCGCGGCGATCGCCATTCACGGCCGCACGCGCAACGAGGCTTACAGCGGCGCGAGCGACTGGAGCTACATCGCGCACGTGAAAAGCGCGTTGCGCATTCCGGTGTGGGGCAACGGCGACGTCAAAACGGCCGCTGACGCGTTGCGAATGTTCGAGGCGACGGGCGTCGATGGCGTGATGATCGGCCGCGCCGCCCTGCACAATCCGTTTATCTTCCGCGACATTACGTGCGGCGGATCCGGTGACGAGCTCCACCGTCGCATCGACGCGATGCAGCGATACCTGGCCAAAATCGATCGCGCGCCGCAGCCCGATAAATGGAAACTGCACAAGGCGCGCACCGTGATCGGCTGGTTCTCGAAGGGAATCGCCCACGGAAAGGACATCCGCAGCGGACTCGCGGAGATCACTTGCGTCTTGGATGTGCAGCGCTTGCTCGACAACGCGAGGCAGCGAGTCGCCGCATAGAAGTTCCGAGTTCCGAGTTCCGAGTGGCCCTCGGAACTCGGAACTTCTATGGCCTTTCCCGAGCACATCGAGAGCGTCTTCGACGCCTTCGGCGTTCCGCCGGACACGAAGGCGGCGATGTACGACCTCTACGTGTCGATGGGGGAGGAGGTGCTGGAAGTGTTCGGCGAAATCGCGGAGAGGGTCGAATCGCCTGCCAGCCTTCGTCCGGAGCACTGCGCCGCGATCCGGTGGCGAGTGGTGGAACGCTACCTCACGCGCAATCATCCGCTGTGGAGCAATGGGCAGCCGACAGGGAGTTTCTACCGCCCGCGCGCGCTAGAGGGCCGAGCGGCCGGACTGGCGATTCCGCTCGGGCCGGTCCAGCCGCAGGCCCACCATGTCATCGATGGCCATCAACCCGTTCCTGAAGGAATTCTGATGCAGGGGCGCAACGCGCACTTCGGCGGCCGGCAGGAGACGATCTCGTTCGATCTGATCGCCGCCGATGTCCACGACGCCATTGCCATCGGTCAGGCCGAAGGGCAGCAGCACACGCTGCCGGGTTCGGTCGGCGAGACGAGCGGCTCGATCGATGGCGAACGATCGCTCGCCCTGATCTGGGAAGTTCAGCCGAACGTCTACAAGCCTGCCGGCGATCGCAATCGGAGTATCGCCAAGGTCTACCGGCGGCATCGCAACTGGCACATCATCACTCTCGTCGCGGCGATGGGGTGGCTGCGATCGAATCGCTTCCGGGCCTACATCCTTCGCGGTGAAGCGCTGGCCGCCACGCACGAAGTCAATCCCGCCAAACCGGTGTCAGCCGGCATCATCGCCCTGCACAATCGGACCGTGGAGAACGTGATCCGTGGCCTCGATCTGAAGCTCGTCCCCGCCAGCCGCGATGACGAGATGCTCCTGCTCGAGAGCAGCGTCATGAACACCGGCCTGTACAAGCACGTCACCGAGTGCGGCGCGGCGAGCGCGATCTGGCGGGCAGAATAGCGCCCGGGGCACCACTGTTCCTCCTGACCGTGCCGCGACGCGTCGGAATGATCTCCCTCGGATGCCCGAAGAATCTCGTCGATGCCGAGATCATGCTGGGACAGCTCGGCGAAGATTCCGAGGTGACCATCACCAATGATCTGCAGGAGGCGGACGTTGTCATCGTCAACACCTGCGGCTTCATCGACGCTGCGAAGAAGGAGTCGATCGATACGATCCTCGAAATCGCCGAGCGCAAGGGGAAAGGCATCGAGCGGCTGATCGTCACCGGCTGCATGGTGCAGAAGTACCGCACGGACCTGCAGCGGGCCATCCCGGAGATCGACGCCTTCGTCGGGCTCGATCATCTCGAGTTGATCGCGCAGGCGGTCACGGGCGAGGTCGACGCGGCGCCGGTCAAGCGAAAGATGTCCGTGCGCCTTTACGAAGACCTGCCGCGCGTTCTGGCGCAGGGGACGGCGCACGCGTATCTGAAGGTTTCCGAGGGCTGCTCCAATCCGTGCACCTTCTGCGCGATTCCGCAGATGCGCGGCAAGTTTCGCTCGCGCACGATCGAGTCGCTGGTGCGCGAGGCGCAGGCGCTGCAGCGGCAGGGAGTCAAAGAGCTCTGCCTCGTGGCGCAGGACACGACACGCTTCGGCGCGGACATCGGGCTGCAGCATGGCCTGACACAGCTCGTTCGGGCTTTGCTCGATGAGACCGACTTCCCCTGGATCCGTTTCCTCTACGCCTATCCCGGATCGCTCGACTGGACGCTGTTCGAATTGATGGGACGCGAAAAGCGCTTCGTTTCGTACTGCGACATCCCGCTGCAGCACGTTTCGGCCAACGTTCTGGCGCGCATGCGCCGTCCCGGCTCGCCGGAAGAATATCGCCAGATGATCGAGCGTATGCGCGATGTGGTTCCCGACATTTCGCTGCGCACGACGTTCATCACCGGGCACCCCGGCGAGACGCCGAAGGATTTCGGCGAGCTTTACGAGTTCGTCGAGTGGACGCGATTCGATCAGATGGGGGCCTTCGTCTATTCGCCCGAGGAGTTCACGCCGGCGGCGAAAATGGACGACACTCCGACGCGCAAGACCGCGGAGCGGCGACGCGCGAAGCTGATGGAGCTGCAGCAGACGATCTCGCTGGAACAGAACGCGGCGAAAATCGGGCAGACGTTCGACGCCATCATCAATGGCACTTGCGGAGAGACGGAGCACCTGCTCGAGGGACGGCTGATCGGTCAGGCCCCGGAGATCGACGGCCGCCTGCTGATCAACGACGGCATCGACCTACTTCCGCGCGAGCTTCCGGCCTTCGCCCGGGTCGCCATCAGCGATGCCCATCCATACGATCTCGTCGGCGCTGTGGTAGCAACGTAGAGCGGCCTCTCAGGCGGCCCCCCCCCGGGCGTTTGGCGAATGGGAGCCGGCTGAGAGCCGGCTCTACGTCAGAGTCGGCGCTGTGGTAGCAACGTAGAGCGGCCTCTCAGGTGGCCCCCCCCGGCGTTCGGCGAATGGGAGCCGGCTGAGAGCCGGCTCTACGTCAGAGTCGGCGCTGTGGTGGCAACGTAGAGCGGCCTCTCAGGCGGCTTCCTCCGGCGTTTGGCGAATGGGAGCCGGCTGAGAGCCGGCTCTACGTCAGAGTCGGCGCTGT
>JBGPFD010000117.1:0-10597 GCA_041483175.1 Thermoanaerobaculia bacterium | reverse complement strand
TTTTTCGCTGCTCAAGCCGATGATCATCGGCAACGCGGTCAACGAGCTGACGAAGGCCATTACCAGGCAGACGCTGCTGCGCTACAGCCTGCTGCTCGTCGGCGCGTCGGCTGTCGAAGGGATATTCCTTTACCTGCAGCGGTGGATTCTCATCGGCACGTCGCGGCACATCGAATATGACATGCGCAACGATTTCTTCGCCCATCTGGAGCGGCTGCCGGTCCGTTACTACCAGGAGCAGCGCACCGGCGATCTGATGTCGCGTGCTACGAATGATCTGGCCTCCGTCCGCATGCTCATCGGGCCGGCGGTCATGCATTCCGCTTCTTCGTTGCTGGTGGTCATCGGCGCTTTCATCATGATGCTGCGCATCGAGCGATCGATGGCCCTCATCTCGCTGATCGCCGTCCCTGTCGTGGCCGGCCTGGTCCAGTTCTTCGGCGAGAAGATCCACGTTCGATTCAAATCGGTGCAGGACTACTTCGGCGACATCTCCGCCCGCGTGCAGGAGAACCTCGCCGGGGTGCGCGTGGTGCGCGCCTTCGGGCAGGAAGAGAACGAGATCGGCACGTTCAAGCGGATGAACCACGAATACGTCGAGCGCAATCGCTCGGTGATCCGGCTGACGGCGACGTTCTATCCGGCGCTGCACGGAATCATCGGAATCATGTTCGGCGTCATCTTTTTCATGGGCAGCCGGCGGATGATCGCCGGCACGATGTCCATCGGCGCCTTCGTCGCGTTTCAGTTCTACCTCGGCCGGATGATCTGGCCGCTGATCGCCTTGGGCTGGGTCATCAATCTCTTTCAGCGCGGTATGGCCTCCATGGTCCGCCTGCACGAGGTGTGGCACATCGAACCGGATGTGACGTACGTAGAGCCGGCTCTCAGCCGGCTCGAACCGGCTGGAGAGCCGGTTCTACGTTCCCCGGCTGGAGAGCCGGCTCTACGTTCCCCGCACATCGAGATTCGCGATCTGACCTTCGACTATGCGAGTGTGGGAGCGGCGGGCGAGGCGGCCCGCCTCCACACAGTCCTGCGCGATATCAATCTCAACGTTCGTCACGGTGAGACGGTGGGCATCGTCGGCCGCACGGGGAGCGGAAAGTCGACGCTCCTCTCTCTGATCACCCGCACGTTCGAGCCGCCGCCGGAGACGATCTTCATCGACGGGCAGCCGGTAGAAGCGATTCCGCTGCGCCAGCTTCGCGAATGGATCGGCATGGTGCCGCAGGAGACGTTCCTGTTCTCCGAATCGATCGCCGAAAATATCCGCTTCGGCCGCGGTGACGCCTCGGCGGAGGAGGTCCGCGAGGTAGCGCAGGAGGCAGGACTCTCGGGCGACGTCGCCGCATTCTCGCAGGGGTTGGAGACGGTCATCGGCGAGCGTGGGATCACGCTCTCCGGTGGCCAGAAGCAGCGTACGGCGATCGCCCGCGCCCTGATCCGTAATCCGCTGATCCTCATTCTGGACGACGCGCTCAGCGCCGTCGACACGGCCACCGAAGAGCAAATCCTCCGCGCATTGCGCGAGATCCGGAAGGGAAGAACCGTGCTCATCGTGTCGCACCGCGTCTCTTCGGTCAAAGACGCCGACCAGATCGTGGTTCTCGGCAACGGCCGCATCGTCGAGCGCGGAACGCACGAGTCGCTGCTGGCGCACGACGGCTACTACGCCGACCTGTATCGGAGACAGACGATCGAGGAGGAGCTGTCGGAGATCGCGTGACAGGCGTTAGGTGTCAGGCGCTAGGCGTTCGGAAAGACGCCTAATGCCTAACGCCTAACGCCTAAGGCCCAACACCGAACACGTATGTCTGAATTCATCGAACGCCACGAAGACGAAGGGGCGAAGGCCTTCGACAAGCGCCTGGCGCGGCGGCTGCTGACCTATCTGCGGCCGTATCGCGCCCGCGCCACGTTCTCCGTGCTGCTGGTCATCATTTCGGCGATGCTGGAGATCGCCGGACCGGCAATCATCGCCGTCGGCGTCGACCTCTACGTCAGGCCGCTGAGCGGGGCCAATACTGTCGGCATCAGCCGTATCTTCGGCGCATGGCTGGATGCGCACGGCTGGTCATTCACGCCGCTGACCGGCATCGACGTAGTCGCCGCGCTCTACTTCGTCACCCTTTTCGCGGACTTTGCCGTCCTTTATACACAGATGGTGCTGATGAACCTGATGGGGCAGTACATCATGTACGACCTCCGCAAGCAGATCTTCCAGCACCTGCAGCGTCTCGACGTGCAGTTTTTCGACCGCAATGCAGTCGGCCGGCTGATGACCCGCGTGACCACCGACGTCGACGCGCTCAACGACATGTTCACCGCCGGATTCGTGGCCATCTTCGGCGACATTTTCGTGCTGGCGGGCATCGTCGCGGTGCTCTTCTGGATGAACTGGCGTATGGCGCTGGTGCTCTTCTCCATCACGCCGTTCATCCTGCTGCTCTCGACGTGGTTCCGGCGCGGCGCGCGGATGACCTATCGCAAGGTGCGCGCGCGGATCGCGGCGATCAACGCCTTCCTGCAGGAGCACATCTCCGGCATGGCCACCGTGCAGCTCTTCAATCGTGAAGAGCGCGAGGCGGAGAAATTCGAAGATTTGAACGCGCGCCACCGCGACGCGAACATCGAGTCGATCTTTTACTACGCCGTCTTTTATCCGGTGATCGAGCTGATTCAGACCATCGGGATCGCCCTGATCGTGTGGTACGGCGGCGGGCAGGTGTTGCGCAACACGTTGTCGATCGGCGCGCTGATCGCCTTCTTCCAGTACGCGCAACGCTTCTACGAGCCGATCTCCGACCTGTCGGAGAAGTACAACATCCTGCAGGCGGCCATGGCCGCGAGCGAGCGCATTTTCAAGCTGCTCGACACGCCGGTGGGCATCAGGGACGAGGGAACGCTGCAGGTCGACCGCTTCGAATCGCTCGAGTTCCGGAATGTCTGGTTCGCCTACAACGACGAAGAGTGGGTGCTGAAAAACGTTTCGTTCCGCGTGGAGCGCGGCAAACGCGTGGCGCTGGTCGGACACACGGGGGCGGGAAAGACGACGGTCACCGCGCTGCTGCTCCGCTTCTACGAGCCGCAGCGGGGAGAGATCCTCATCAATGGCGTCGACATCCGGCGCTATACCCAGGAGTCGCTGCGCGCGCTGTACGCCATCGTCCAACAGGACTTCTTCCTCTTCACCGGCACCGTGGCGCAGAACATCTCCCTGGGTGATCCGGAGATCGCCGATGAGGCCGTGCGCGAGGCGGCGAGCCGCGTGCAGGCCAGGCGCTTCATTGAACGCCTGCCGCTGCAGTACGACGACCCGGTTCGGGAGCGCGGCGCCGGATTTTCCGTGGGCGAAAAACAGTTATTATCTTTTGCACGTGCACTGGCGTTCAATCCGCCCGTGCTGATCCTTGACGAAGCAACGTCGTCGATCGATACCGAGACCGAGCGGCTGATCCAGGACGCCATTCACACGCTGATGGAGGGCCGTACGTCGATCGTCATCGCCCACCGGCTGTCGACCATCCGTTCCGCCGACATGATCCTCGTCTTCCATCACGGCGAAATCCGCGAACGTGGCATGCACGAGGAGCTGATGCGCATCGATGGGCTGTATCGAAAGTTGTACGAGGTCCAGTATCGCGAAGCGTTAACGGCCTGACGCGAACTTATTTGACTTTGCCCCAGTTCAGGAATACCGTTCTTGATTCATCCAACTCGGAGCTGAGCACCCGGGCGTGAAGGGAGGGGAGCATGACCGTAAGGTTTTTCCCCGGAAGCAAGAAACAGAAGACGACACTCATTCAGGGATTTCTTTCGCGTTACCGCGTGGCCCACGAACTTGCGCGCCCGGAGGAGTACCACAGCAAGGTTTTCCACCTGGGCACCGATCCCGCTGTCGAGGTCGACGGACACGTTTTCGTCGATCCGAACGTCGACGCGCTGAAAAAGATCTTCCACGTACAGTAGATTTTCAGCTGAACATCGCTGCCGCTTCGCGTTCGATGGTGCTTTTGATCCGCGGCTCGAAGGGTTTCGCCAGCAGTGGCAGCTTGCCGTCGATGATGATCTCGTTTTCGGTCACGTCGACGGTTCCGTTGGCCTTCATCCCTTTGGCTTTGCCCGCGAAGACGAGGCGATCGCCCTCCCAGCGTTGTTCGATATCCAAAAGATAGTGGCCATACGTCGCGAGGAGTTGCTGCAGGCGGTCGTCGATCTTGCGGCGCGCAGTTGCTTTGTCCATGTTGTGTGGAACGGCGATTCGCATCCGTGCAGATTATCAGGCCTTCGGAGTGCGGCGGCCTTGCCGCCGCCTTCGCCGGAAAGGCGGCGCCAAGGCGCCGCACTCCAAAGGCTTGACAATGTCCGCGCCCTCCGAGGTACCCTCGGTTCGGGACTTCCGCGTGGTCGCCACGTGCCATGCTCTCGAAAGTATGGTCCGCCGCGACCTTAGGCATCGACGCGGTACGCATCACCATCGAAGTCGACGCTGCGCAGGCGGCGCAACCCGGCTTCACTCTTGTCGGTCTTCCGGACGCCGCCGTGCGCGAGGCGTACTCGCGTGTCCGATCCGCCCTCCACAACTGCGGCTTCTGGCTCCCGCCGCGGCACATCACGGTCAATCTCTCGCCGGCCGATGTGAAAAAGGAAGGATCGGCATTCGATCTCCCGATCGCCCTCGGGATCCTTCAGGCCTCGGAGCTCCTGCGCGAAGAGGATCTTGCCGGGCGGGTGTTTGTCGGCGAGCTGTCGCTGGACGGCACCGTCGCGCCGGTGCGCGGAACGCTGTCAATCTCCGGGGCCCTGGTGCATGACGACAACATCCGCGAGCTGATCGTCCCCGCGGCAAACGCGAACGAAGCGGCCGCCGTCCGCTCCGTACGCGTGATCGGCGCCCCGCACCTGCCCGGACTGCTGCGCCATCTGCGCGGCGAGGCAGCCATTGCGCCCGCCGTGTCTTCGAACAGAAGCGAAGCGGTTGCTGACGGCGCCGACTTTTGTGACGTGCGCGGCCAGGCACAGGCGAAGCGTGCGCTCGAAGTGGCCGCGGCCGGCGGGCACAACATCCTGATGATCGGCCCGCCCGGATCGGGAAAGACGATGCTGGCGAAGCGGCTGCCGTCGATCCTGCCTCGCCTCGCGCTGGAGGAGTCGATCGTCACGACCAAGATTCACTCAGTCGCGGGAACGCTCGCTGCCGGCAGCGGGCTGCTCACGCGCCGCCCGTTTCGCGCGCCGCATCACACGATCTCGACGGCGGGGCTGGTCGGAGGAGGAGCCCCTCCTCGTCCGGGAGAGGTCAGCCTCGCGCATCACGGCGTGCTGTTTCTCGACGAGCTGGCGGAGTTTCGGCGCGACACGCTGGAGGTTTTGCGCCAGCCGATGGAAGACGGCATCGTGACCATCGCCCGGGTCCTGCGAACGGTGACTTTTCCGTCGCGTTTCACGCTCGCCGCGGCGCTCAACCCGTGTCCCTGCGGCTTCTTCAACGACGCGCGGCGTGAATGCATCTGCGCGCCGACGCAGGTCTCGCGGTATCTGGCGAAGATCTCCGGGCCGCTGCTCGACCGCATCGACCTGCAGGTCGAGGTGCCCGCGCTGACGCCGGAAGAAATTTCGTCGACGACGGCGGGGGAGCCGTCGGAAGCGATTCGCGGGCGCGTGGAGTCGGCACGACAGATCCAGCGCGAGCGCTTCCGCCGGTCGCACGCCGAATGCAACGCGGAGATGTCGACGCGGCAGATGCGCCGCTTCTGCGAGATTGCACCGTCCTCCCGCCGCCTGCTCGAGCACGCCGTGGCGCGACTGGGGCTTTCGGCGCGCGGGTACGACCGCGTGCTCAAGGTGGCCCGGACCATCGCGGACCTGGCCGGCGTGGAGCGTATCGACAGCAGCCATATTGCGGAGGCAGTGCAGTACAGGGCGCTGGACCGGGCATATTTCCGAGGTTGACCCTGGGAGCATGGCGGCTTACCGCCGCTTTTGCGCGAGGCGCTGGTACCCAAGCGTGCTGCGAAGGCCTTGTGTGACATGAACATACGAGGCTTTTGTGTACGAATTGCTTGCTCATCCATGAGGCCGAAATTGGGTCAGGTTTTAATAACTTAGAATAACAATCGAGAGGTGATCTGTTTATCGGGGGGCGTAACGATTGAGGTTAATTGTTGACAAAATCCCATCGGATTTTATGATCGTGTCACAACGTCGATTGCGCGGTGGAGTGACGGGTGAGGAGTCGGAGAATGGGTTTCGAAAAATGGCAGCCGCAAACCGAATTTGAACGCTTTCCCGCATCGGCGACAATCGTTCAGTCACGCCTCATTCGCCTGCCGTCGACGGTCGCCTCGATGCTGCGGCTGCGGGGCAAGAGCAACGCGAACCTCTACTACGACAAGAAACGCAAAGTGATCGGCATCAAGCCGCTCGAGCGGAAGGAAGAAGGATCGGCCACGATCCGCCAGTCAGACAAGTCGACCTCCATTCACGTGCCGAGTTTTTTCCGCTTCTACGAGATCGACGTCCCCGGCATCAAGCGCTTCCACTGCTGGTATGACGAGAAGGAGCGGATGGCGATGATCGACATCTCGCGCCCGTCACCACGCGGCCGGCCGGCCGGGACGTAGAATCGGCTCGTAGCGGGACGTAGAATCGGCTCTTAGCCGGTTCGGGCCGGCTGGAGAGCCGGCCCTACGTTAGTTCAGTGCGCGACGACGCGCACGTCCGGCATTCACATCGACGTCACCGGCATCAAGCGCTTCCACTGCTGGTATGACGAGAAGGAGCGGATGGCGATGATCGACATCTCGCGCCCGTCACCGCGCGGCCGGCCGGGACGTAGAATCGGCTCTTAGCCGGTTCGGGCCGGCTGGAGAGCCGGCCCTACGTTAGTTCAGTGCGCGACGACGCGCAGTCGTCGCACCCTTGGCGCGAACATCAGGATCTGCTGCGCCGCCTCGGGGCTCACGTCCGGCATTCCCATCGAGGTCACCGGCGCGTTGTTCTGCAGGAATTGCGAGAGCGACGCGAGCGGGATTGCCGCTTTGTACGCACTGTTGATTGTCTTGATGTACTCGTCGGCGGACAGCGTATAGCCGATGTCGGTGAGGTGGAATCCGTCGAAGCTGAAGAATCCGCCGGTGATGAACGAGGCGGTGATGTTCATCGGCCCGACGAAATACTTCCCGGTGGTGACGCGATCGAACAGCGCTTTGGTATCGGCCACCGGAATGTCGCGCGACGAGGCGGCCTGATTGATCACGTCGTTGAAGTCGTTCACGCGCTGCACGATGGCCGCCACTTCGGTCGGCGTCAGCACGTCGGTATCGGAGAGCGGCTTGCCGACGTTCGGGAGCTGATTGAACGGCGGAATCGACGCGAGAACCGACGGAATGCCGTAGCCCGTGGCGATCTTCGCTGCGGCAGGCAGTAACACGAAACTTCCTGGCGGAAGCTGTCCGACGTTGCCGCCGCCGAGATCGGCGACCAGGAAAATGGGTTTCCCGTCCGGCCCGATCACCGGCTTCTGCGTCGCCGGATCGATGAGCACTGGCGGGACGGCGGTGGCGTAGGGCAGCGCCAGGATGTTATTCGGGATGTTGGCGACGACAATGCCCGCACCCGGCGCGCCGGCAGTCAACTTGTCGAGCATCGAGTTGTAAGACGTCTTGAACGCATCGAGCGGGGTGAGTGCGGCCGGAGTGCCGGCGAGCACCGCGCCGAGGGCATCATTGCCGCCGATCCAGACCGCGATAAATGTCGGATGCTGCGCCAGCGCCTGATCGACCTCCGTTCCCAGACCGCGAAGAATGAACTGGGCGAAGATGCGCGCCGTGCTCGTCGGCGGCTCCTTCCCCGTGAGGGTGATTACGTCGTTGACCGTGGCTCCCGGAACGCTCAGGTTGTTGTAGGGCCGCGCGAGATTCAGATTCGTCGGCTGTCCGATGCCGGGCGCCGGCAGAATTGTCGGCGGGAAGTGAATCACGTCGACGAGCTGCAGCTCCGCGCCGATTCCGGGGAAGCTGACCAGCGGCTGCTGGAAGTCGGGCGCCCCCGCCTGCCGCGCAATCACCGCGGGCCAACTGAACGGCTGGTGATTCTGATTCAGCGATCCGCTCTCCACGCCGGCGCCGTAGCTGTCGCCGATGGCCACGAAGCGGGTGAAGTCGGCGGTTCCGCGCGCCGCGAACACGGGTGCGGCGACGACGGCGGCCACCAGAACTGCGACAAAGCGAGTGAGGCTTCGAATGCGCATCATTGGACTTGGTCTCCTTCCCCTAGAACCGGTAGCCGAATTCAAGGGTGATCAGGTTCGCGTCAGTCTTGTACTTTCCGTTGAAGTTGTCGCTGCTGCGCATTTGTGTGCTGCGCTGCTTGAAGTGCAGCATGAATTCGGTGAGGTCGACCAGGAACGGCCCACGGCGATAGCCGACGCCGAAGCTCGCTCCGATGCGATCCGAATCGGGCAGCAGCGGACCGACGACTTCGGTCGGCTCCGGATTGTGATCGTAAAGAGCGCCCAGCCGGACGTCCCAGTCGGGCGTCACGATGCGATTCGCGCCGAGCCGGTACGAAAACGTGCTCTTCCAGTCTTCCTCGCGGGTGAAGCTGAACTGCGGCGTGTTGACGAAGTTGACCGTGAGCCGTTTGAAGCGGTTCCAGCTATTGCGAACGATATCTGCCTCGATGTCCCACTTCTCGATCGCGCTGGTGGCCACGGCGAGGTAGAGGAAATCGGGAAAGGCGACGGAGGTGGTGACCGGCTGCGTCGGCGGAAGCTGCGTGGCCACGATGGCGTCGAACTGTGGGTTGCCCGACGGGATCTGCGTGACGGTGGCCGTACCGTGGAAATCGACGGTCATCGGCGCTCGATAGGAAACTCCAACGCGCCATTTCGGCGTCGGTTTGAACAGAACGCCGGCATTCCACCCCATCTTGTTCTTCCAGTCGCCGGAGAGATAGCTGCTGGCGACGTCGGCGTAGCGGCCGTTGAATGGATTCAAAGCACCCGAGTTTCGCGCCAGGATGACTCTCGAGCGCCGAAACTCCGGGCCGCCACCGATGGCAAAGCGTCCGTCCGCGGTTTGCCAGGCGATCGCCGGCTCGAGAGAGACCGTCTTGATGTTCGCGTCCGCGGAGACGAAGCGTCCAGCCCAGGGAGTCTGCCAGTTCGTGCGCAGTCCGAACGGACTGAAGACGCCGACGCCGACGGTGATATTGCCGCCCAGCGGCATGGTGGCATAGGCGTTCGGCACGATGAATGTGTGCGCCCGATACTTGCCTGTAGTCCCCGCGGTAAAGAGATCGTTCGGATCGCCGGTGAACTGGTTCTGAAAGTTGATCACCGTTCCACCGAAGAGCAGCTCGCCACGCCGCTGCTGTGCGAGCCCGGCAGGGTTGTAGAAAATCGCGCTCGGATCGTCGGCGGTGGCGGCGAAAGCGCCGCCCATGGCCACGGCTTTCGCTCCCGATTCGAACAGCGCGAAGCCGGAGCCGAATGCGCTCGCGGTGATGGTCAGCAAGGAAAGGGAGATCAGGAGCCGGAATCTGCTGCTCGTGGCACGCAAGGGGACCTCCTAAGTCATTCGATTTCTGCAGGAAAGGCGCCCAAAAACGGCGCGAATGATAGCATGACAGCCCCGTGAAGCGTGGCATCGCAATTCTTGCTGTCGCCGTCAGCGCATCTGCGTTTGCCGGTGTCACTTACAACGTACAGAGCAACTCCACCGGCTTGCGCGACGTCACTATCGCCGGCAAGGTCGCCGTTGACGGACTCCACCTGCGGATGGACGTGGCCACCGGCGATAACCTTCTCTTCAAAAACAACTCGATCGTCCTGTCGAACGACGGCGGAAAGACAATGACCGTGCTCGATCCGTCGTCGAAAGACTATTACCAGCTGCGCCTCGATGAGGTCCTCGGATCGGCCACCTCGATCCTGCGCAACCTCCCCGGGCTGGTGAAAGTATCGTTCGACAACCCCCATGTCGCCGTTCGTGATGCGGGCGATGGCGGCACGCTGGAAGGATTCCCCACGCACAAGTACGTGCTCGATGCTTCGTATGACATCGCCATCAACATGAATGGCCAGAAGATGACCTCCCACACGACAATGAACACAGAAAGCTGGACCACGGACCAGCTTTCATCCGAATTCGCCACGTTCCTGCAGATGCGCGGATTGCGAACGGGTGTGGAAGCGCTCGACACACTGATCGAAGCGCAGAGCAGCGGCATCAAAGGCCTGCCGCTGAAGCAGGTAAGTACCATCCGCGTGAATCAGGGCGGCACCGATATGACTATGGTGACCACCTCGCTGGTGACGAACGTGGAGCGGAAGCCGATCGACGCCTCGCAATTTGCCATGCCGGCGGGCTACACGAAAATCGACGATCCGATCACCAAGATGATGAAGCAGTTGAAGCCGTAGGGCACGTAGAGCCGCCTCTCAGGCGGCTTGGCGCCGGCTAAGAGCCGGCGCTACGTCTGATCCAGCATTTCCCGCAGAATCTGATTCGCCAGTTCGGCCTTCGCCTTTCGCGGATGATGAAGCAGTTGAAACCGTAGGGAGCGTAGAGCCGCCTCTCAGGCCGCTTGG
>JBGPFD010000116.1:0-10639 GCA_041483175.1 Thermoanaerobaculia bacterium | reverse complement strand
TGGAGGTCACCGGCGGATTTGAAGAGGAGCGTGCCAGAGCCCTGCTCCAGCGTTTTTTTCAGCAACTGCGCGGACGTACGAACGAAACGGAGAGGTGGCAGAGTGGTTGAACGCGGCGGTCTCGAAAACCGTTATACCTTAACGGGTATCGGGGGTTCGAATCCCCCCCTCTCCGCCAATTGAGCTGTCGGCTGCAGGCTGTCGGCTGTCGGGGTTCCCGAGGGCCGAGAGCCGGCACCCAACAGCCGCCCCGGGAGAGATGGCCGAGTGGCTTAAGGCGCACGCTTGGAAAGCGTGTGTACGTTAATAGCGTACCGTGGGTTCGAATCCCACTCTCTCCGCCATTCCCTCATCGCCTTATGATCCGGCGAGTTTGCCAATGGTCATGGTCCACTCGTCGGCACAAGGGCGGACGCATGACCGGTCTGTCGCGAGAATTCTGATCTCCAGGCCCGTGTTTTCAGTCGACACGGCCCGCTCCGGTGAGCCCGGGTCCTGTGCAGCAGGCGCACCGAACCTCGTCAGGTCCGGAAGGAAGCAGCGATAAGGTGCATCCCCTGCGTGACACAGTTCGGCCTGGGCTCTTCCGAGCGGGTCGTTTCAGTTAGCATGTGATCCCGACATCCCGACCATGAGCTACCAGGCTCTCGCCCGCAAATACCGGCCGCAACGATTCAGCGACATCGTCGGTCAGGAGACGGTCGTTCGTACGCTGCAGAACGCGATCGAACAGAGCCGCATCCATCACGCCTATCTCTTCTCCGGCGTGCGCGGCATCGGAAAAACCACCGCGGCCCGCATTCTGGCGAAGGCGCTCAACTGCTCGCGCGGACCGGCGACCGAGCCGTGCAACGAGTGCACGATCTGCCGTGAGATCACCGAGGGCATCGATCTCGATGTCCGGGAAATCGACGCGGCGACGTACACCGGCGTGGACAGCATCCGCGACTTGCGCGACGTGACGCAGTTCCAGCCGGCGCGCGACCGTTTCCGCGTTTTCATCATCGATGAAGCTCATATGCTGACGATGCCGGCGTGGAACGCGCTGCTCAAACTCATTGAAGAGCCGCCGCCGCACGTCATCTTCATGTTCGCCACGACCGAAATGCAGAAGGTGCCGGCGACAATCCTTTCGCGCGTGCAGAAATTCACGCTGCGAAAGATCGGCATGGACGAGCTGCTCGGCCGATTGCGCCTGATCTGCGAAGCGGAAAAGATCGATTCCGGCGACGCCGCGCTGCAGATCATCGCCCGCCGCGGCGAGGGAAGCGTGCGCGACGCGTTGTCGATTCTCGATCAGATCATCGCCTTCAGCGGGCGGACGATCTCCGTTGCGGACGTCGCCTCGGTGCTCGGCCTCTCGGACACCGCGTTCTTCGCCCGGCTGATGACGTCGATCGGCCAAGGAGATCACGCCGCTCTCGTCGAGGCGCTGCAGGAGGCGGCGGAAAGCGGACGCGATTTCAAGCTGCTCTATCGCGACCTGCTGAACTTCGTGCGCAACGCTCTCCTCTTCGCCGCAGGCGCGAAAGCGGACCTTCTCGATGACCCGGCAACCGCCGAGTCCGTGGCGCGGGAGTTTTCGTATTCGGAGTTGCTGCGCATTGCAAATCTGCTGATGCGCGACGACGACACCGTCAATCGTGCGGAACATCAGCGGCTGGCCGTGGAGATCGCCCTGCTGAAAGCGGCGACGTTCCCGCGATTGCGCGCGGTGGAAGAAGCGCTGCATGGAGCGCCGGCAAGTATGGCGGCGGGCGCCTCTGTGGCGGGGGGCGCCTCGCCCGCCGCGGGGCGGCCGAGGGCGGCCGCCCCCACACAAAATGCTCAAGACGACGTGTCTGCCTTCGTCGAACGCATCCAGAAGGCGCGGCCACTCATCGGAGGATATCTCGCGGGCGCAAAGAGCTGTCGGCGCGAAGGAAACCGGCTCATCTTTACCTTCGACGATCCGTTCTCCGCGGAGTCGGTCGCCGGTGCGCGTGCAGAGCTGGAAAACGTTGCCGCGGAGGTTTTTCGCGCACCGACGACGATCGAAATCGGCGTCGCCGAAACGCAAGCCACCCCGCAGCGTTCTGCGGTGCGCGAAGATCCCATCATCCAGGCGTTCCAGAAGCATCTCGGCGGTGAGGTCGTCGACTCGAGGAGATCGAAATGAATCCGAAGCAACTGATGAAACAGGTTCAGCAGATGCAGGCTCAGATGCAGCAGCGGATGACCGAGCTGCGCGTCGAGGGGAGCGCCGGCGGCGGGATGGTCAAGGCGGTCATGAACGGCCAGAAAGAGCTGCTGTCGATCAGCATGGAGAAAGAGGCCGTCGATCCGAACGACATCGACATGCTGCAGGACCTGGTCGTCGCCGCCGTCAATGAGGCATCACGCAAGGTCGACGAGGAAATGCAGTCGCAACTTGGGGCCATGACGGGCGGGATGAAAATTCCGGGATTGTCTTGAACAGTTCCCGGCAACCATGACCGCGCCACCTCTCGCCAATCTCATCAACGAGCTGACCAGGCTTCCCGGCGTCGGCGGAAAGTCGGCGTCGCGCATCGCTTATCACCTTCTGAAGCGGCCGGCGGCGGAGGCCGAGGCTCTTGCCGCGGCCATTCTCGAGGTCAAGTCGAAAATCTTTCGCTGCTCGACCTGCAACAACATGACCGACGTCGATCCGTGCGCCATCTGCAATGATCCGCGCCGCGATCCAGCGACGATCTGCGTCGTCGAGGAAGCGTTCAACATCGCCACGATCGAGCAGACGCGCGACTACAAGGGCCTTTTTCACGTGCTCCTCGGCGCGCTGTCGCCGCTGAAAGGCATCGGGCCTCAGGACATCGATGTGGCCGGCCTGTTGCGCCGCGTGCAGCTGGGCGGGGTGCGGGAAATCATTCTGGCGACCAACCCCAACGTGGAGGGCGAGGCTACGGCGCTCTACCTGGCCCAACAGCTCCGCCCGCACGGCATTCGCGTGACTCGGTTGGCGTTCGGCCTTCCCGTCGGCGGCGATCTCGAATACGCCGATCAGGTGACCATGGCCAAAGCGCTCGAAGGCCGGCGCGAGATTTAGTTCGGTCCCTCCGACCGCGTATGCTATACATGACCGTTCCGCCTTCCGCGGCACGATGGTGAACATTAATGGCTACCCCTGATCTCGTGATGTACGAGGAGGAGTACCAGCAGATCAAGGAGGTTCTCCAGCGTCTGCATGTCGACTCCAACGCAAAAATAGTATTTCTGGTCGATAAGAACGGCCAGCAGATCGCCGCGCAGGGCGACATGCACGGCGTCGACGCCACCTCGCTCGCGTCGCTCACCGCGGGAAACGTGGCGGCCACCGATGGGCTGGCCAAGCTGATCGGTGAAAAAGAATTCTCCATTCTTTTTCACGAGGGCGAGCGCGACAACATCCACATCTCACTTGTCGCCCAACGCGTCATTCTGGTGGTCATCTTCGACGACCGCTCCTCGCTCGGACTGGTCCGGCTGCGCGTGAAAAAAGCGTCCCAGGAGCTCGAAAAGACGTTCGAGCAACTCCTGAAGAAGGCCGAGGCCGATCGCGGTAATCTCGCCAGCCGATTCGATTCGCCGTTCGCTGAGATCACCGATGAAGATATCGACAGCCTGTTCAGCGAATAAACGATGACGTTCATCAATTACGCGGCGCGGGAGATCAACTGCAAGATCGTCTACTACGGCCCCGGCCTGTGCGGGAAGACGACCAATCTGCAGTGGATCTACGACAAGACGAACCCCCAGGCAAAGGGAAAGCTGATCTCGCTGGCCACGGAGACCGATCGCACACTTTTTTTCGACTTCCTTCCGCTCGATCTCGGGCAGGTACGGGGCTTCAAGACCCGTTTCCACCTTTATACGGTTCCGGGCCAGGTCTTTTACGACGCCTCGCGCAAGTTGATTCTCAAGGGCGTCGACGGCGTCGTCTTCATCGCTGACTCGCAGGAAGCGCGGATGGAGGCGAACGCCGAATCGCTCCAGAACCTCGACAAGAATCTCAAGGAGCAGGGCTACGAGCTGAGCGCGCTTCCCTACGTCTTGCAGCTCAACAAACGCGATCTTCCTTCAGCCATCGCCGCCGAAGAGATGTACCGTCAGTTGAATTTTAAGAGCGAGCCGACGTTCGAGGCCGTCGCCATGAACGGCACCGGCGTGTTCGACACGCTGAAGGCGATTGCGAAACTAGTGCTGACCGAGCTGAAGAAAAAGTGACCGCTAAGCGGTCATCCTGAGCCGCGCAGACGGCGAAGGATCTCACGGTGCGAGTACGATCACGGTTCAGCGGGGGGGATCCCACGCTTCGCTCGGGATGACAATGCGCCACCACGGCCTCAACATCGTCACCATCGGCGGAGGCACAGGCCTCTCGACGATGCTGCGTGGATTGAAGCAATACGTCGGCGCCGAGGGCACCTGGTCGATCGCGCGGCTCGGGGCGATCGTGACGGTCACCGATGAAGGCGGCAGCTCGGGCGCGCTGCGAAAGGAATTCGGAATGCTCCCGCCCGGTGACGTGCGCAACTGCATCGTCGCGTTGGCCGAAGAGGAACATTTCCTATCGCGCCTTTTCAACTATCGATTCGAGAGCGGTGATTCACCGCTCACCGGCCACTCGCTCGGGAATCTGCTGCTGGCGGCGATGACCGACATCACCGGCGGCTTCGACGCCGCCATTCTCGCTGCGTCGGAAGTGCTCGCCATCCGTGGCGAGATCTATCCCTCGACTCTCGAGCAGGTGCGCCTTCGCGCCACGCTGGCCGACGGAACGGAATTGATCGGCGAGGTGGCCATCAGCGGCTCGTATCTCGGTGAGAAGGCGAGCACGAAGCCGCGTCACGCGCGCATCGTGCACCTCGGCATCGATCCGCCCGAGGCGCAGCCGCCCCAGCGCGCCATCAGCGCGCTCCAAGAGGCCGATCTGATCCTCATCGGCCCCGGTTCGCTCTACACCTCGGTGATCCCCAACCTGCTCATCAAGCCGATCGCCGAAGCCATTCGTCACGCCAAAGCACTGCGCGTCTACATCTGCAACGTGATGACCCAGCCGGGCGAGACCGACGGCTACAGCGCGCAGGAGCACCTCAGCGCGATCATCGAACACGCCGGCCTCGTCGCGGATGTGATGGTGCTCAACGGCCGGCGGCCTTCCGATGCCATCCTTGACACCTACAAGGCGGAAAATCAGTTTCCGGTGCAGTTCGACATCGCCGCGATCCGTGAACTGGGCGTCACGCCGTTCTTCGGCGACATCATTTCCGAGGGAAACTACGTACGCCACGATTCGGCCGCGCTGGCGGAAACGGTGTTCCGCCTCTACGACCGCTATGGCCGGACTGTTGAACGGATGCGCAAGGAATCATGAACGATCTCGAAGTCATCATCCTCGCCGCCGGGCAGGGGACGCGCATGAAGTCGCGCGTCGTGAAAGTGCTCCACCGCGCGGCGGGACGTCCGCTGATCGACTACGTCGTCGACCTCGCGGCCGCGATTTCCGCCCGCCCGCCGGTGATGGTCGTCGGCCATCAGCGCGAAGCCGTACAGCGGCATGTCGGCGATCGCGCCCGCTACGCGGTCCAGGAGCAGCAGCTCGGGACCGGCCACGCGGTGGTGCAGGCGGTTTCGGTTCTCGGGAAGGACACCGCACGGAGGAGGATCCTCATCCTGTCAGGCGATGTTCCGCTCACGAGCCCCGAAACGATCCAGCGTCTCATTGAGGAGCACGAGCGCGCGCAGAACGCGCTCACGCTGCTGACCATGAAGCTCGACGATCCGGCACAATACGGCCGCATCGTGCGCGATGCCAGCGGCGCGGTGACGAAAATCGTCGAAGCGAAGGACGCCGGCGATGCGGAGCGCAACATTCGCGAGGTCAACGCCGGCATTTATCTCTTCGACGGAGCGCAACTCGCGGAAAAACTCCCCCGCCTGTCGGCCAACAACGCGCAGGGTGAGTACTACCTCACCGATCTCATCGGCATGCTGCGCAACAGCGGGCAGCGCGTCGGCGCGCTCGTGGTCCATGATCCCATCGAAGTTCTCGGCGTCAACTCGCGCGCGGAACTAGCCACCGTCGAAGCAGAAATCCAGCGGCGCGTGATCGAACGGCTGATGCGCGACGGCGTCACCTTTCGCAATCCGTCGACCGTGGTCATCGATTCGACCGTATCGATCGGAGCCGACAGCGTCGTCTATCCGTTCGTCACCCTCGAAGGCACCACACGCATCGGCAACGGTTGCGTGATCGGGCCCGGCGTGCACCTG
Organism: Thermoanaerobaculia bacterium; assembly: GCA_041483175.1. GTDB lineage: Bacteria > Acidobacteriota > Thermoanaerobaculia > Gp7-AA8 > Gp7-AA8 > Gp7-AA10. The sequence continues at coordinate 4,369 of JBGPFD010000116.1, read as the reverse complement.
CAGAACGTCACCGTCGGCAACGACGTCCACCTGAAGAGCGGAACGGTGGCCGAAGAGGCCGTCATCGAGGATGAGGCGACGGTCGGACCTTACGCACACCTCCGTCCCGGGACACAGCTCGGACGACACGTGAAGGTCGGCAACTTCGTTGAGACGAAGAACGCGCGCTTCGGCGAAGGCGCAAAAGCGTCGCATCTCTCCTACCTCGGCGACGCGGAGATCGGGGCGGACGTCAACATCGGCGCGGGGACCATCACCTGCAACTACGACGGTGTGGACAAACACAAGACCATCGTCGAGGACGGCGTCTTCATCGGCTCGGACACGCAGCTCGTCGCGCCGGTGCGCGTCGGGCGAGGCGCCTACATCGGCGCCGGCTCGACCATCACCGAGGACGTCCCCCCCGACGCGCTGGCCCTCAGCCGCGTTCCGCAGAAAGTGATTGAAGGGTGGGCGACGCGGCGCCGGGCGCAGCAGAAAAAGAAAACAAAACCGTGAATCCGACTGTCACCCCGAGCGTCAGCGAGGGGCCTGGAGGGTGGAGGAGCACGGCATTGGGCCGCCCGCGCCTCCAGGCCCCTCGCTCTCGCTCGGGGTGACACCTGCCCCTAGGGCGGAATCCGACCCTGGTCCGGCGCGGGCGTTTCCGCGAGCTTCGTCTCCATCGATGCCAGACCGGTCGGCGCAAGGTCGACGCGCATCCTGCCGAAGTCGATCGCCACGTCGAAGTTCTTCAGGAAATTCTCACCGATGATCCCGGTGGCCCGCTCGTTCTCGCCCGCGTCGTACATCGGAATGGTACGGAACGTTCCCGCCCAGCGGTCGATGCCGATCTCGACGTTCTGGACCTTCTCCCCGTGCTTGCGCGCACCGCCCAGCCCCTGAAGCGTCGCGTTGTGCAGTCCCGGCGCAAACATCTGGATCGGCAGCGACCCCAGCCGCAATTCGTTCAAAAACGTGACCTCCGAGCCGGTGTCGAAGATGAACAGATACCAGCCGTGCCGGTTGACGGTGCCGCGGATTGCCGGGCGGAACTGCTGAATGAAGAGGTTCTGATCAGCGGCCGGCTTGCGCGCACCGGGAAGAATGCGCTGGAAGGTGACCGTGCCGGGGCGGAAATCGAGATCGATACGAAACTCCTTCAGCAGATTCGCGCCGAGGAGAAAGTCGATCTTGAACTCCTTCATGCCGCTGACAAGGAATTTCATCTTGTCGTCGGGCATGATGGCGACCGGAACGTTGGCGATGGTCATGCGGCCGATGTCGAGCGTCTCGAGGATTCCGAAGCGGACGGAGATCGGCTCGCCGAGAAGCCCGGAAAAGGTTCCCTGGAATGGACCGAGCGAGCGGACTGGGAGCGATGCCGCGAGGCTCTGGGAAATGATCGACAACACGGCGCCGGAGTCGACGACCGCCGAGACGTTCTTGCGGCCGTTCAGGTTGATGTCGATGCGCGGGACGTCGGGGCGGCCGATGCGCATCGCCACGCGCTCGGTGGTGACGGTTGTAAATCGGTAGACATCGACGCTGGAGAGTGCCGCGAGGTAGTCCATATGCCAGGGCCTGACGTTGACGCCGTGTTCGGTAGCCAGGCGGGCCCAGTCGAGGCTCGACTCGAAGTTGTTGCACATGTATTCGACCTGCGACAGGTCCCAGGCGACGGCGCCGTATACGGTCCGGAACGGCTGGAGTTCGATGGCGGCGCGGAGGTGCCGGCGGGCGTCATCGTAGCGGCCGGCGGCGAGCTCCGCGGCGCCGAGCGCGGCCAGTTCCTGCGCGCTGCGGCGGGCCTTGGCATCGATGACATCGGCAAGAGCGACCGCGCGGTTGAGGTCGGCCTTGCGCAGCATCGACTGGATGTCGCTGCCGCGGTCGATGTTGGTCGGGTCGTAGATCAGCGGGGAGATCGAAACTTCGGAGTAGAGCGCACACCCTGCGGCAACAACCACCGCGGGCAACCAACGGGGGGTCCGGGCGTTCATGGGAAGCCTGCTGCGACCGATCTTACACGCGCTGCCGTTTCGACCGGGTTACAAGTATCCCCAGCTCGCGAATCTGATACGCGAGCGCCTGACGTGAGATCTTGAGCGTGGCGGCGGCCTGATTCTGATTGCCGTTCGCCTGCGCCAGCGAGCGTTCGATGAGGTCGCGCCGGAAACGGGCCACCGCATCCTGATACGAGCCGCGCGGCGTGCGGATGATCTTGATCCCGCGCACCCTCTCCGGAAGATGTTCGAGATCGATCTCTTTGGCTTCGCCGGCGAGCACGTGCGCCGCGCGGATCGTGTTCTGCAGCTCGCGCACGTTTCCCGGCCAGTGATACGAGGCAAACGCCGCTTCCGCCTCGGACGACAGGCGCGACGGGCCGCCGCGATGCTTCTGCCTCTCGATGGACAAAAAATGCGCCGCGAGCAGCGCGATGTCGCTTCCTCGATCGCGCAGTGGCGGCACAACGATTTCCACGCCGCGGATGCGATAGTAAAGATCTTCGCGAAAACGTCCCTGCTCGACCGCGGCTTCGAGCTTGCGATTGGTCGCCGTGACCACCCGGACGTCGGCGGAACGGCTCGCGGTCTCGCCGACACGACGGAATTCCCCCTCCTGCAGGAAGCGCAGGAGTTTGGCCTGCGCGGCGAGCGGCATTTCCCCGATCTCATCGAGAAAAAGCGTGCCGCCGTCGGTGGTCTCAATCAGCCCTGGGCGGTCGCGATCGGCACCCGTAAACGCGCCGCGCACGTGACCGAACAACTCGCTTTCGATCAGATTTTCGGGGAGCGCCGCGCAGTTGATCGGGGTGAATGGTTTGTGCCGCCGCGCCGACCGCCGGTGCATGGCGCGCGCGACGAGCTCCTTCCCCGTTCCCGATTCGCCCAGGACGCAGACAGCAACGTCGCCCTTTGCGATGCGCAGGATGAGCGAGCAGAGCTCGCGGATCGATTCCGACTCGCCCACGATCCCCTCTACGCTCTCCAACGCCACCGCCGGCGGATCGTCGTCGACCAGACGTCGTAGCCGGTGATGCTCGGCGCGAACGCGGAACAGCGAACCGATTGCCTCGCGCGATGCCGAGGACCAGGCGTCGAGTCCGGCGATGTACAGCAGCTCGCGGTCGCTGCAGGCGAGCCAGTCCTTGCCGGTCTGGGAGAGGAGCCGGTCGAGATCCGCGCTGCACAGTGCAGCGAGCGAGCCGATCTCCTGCCACTGGCCGAGGCGGTTGCGTGTCGCGTACCGCCAGGCGATCGATCCGAGATCGTGTTTTCCGAATGGGAACGTCGCGGTCGACGCCGATCGAAGAATGCGCAGCTCCGCATGCGCCGACTGCTCGGCGGGGGATTCGATTTCGATCTTCAGCTCGCGTGCCAACTCTGCGGCAACCGTCGTCTGGCGACGGCCGAGCGCCGCGCGAAAGAGCATCCGCTTCTCCGATCCGCCTTCGGCTGCAGGCGGAGTTCCACCCTGTTCCTCCCACGCCAGAAGCGCGGAGGCGAACGCGCCGCGCGGCGCGGCATGCTCGAGATTGCGCCGCGCACGAAGAAGAATGTGGCGATCGGTGAGGCCGGCGTTGGCCGTCGCGCCCGTCGAGCGCAAGGGCGCGTCGCGCCGCTCGATCCAGTCGATCTCGTCGACAATCAGCGCTGCGGCCTCGCGGATCTGATCGGACATCTGCGCCGCAAGGATCTGTTCGGCCGCGCGGCGGGCCGCCTCGAACCGGCCCCGCGTGAAATCGATCTGCCCGGCGAGCATCTCCAGCTCGATGAGCCGCTGCTCGTCGCGAACGTCGCGGTAGAAATGGCGCAGGCGTTCGAGAAGATGCGTCGCGTGGCCGCACTGTCCATCATCCGCGGCGAGGTACGCGAGCAGAAAAAGGATGCCGCCCGCGCCGCGGTCGCCCTGCGTTTCATCGACCAGCAACAGCGCATCGAGCGCGGCGGCGCGCGCTTCAACCCATGAGCCACTGCAAAAAAGCACGAAGAGTAGATCGAGCGCGGCGTCGATCCGATCGGCAATCGAGCGCGCGCACGCGACCGCGTTGCGAGCGCTCTCGAGCGCCGCATCCAGATCTCTGGCGGCGACAGACCGGTAGACCGCGATCCGCGCGGCGTAGTAATCGCGCGATGGCGCGGCGATCTTCAGCCACCGATCGTCGGCGTTCGCTCCCCGTTCCAAGCGGAGCACCGCACGCTGATAGCCGAGCCGGATGCGCTGGTCGTCCGTTCCGCCATGACATCGATCGAGCGCTGCCGCCACTTCGTCGCCCCGCCCGGTGAGCAGCAGCAGCTCGGCGCGCAAAAGCTGGGAATCGAAGTCGCCGTGGTTGAGCCGCTCCAAGCGCGCCAACGCCGGGCCGTAGTCGCCCATCCGCCGCTCG
>JBGPFD010000115.1:0-10665 GCA_041483175.1 Thermoanaerobaculia bacterium | reverse complement strand
GGCGTCATTTCGCCGAACAAGCGGCTGATGATCAACGTCCACCTCGACGGCTTGCGCGAGACCCACGATCTGGTCTGCGCGCGCGACGGCGTCTTCGACAAGGCGTTGGAGATGATCCGGCGCGGCGTGGACCTCGGCCATCACATGATGACCAACACCACGGTGTTCAAGCAAACGGAAGTGGACGAGATCGAGCAGCTCTGCGAACTGCTGACCGGGATCGGGGTCGAGGGGATGCTCATTTCCCCCGGCTATAACTACGAATCAGTGGAGAGCGACATCTTCCTCACGCGCGACGAGATCCAGAAGAAGTTCCGGCGCGTCCTGGAAATCTCGAAAAAATATCGCCTGACCTCCACGCCGATGTTCCTCGAATTCGCCGCCGGCCTGCGCGACTACAAATGCTCGCCCTGGAGCACGGTCACCTACACGCCGCGCGGCTGGAAAGGCCCCTGCTATCTGATCGGCAAGACCTACTCCGAGTCGTGGGACGAGTTCTGGAACGGCACCGATTGGGAGTATTGGGAATCACGCCAGGACGATCTCTGCCAGAACTGCGCGATGCATTCCGGTTTCGAAGCCTCCGTCGTCCGGGAGCTGCCGAAGCATCCCGGCGATATGTTCCGCATGGCGGCCTGGAATTTCCTCGGGTGATTCGTTGACCTCGTGGCAAGTTCGGACATCGATCTGGTCACCGGCGGAACCGGCTTCATCGGAGCCCACGTCGCCCGGAGGCTCCTCGCCGGCGGCCGCCGCGTTCGATGCCTGGTGCGCGCGGGAAGCAATCGATCGAATCTCGCTGGTTTACCGGTCGAAATCGCCGAGGGCGATCTCGGCGATCTGCAGTCGCTCCGCCGCGCGGTGCACGGCATCGACACGCTCTACCACTGCGCTGCCGACTACCGGCTCTGGTCCCGAACGCGCGGCGAGATTTTCCGGAACAACGTGGAAGGAACGCGCAACATCCTCACCGCTGCCGGGGATGCGAATCTGCGGCGCGTCGTCTACACCAGTTCCGTGTCGGCCATCGGCCTCGAGCCGGACGGCTCCCCGGCGACCGAACAGACGCCGATGCACCCGGGCGATCTCATCGGCGAGTACAAGAAGAGCAAGCATGAGGCGGAGTTGCTCGCGCGCAAGGCGGCGTACGAAGGACTGCCGGTGGTGATCGTCAATCCATCAACGCCGGTCGGCGAGCTCGATGTCAAACCGACACCGACGGGCCAAATCATCGTCGATTTTCTGAATCGCAAAATGCCCGCGTATGTCGACACTGGCCTGAACGTGATCGACGTGCGCGATGTCGCGGAGGGGCACCTCCTCGCGGCCGAGAAAGGTGTCATCGGGCACCGCTATATTCTCGGCAACCGGAACATGACGCTGCACGAACTGCTTGGTACGCTGGCGACTCTGAGCGGCATCTCGGCGCCGCGGCTTCGGCTGCCACACTGGATCCCGATGGCCTATGCCGCGGCCGACACGGCGCTGGCTCGCGTGACAGGGCACCCTCCGCGTACCTCGCTCGACGCCGTCCGCATGTCGCGCCACCGGATGTTTTTCGATTCGAGTCTCGCCGTGCGCGAGCTGGGGCTGCCGCAAACACCGGTCGAGCAGGCGCTCGGACGCGCCGTGGCCTGGTTTCGCGAAAAGGGATACGTGAAAGAAGTCTGATGGCCGCCACCGCAATCGTGACCGCGCTCCCGGAAGAGCTCGCGCCGCTGCTTCGCCGCGCGGAGATCGAGCGGCGCGTGAATATCGGCGATCGCCATTGCGCCATCGGGACGCTGCACGGCATTCCGGTGGCCATCATGGCCAGCGGCGACGGCGTGGCGCAGGCCGAAGCGTCGCTCCGCGAACTGCTGCGCAGTGTCGAGATTTCTCGTGTGATCGGCATTGGCATCGCCGGTGCGCTCTCGGATGATTTGAAGCCGGGCGAGGTGATCCGCGCCTCCCGGATCATCGGCTCCGATGGTTCGTCGTTCGACTGTGATGCAACGCTGCGCTGCGGCACGTCGGTGAGAAACGTCGCCGTTCTTACGGCCAATGCGATTGCGCCTACCGCCGCGGCGAAACGCGCGCTCGTCGCGCGACACAAGGAAGCGGCGGTGGTCGACACCGACTCTCTCGGGTGGGCGCGCGCCGCGTCCGCTGCCGGCGTGCCGATCGCGATCTTCCGGGTGATCTTCGACAGCGCCGCCGAGGACCTTCCACGGATCGTTGCCGGCGTGGACGGCACCATCGATCGCGGCGCCGTTCTGCGCAATGCGCTGCTCCATCCCGCGGTGATTCTCGATCTGCTGCGGATGCGCAGCAGAATCCGCGATTCCGCGGAAACGATCGCCACGTTTGTCACCAGAGTAGTGGCGGGAGCCTCGGATGATCTGGAGAAGTACCTTCAGGAAACGAGCCGCACGTTCGCGCTCTGCATCCCCCTTCTTCCGCCCCCGGCGCGGCAGCAGGTCACGCTGGCGTATCTGCTCTTTCGAATCGCCGATACATTCGAGGATGCCAGCGAATGGCCGGTGCCAATGCGCGTCCGTGCGCTCGCGGAGTTCTGCGACCTGCTGCGCAATCCCGATCCGGACGAGGCGCGGCGGCTGTCGGTGGGATGGCAGGCAAACCAACCCACCGCGCACGCGGGGTATCTTGATCTGCTGGCGCATGTCCCGGCGGTGTTCGATGCCTTCCGCGCGCTGCCGCCGGAGCCGATGGAAGTCATGCGCACGCACGTGATCCGTTCCGCGGAAGGGATGTCGCATTACGTCTCCCGGACGGCGGCGGACGGTAATCTGCAGCTCGTCGGGCTGACTGATCTGCGGCAGTACTGTTATGCGGTCGCCGGCATCGTCGGCGAGATGCTGACCGAGCTCTTTCTTCTCGGCTCTCCGCAGCTCGCTTCGGCGGCGCAGGCCCTTCGCGAGCGGGCGGCGACATTCGGCGAGGCGCTGCAGCTCGTGAACATCGTGAAGGACGCGGCAGACGATCGCTCAGAAGGGCGGACGTACATTCCGAAGAACGTGCCGGTGACGGAGGTCTTCGCGCTCGCGCGCACGGATCTCGATGTGGCCACCGAGTACACGCTGCGCATGCAGCGCGAAGGCGCGGCGCGTGGAATGGTGGCATTCGCGGCGCTGCCGGTCGCGCTTGCGCGCGCGACGCTTGACCGCGTCGAAAAATTCGGGCCGGGAGCGAAGGTCAGCCGCCCCGAGGTGTTCCGCATCGTGCGCCGCCTCGATCGTTCGCTGGACCACAACAAGCCGGCGCTGCAGTCGAGCGTGCGGAGCTGAGGTGCTGTCCATCGCGCTCGCAGGCTTGGCGATGTCGATGCTGTATACAGCATTCGCGGCGTTGCGCGTTTTTCTTTGGAGTGCGGCGGCTCGCCGCCGCGTTGAGGGAGGGCGGCAGCGCGTCACGATCGCCAAGCCGCTCTGCGGAGCAGAACCAGAGCTGTCGGAAAACCTCCGCTCGTTTTGCGAGCAGGAGTATCCCGAATACGAGGTTCTCTTCGCCGTAAACGATGCGCAGGACGCGGCACTGCCGATCGCGCGGCAGTTCGGAGAGGTGATCATCGAGCCGCGCGTGGCGGGGGCGAATCGGAAGATCAACAGCCTGATCGCCATCGCCGAGCGGGCGAAGGGCGCAATCATCGTGGTCGCCGACAGCGACATGCGCGTTGGTCCCGACTACCTGCGCGCCGTCACCGCGCCGTTCGACGACGAACGCGTCGGCGCGGTCACCTGCCTCTACGCCGGCCGACCACTCCCCGGATTCGCGTCGCTTCTCGGCGCGATGTACATCAATGAGGCGTTTCTGCCCTCGGTGCTGGTCGCTCTGGCGATCCAGCCGCTCGACTTCTGCCTCGGCGCAACGATGGCCGTCCGCCGCACCGCGCTCGAGTCGATCGGCGGCTTCCAGGCGCTCTCCGGCTATCTGGCCGACGATTACATGCTCGGCCACCGGCTGCGAGAGCGCGGATGGGACATCCGGCTCGCCCCGTACGTCGTGGAGAACCTCGTTTCCGAACCGTCGTTCGGCGATTTGTTTCTCCACGAGCTTCGCTGGGCGCGTACCATTCGCACGGTGCGTCCTCTCGGCTATTCCTTCTCCATCCTGACCATGATGTTTCCGTGGGCGGTCGCGGTGCTGCTGCTTTCCCGTTTTTCGCGGCTGGCGTTGTGGATGGCCGCCGCGGCGATGGGACTGCGCGTTCTGCTGCAGGCCACGGTGCGAATGCGTGTGGGGGCGGCCGCCCTCGGGAGCCCAGCGGCGGGCGAGGCGCCCACCGCCACACGGCTGTCCTCCACATGGTTGATCCCGTTGCGGGATGCACTTACATTTATTGTTTACTGCGCGAGTCACTTCGGAAGGAGCGTTCAATGGAAGCAGCTGCGGTTCAACGTCTCGACGGATGGGCAGCTGCACCCCGGGCGCGCGCGAACGTGAAGAAAACGCTGTTCCTCAATCCTCCTTCGTTCGAGGGCTTTGATGGTGGCGCGGGATCGCGTTATCAGGCCAAGCGCGAAGTGCGCTCGTTCTGGTATCCCACGTGGCTGGCGCAACCGGCGGCGCTGGTGCCCGGCAGCAAATTGATCGACGCGCCGCCGCGCGGACTGACGCTGGAAGACATCCTGCCGCAGATCGGCGGGTACGAGCTGGCTGTGCTCCACACCAGCACGCCGTCGTTTCGGAACGACGTGAAGATCGCCGAGGCCCTCAAGGCGGCGAATCCGAAGGTGCTGCTCGGTTTCGTCGGCGCGCACGTCGCCGTGTCGCCGGATGTCTCCATGCAGGCGTCGGAGGCCATCGACTTCGTCGGCCGGAACGAATTCGATTTCACCATCCTCGAGGTCGCCGAGGGACGCCCGTTCGAAGAGATCGACGGCTTGAGCTACCGCGTGAACGGGAAAATCGTGCACAACCGCGAGCGCGCGATTCTCGAAGACATGGATCGCCTCCCGTTCGTCATGGACGTCTACAAACGCGATCTGGTCGTCGAGGATTACTTCAACGGCTACCTGCTGCATCCGTACGTCTCGTTCTACACGGGCCGCGGATGCCGCTCGAAGTGCAGCTTCTGTCTCTGGCCGCAGACCATCGGCGGCCATCGCTATCGCACGCGGAGCGCGGAGCACGTAGCGGCGGAAGTGAAGCTGATCCCGAAGTATTTTCCGCAGATGCGAGAGATCTACTTCGACGACGATACCTTCACCGACGACCGCCCGCGCGCCGAACAGGTGGCGCGGTTGATCGCCGACGTCGGCATTCCGTGGTCGTGCACGGCGAAGCCGGACGTGCCGTACGAGACGCTGAAGGTTCTGAAGGAAAACGGATTGCGGCTTCTGCTGGTGGGCTATGAGACGGGCAGTCAGCAGATTCTGAACAACATCCGCAAGGGAACGCGGATCGATATTGCGCGGCGTTTTTCAGAGGACTGCCACAAGCTGGGAATCCTGGTGCATGGAACGTTTATCGTCGGCTTGCCGGGCGAGACGCACGAAACGATCGAGGAGAGCATTCGCTTCGCCAAGGAAGTGAATCCGCGCACCATTCAGGTTTCGCTGGCGGCCGCCTATCCCGGCACGGAGCTGTACGCCCAGGCGACGAAGAACGGGTGGCTTCTCGACGATCATCTGGTCGCCGACACCGGCCGCCAGGTCAGCTCGCTGAACTATCCGAATCTCTCGCATCACGAGATCTTCGAGGCGGCGGCGACCTTCTACAAGCAGTTCTATTTCCGCGGCGGCAAGATCGCCGAGATCGTCGGCGAGATGATCGCCAGCCCGCACTGGCTCGGCCGCCGGCTGCGCGAAGGAGTGGAGTTCTTCCGCTTCCTCGCGACGCGGGAGGAGAGCGCCTGAAGCGGCTGATCGTCACCGGCGACGACTTCGGACTCGCCGTGCCGATCAACGAAGCGATCGAGCGAGCGCATCGCGACGGTGTTCTCACCGCCGCGAGCCTCATGGTGGCACCGCCCGCTGCGGCCGACGCCATCGATCGCGCCCGTCGCATGCCCTCGCTCAAAGTCGGACTGCACGTCGTGGTCGTGCGCGGCAAGCCGCTGCTTCCGCGCGAGCAGATTCGCGATCTGGTCGATGCCGACGGCATGCTGCCGCGCGACCTTTTCCGCGCCGGCGTCCGTTTCTTCTTCCGCCCTGCGGCGCGCGCGCAGCTCGAAGCGGAAATCCGGGCCCAGTTCGAGCGCTTCCGCGAGAGCGGCCTCCCGCTCGATCACGTCGACGCGCACAATCACATGCACGTCCATCCGACGGTGTTCAGCACCATTCTTCGCGTGGGCCGTGAGTTCGGCATGCGCGCCATCCGCATCCCGTACGAGCCGCTCTCCGGCGGCCGCTTCTTCAGCCGCCCGGCATGGGCGGTCTTTCTGTGGCCATGGATGGCGCTGATGCGCGCGCGGGCGCGCCACGCGGGACTGACGGCGAACGACGCCATCTTCGGGATCAACGACACCGGCCATCTCTCTGCCGATCGCACCCTGCGCATCATCGACGCGCTGCCGGATGGCCTGTCGGAGATCTATTTCCATCCCGGCGTCTCGGATGATGTCGTCGACGACCGTCTGGCGAAATCGTACGATCGTCGGGCGGAGCTGGCGGTGCTCACCAGTCCGGAGATCGCCGCCAGGCTGCGCGAGCGGGGAATCGTGTGCACAACGTTTAGCGACTGCCGATGATGCGACCCCTCATCCGGCCTCCGGCCACCTTCTCCCCGCGAGCGGGGAGAAGGATCTCGCGCCAGTCCCCTCGTCCCGCGGAGCGGGGAGAGGGTGGCGCGAAGCAACGGGTGAGGGGTCGTAGCATCACCGCGTCATGAAGACGTTTCGTCGGGTCATCATCGTCGTAGGCGCGGTGGGTTTCGCGATCCTGCTGTGGAAACTGAATCTGCGGCTCGTTCTTCAGACTGTCAGCAGGGTCGGTTTCGGGATCTTGTTCATTCTTGCGCTGGAGACAGTCACGCTGACGCTGAACGCTATCGGCTGGAGACTGTCGTTCGAGTCGGACGCCGGCCGCACGTACAGCATCGCTGAGCTCGCGCGGCTGTGGCTGGCGATGGACGGCATCAACTATTTCGTCCCCACTGGCACGATCGCCGGCGAGATCGCCCGCGCGTCGATGCTCCGCGATGTCCATGCGCTCGAGGTGCGGACCGCGTCCGTGGTGATCTCGCGCATCGCGCAGACCATCGCCCAGGTCACCTTCGTGCTGGCCGGATTCACGTTTCTGGTGTCGCACGTGCGAAGCATCCGTCGATTCGGCTGGATCGGTCCCGTGTCGGCATGGGCCCTCGTCGGGATCGTCGTGTCGATGCTGGCCTACGTCCTGATCATTTGGGTCCGCCGGCCTCGGCAGACCCAGGCCCCGGCCGCCACGCCGGCGTTCCACCGCATTCTGGGCCGTCTGGGAACCTACTTTGTCGCCCATCCGTGGCGTTTCCTGTTCGCCGTCTGCATCTTCGGCGCGGGATACCTCTGGCCGTCGGTGGAGGCCTACTGGATCTGCCGTTTCATCGGTGTGCCGGTCGCAGTGGCCACGGCAATCACGATCGAGGTGCTGTCGGCGGCCATCGACGGCGCGCTGTTCATCGTTCCGGCAAAGGTCGGAACGCAGGAACTGGGAAAAACGGCGATTTTCTCGCTGCTGGGGCTTCCGCTCAGCGCGGGCGCGGCCTTCGGCATCATCCGGCATGTTCGGGAGATCGTCTGGAATCTTCTCGGTTTGAGCATCTACTCGGCCGCACGGCCGCGCTCGGAGCGAGCTTTGCTATGATGGACCCCCAAAAAGCGCCTCTGCGCCGGGGGGATCAGAGCGCAACAGCTCGAGGTGATCCTTGTCCATTCTCGATCGAATCAATTCCCCGCGCGATCTCGATTCTCTGAGCTATCCCGAGGTAGCGGAAGTCGCGGAGGCGTGCCGCAGCGTGATCATCGAGACGATCACGAAGCGCGGCGGGCATCTGGCTTCCAATCTTGGGGCCGTGGAGCTGACTCTGGCGCTGCACCGTGTCTTTCAGAGCCCGAAAGACCGGCTCATCTGGGACACTTCGAACCAGACCTACACGCACAAGCTGGTGACCGGACGGCGTGACCAATTTCCGTCGATTCGAACTCCAGGCGGCCTGTCCGGCTTTGCCGAGCCGAAGGAGAGTGAACACGACACGCTTGCGGCCGGCCACGCGGGCACCGGTCTGTCGTACGCGCTCGGGATGTCGGTTGCCCTGCAGAACAAGCCGGAAGATCCATTCGTGGTGACCATCGTCGGCGATGGTGCGCTGACCTCGGGGTCGAGTTACGAGGCGCTGAACAACATCGGGCATCTCGATCCAAAGCGTTTCGTAGTCGTGTTCAACGACAACGGCTGGTCGATTTCGGCGAACGTCGGATGGCTGACTCGCTGGCGCAACCGGATCATGCTCGATCCGAAATATCAGAAGCTGCGCGGCGCGAGCCACGATCTGATCGCGCGCCTGCCGCACGGCTCGGAAGCCTGGGAGCTGGCGCGTAAGGTCAAGACGTCGGTCGAGAGCTTCATCCTCCCGAACACGATCTGGGAGGAGCTGGGCCTCTACTACATCGGCCCGGTGGACGGACACGATCAGGAGGAGCTCGAGGACGCGCTGAAGGTGGCCCGGGAGACTGCGGGGAAGGGCGCGCCGGTGGTGGTGCACGTCCTGACGCAGAAGGGGCGCGGCTACGCGCAGGCGGAAGAAAACCCGTCGCGGTTCCACCAGCCCGGCTCGCCGCTGGCGGCGGCGGGATCCGCGCCGCAGCGCACGTACTCGCAGGTGTTTGCGCGCACGCTGATCGATCTGATGAAAGGCGATCCGCGCATCGTGGCCATCAGCGCGGCGATGCTCGAGGGCACGGCGCTGTCTGAGGTGCAAAAAGAATTTCCGCATCGCGTGTTCGACGTCGGCATCGCCGAGGAGCACGCGGTGATCATGGCGGCAGGAATGGCGAAGGAAGGTCTGCGGCCAATCGTCGCCATCTACTCGACATTTCTGCAGCGTTCGTTCGATCAGATCATCCACGACGTGGCTCTGCAGTCGCTGCCGGTCACGTTCTGCATCGATCGCGCGGGGCTGGTCGGTGACGACGGCAAGACGCATCAGGGTGTCTTCGACATCGCCTACACGCGCGTGGTTCCAAACCTCACGGTCGCTGCGCCGAAAGACGAAAACGAGCTGCGGCACCTTCTGAAGACGGCGATCGACTCCGGGAAACCGTTCGCCATCCGCTATCCGCGCGGATTCGGCATCGGCGTGGCGCTCGACCCGCTCCTGCAGGCGATTCCCATCGGCACGGGAGAGCTGCTGCGGCAGGGAAGCGACATCAACCTGATCGCCTACGGCTCGATGGTCATGCCGGCGATGGAAGCGGCCGCGGAGCTGGAACGGCGCGGCATCGACTGCGGCGTGATCAACGCGCGATTCGTCAAACCACTCGACGTGCCGCTGCTGCAACGGGTCGCCCAACTCGCGCCACGGATGGTCACGCTCGAGGAGCATCTGGTGACCGGCGGATTCGGCAGCGCGGTTCTGGAAGAGATCGAGCATTGGCACAAGCAGCCGACGGGAGTGCGGGTGCATGCCATTCCTGATCACTTCATCGATCACGGTCCGCAGGCGTGGCAGCGCGCCAAGTTCCGGCTCGATCCGGCCGGCATCGTTGATGCGGTGTTCGAGCTTTTTCCCGATCTCGCAAACGAAGCCGGCAGCGTGAAAGGCGACGAAGAAGTGCGGGCGAACGTGAAGCCGGTCCGCGAGAAAGTGCGATGGTGATCGCCGCATCCTCGAACGGCGGTATCGAGAAGCTCCTCATCGCCGGGTTGCGCGGGTTCTGTGCCGGTGTGGTGCGCGCCATCGACGTCGTCGAGCGCGCGCTGGAGGTCTGCGACGGCACGGTCTACGTGCGCAAGGAAATCATCCACAACCGCTACGTCGTCGACGAGCTGCGAGCACGGGGAGCGGTCTTCGTGGAAGAAGTCGACGAAGTGCCTGACGGATCGTGGCTCATCTTCTCCGCGCATGGGATTTCTCCCGCCGTCCGCGACGCGGCGAAGCGGAAACGATTGCGCACTATCGACGCCACCTGTCCGCTGGTGACGAAGGTGCACCTCGAAGTCATCCAGTACGCGAAGAATGGCTACACGATCATCTTCATCGGTCACGCCGATCACGACGAGACGATCGGCACGCTCGGCGAGGCGCCGGGATCGATCTGCGTCGTTGGATCGAAGGAGGTCGCGCGGACAGTGACCCTTCCCGATCCCGACAAGATCGTTTACCTGACGCAGACCACGCTGAGCCTCGACGACACGCGCGAGATCGTCGACATCCTGAAGGCGCGCTTTCCGAAGCTGCAAGTTCCACCGAAGGAAGACATCTGTTACGCCACGCAGAATCGCCAGGATGCGGTGAAGGCGCTTGCACCGCATGTCGACGTCCTGCTGGTCCTCGGCGCGCCGAACAGCTCGAACTCGCTGCGCCTCTGCGAAGTGGCCAACAACAGCAACGTTCCCGCCCATCTCATCGAGACCGCCGCCGACATCCGTATGGAATGGCTGCAGGGAGTCAAGGTGATCGGCCTGACAGCGAGTGCATCCGCGCCGGAAGTGCTGGTGCAAGAAGTCGTGCAGTTCGCCCGCGAGC
>JBGPFD010000114.1:0-10666 GCA_041483175.1 Thermoanaerobaculia bacterium | reverse complement strand
CTCGGTCTCATTGAGAGCAATCAATTCCGTTGGGGTCCGGCGGAGAAGGAGTTGAAGCGAGCGATCGAGATCAATCCCAACTACACGGATGCTCTGCTGTGGTATTCGCTTCTTCTTCTCGGTCGAGGTCAGTTCGACGAATCGCTGGTGGTGATTCGGAAAGCGGAACAGATCGACCCGCTATCGGCGATTATCGTCGTCAACGTCGCCCAACGTTTGAACACGATGGGCCAACACGCTGCAGCACTCGCGGAGGCAAAGAGAGGCTTCGACCTGGACCCCGGTAATGTGAGCTCGTATTTACAGATCGCGCTGGCGTACGAAGGTCTGGGAGAACTCGATATGGCGGCCGCGAGCTACAAGCGAGGAGCGGACATCCCCGGCCCGCCCGGGTTTCGAGAAGTATTTCTGATCCGCTCAAATGTGATTCTCGGGAACCGTGCTGAAGCGACGCGGCTCGCGCAACTGTTGGAGAAGCGGGCCGCGAGCCGCGAGGTGTCGTTTTCGTGCGCCGGATGGGGATATTCGGCCATCGGAGACCGCAACAAGTCCATTGAGCTCCTGAATCGGGCGTTCGAAGCGCGCGAGCCTCTATTGCGCAACCAATTTCGCAGTCCGCTCATGAGAGAGCTGTGGGGCGATCCGCGATATGCCGCACTTCTTCGCCGGCTGCAGCAGGGTGTCGAGGACTAGACCGCTTCCATTTCCGCGAAGTTCACGCTCACCAGACGCGAGCAGCCCGCTTCTTCCATCGTGACGCCGTAGAGCACGTCGGCGGCCTCCATGGTGCGGCGCGAGTGGGTGATCATGATGAACTGCGTGTCGCGCGACATGTCGCGCACGAGGCGCAGGAAGCGGTCGTTGTTGATCTCGTCGAGCGGTGCGTCGACCTCGTCGAGGATGCAGAAGGGGCTCGGCTTGGTGCGGAAGATGGCGAACAGCAGCGCCAGCGCGGTCAGCGCGCGCTCGCCGCCCGACAGCAGCGCGATCGACTGATTTTTCTTTCCCGGCGGCTGCGCGATCAGCTCGATGCCGCTCTCCAGGATGTCGTCCTCGTCGAGCAGTTGCATGCGCGCCGTCCCGCCGCCGAAGAGCGAGGCGAAGATCTCGCCGAACGACAGGTTGACCGCCATGAACGCCTCGCGAAACAGCTCGCGCGAGGTGCTGTTGATCTTGCGGATGGTCGCGCGCAGCGACTCGATCGCCTGCACCAGATCGTCCCGCTGCGTGCGCAGGAACGACTCCCGCTGTTCCAGCTCCTGATGTTCCTCGATGGCCAGGACGTTGACCGGCCCGATCCGCTCGATCGATTCGGTCAGCCGGACCACTTCCGATTCGAGGTTCGATCGGGCTTGGTCATCCGTCGGCGGTTCGACATCGGCCAGCGCGTCGATGCCGGCGTGAAGGTCGAGGGCGATCTGTTCGCGCAGCAGATCGAACGCCGAGTTCGCGCGATCCAGCCGGCGCTCGGCCTCGAATGACGAGTCTTTCGCCGTGTTCCATAATTCGCGCGAGGTCACCGCGCGCGTCTGCAGCTCCTGCACGCGCACGTCGAGATCGGCGGCTTCTGCTTCGACGGCGACGCGCGCCTCGCCCGATTGGTGCAGGCGCTGCAGCGCCCTGTCGAGCTGCCGCCGTGCATCCTCGGCCGCAGTCTCGGTTTCCTGCTGCTTGCCCTGCAATGACTCGATCTCCTGCTGCAGTTGCGTGGCGCGCGATCCGAGGGAGAGGACGACGCGCGAGAGGTTCTCGTGCTCGCGCTGCGCGGCGTTCACCACCCCCGTCTGCGTTTCGACGTCGACGCGGGCGCGTGTGGCGATGTCGGTGATCTGTTCGAAGTCGACGCGGGCGGCAGCGAGCTGCTGCTCATGGGCGCGGATCTGGTCGTGCGTGTCGCGTTCGCGCTGTTCCAGCGCCCGCAGATCGACCAGGGCCGCATCGCGGCGGGAGACGAGTTGGGCCTTCTCCTCGTTGTAGAGCGCCTGCTCTTCCGAGGTGACGGCAAGCTCACGCTCGAACCGGTCGAGCTCGAGCAGCGCGCGATCGCGATTCTCACGCTGATCGCGCATCGCGCTTTCCGCGGTGCGCGCGCGCTCCGCGGTGAGAATGCGCGCGTCGTCGGCGACGCGCAGCGCGTCTTCCACGCTTTCGAGTTCCGCGGCGATGCCGGTGGCCCGCGTTTCTTCCGTTCCGAGCAGCGCCTCCAGATCGGAAAGCTGGCGCTTGAGCGAGAAGACGCCCGGCGTCGCTCCTTCCGCTTTGCCGCCGATGAGCAGCGGGCCCCGGACGATGTCCCCCTCGAGCGTGACGAACGTCGCACTGGGGCGATTCTTCGCTCGCTCGATCGCTTCCTGGAGGTTCCCGACGATGTACGCCTCGGGGATCGCGGTCCTCACCGCGTCAGCGACGGCGCCCTGGCCGACCACGGCGTAGTGGGCGTCTCCGCGTAGCGCCGGCTCTCCAGCCGGCGCCAACCGGCTGAGAGCCGGTTCTACGTTCAGGAAGGCGCCCCGTCCCGCGCCGCGCTGGCGGAGGCGGGCGATCGCTTCCAACGCTGTTTTCGCGCTGTCGACGACGGTTGCCTTCGAGACTTCGCGCAGCAATGTATCGAGCGCGGCCTCGAAGCCTTCACCGGCGCGCACCGACTCCGATGCCGACGCGGCGTTCGGGATCAGCTCGAGGATTGCGCGACGGACCTCTTCATCCTGCGACTCGAGCGAGGTAAGCAGCGTGCGAAGGGAGTCGATCTTGTAGGTAGTCTGCGAGACGCGGTCGCGGGCGCTGGCGAGCGACTCGCGCATGGCGTCGCGGCGCGCGGAAAGCTGGTCGCCACGAGCGACGGCATCGCGCGCGGCGTGCTGCGCTGCGACGAGGTCCGCTTCCGCGGCGCGAAGCGCGGCGTCCCACTCGCTCATCGTGACGCGCGCGCCATCGCGGCTGTTGGTCGCTCTGCGCGCGGCGTCGGTCAGCTTGCCGAGGTAGAACTCGCATTTTTCGACCGCGACCTCGATCTGATGCACCTGATTGCGCGCCTCGGCAAGGCGGGCGATGGTCCGCATCAGCGTCTCACGCGCATCGGCGAGGGCCCTCTCCTGGCCACGCACGGAGTCCGACTTTTCCTGACGCTCGCGCTCGAGCTGATCGGCGATCTCACGCAGGCGATTTCGCTCCGCGCGAGCGTGTTCCAGGGCGGCAGTTTTTTCCTCGAACTGCGCCTGCTGCTCGGAGGTATCCATCTCCACGCCGTCGATCTGCGTGCGCGACGCTTCCATGCGATGCCGCAGATCGGCGAGGTTCGCTTCCGATTGCTGCAGGAACGAGCGAAGGCGTTCGACGTCGCCAGTCAGCGTGGCGATTTCCTCGCGCACGCTCGAGGCGCGGGCCGCGCGCGCGGTCAGCAGCGTGCGATTCTCGGCGAGCGCCGCCTCGTCGGTCGCCAGTTGGGCCGCCAGTTCGCTCTCGCTCGCCTGCGCGGCAGCGACGCCCTCCTTCGCCCGATCCTGCTCGGCCTGGGCGACGACGATTCGTCCTTTGTAGAGCGCGCGCTTCGTCGTCGAGAGCTGCTCCAAGAGTTCGCGGTGGCGGCGCGCCTTTCCAGCCTGCCGCTTCAGCAAATTGAGATTGCGCGTCACCTCACCGAGCGTGTCGTCGATCCGCAGCAGGTTCGCCTGCGTTTCCTCGAGCTTCAGCTCCGCGGCGCGGCGCTTCATCTTGTACTTCGTGATTCCCGCCGCCTCTTCGATCAGCCGCCGGCGGTCCTGCGGTTTGTTTGAGAGGATCAGGTCGATCTTTCCCTGCTCCATCACCGAGTAATTGCGGATGCCCAGGCCGGTGTCCATCAGGATGTCGGAGATGTCCTTCATCCGGACGCGCTTGCCGTTGAGGCGGAACTCCGACTCGCCGGTGCGAAAGACCCGGCGGTGCAGGGTGATGAGGCCGTCCTCAGCCGCCGGATGGCCGTTGTCGCTCTTCAGGGTCAGGGTCACTTCGCCCATCGAGAGCGGCCGCCGCCGGGCCGAGCCCTGGAAAATGACGTCTTCCATTGTCTCGCCGCGGATGTGCGCCGCGCGGTTCTCGCCGAGAACCCAGATGATGGCGTCGCAGATGTTCGACTTTCCGCACCCGTTCGGGCCGACCACGGCAGTCAGCGCGGCGGGGAAGGCGAGTTGTGCGGGATCGTAGAACGACTTGAAGCCGTTGATTTCGAGCTTATCGAGACGCAACATCGATCGGGATCGAGACTAACACGGGGCGCAAGCGTTGACACAGGCCGTGCGCACATGCTCCAGTGCGAATTCCAAGTCCTGAGTCCTGAGTGGTGAGTACTGAGTCCATCGAACGGTTCCTTCGGCGGGAGATCGACCTCGGCAGTTTTGCCTCGGCGGTCTATGCGATCGGGTCGTCACAAGGGATCGAGTTTGAAAGCGCCCTCGGCAATGCGGTTGCGGTGCCGCTGCGGATTCCGGCAACGCTGGACACGATCTACGACTGCGCCTCGCTGACCAAGCCGCTGGTCACGGCGGCGCTGACTCTACAGGCTGTAGCGGCCGGGACCATCGGTCTCGACGACCGTTTCCACGGCTACACCTTTCGCGAACTCCTGACACACACATCCGGCCTGCGCGCCTGGCTGCCGCTCTACGCCTACGGTGGTTACCTTGACACCATCCTCAGAGAAGGGCCGGAGTACGAGCGGGGGACGAAGGTCATCTACTCCGACCTGAATTTCATTCTGCTCTGGTACGCGTTGCGGGACATGGCGATCGACTTCGTTGTGCCACTGGCAACCGAAGACGCGATGTTCAATCCGCCGGCCGAACTCCGGCCGCGCATCGCAGCGACGGAATGGGGGCAGCGTTACGAAGCGAAGATGGCGAACCGTCCCGCGGCGCGGGACGGATTGATCTGGGGCGAGACGCACGACGGCAACTCGTTTTTTGCGGGCGGTACCGCCGGAAATGCGGGACTCTTTGCCACCGCGCGGGCAATCTTTCGCCTCGCGCAGGGTTGGGTGAATGCCGAGGTGCTCCCGCGCGTGCTGGTCGACGAGGCGACACGGAACCACACGCCCGGTCTGGACGACGCTCGCGGTTTCGGCTGGCAGCTCCCCACCGGTGGCGAGGCGACAAAGATGCTTTCGCCGCGCGCGTTCGGTCACACCGGCTTCACCGGCACGTCAGTGTGGATCGAGCCTGATCGCGACCGGATCATGGTGCTGCTGACCAATCGCGTCCATCCGTGCGCAGCGCCGATCGCCATCCAGCACATTCGCGGGGAGTTTCACCGGCTGGCGCTGGCGACGTAGAGCCGCCTCTCAGGCGGCTGTGCGCCGGCTAAGAGCCGGCGCTACGCGCTAAGAGCCGGCGCTACGCGCTAAGAGCCGGCGCTACGTGCTAAGAGCCGGCGCTACGTGCCCACACACTTTGCGGCGCCCAGGCGGCTACTTTCGCGCGCAGCGCGGTGGCGCGATCGGCATCGCCGGCCGCCTCCGACAGCGCGACGAAGATCCAGAGCGTCTCGGCGAGCAGGGGATCGCGATCGGTGTAGTCGTCGCGAAATCGCGTCTCGAGCAGTTCGAGATTGTCGCGAAACATCCGCAGGGCGTCGTCGCGTTTGCCGCGACGGAGCAGGATGTACGCGAGCGCGAGCGCCTGAAATTCCTGGATTTGCGGATAGAGAGCGACCTGCTCTTCCATCAGCCGCTGCGCTTCGTCGAGATCGCGGCCCAGATGTGCGAGCGAGAGGGCGATCCCTTCGCGCGCCGCGGGATCGTCCGATTTTCGATAGTCGTCGATCGCTTCGTCGAAACGACCCAGCAGCTTCAGCGCCTCCGCGCGATGCAGCCGGTCGTCCCCGGCACCGGCGACCGCCTCGGCGTAGCGTCCCTGCTGGATGAGCTGCTGCACGCCGGTGACCGGCTTCTGCGCAAGCATGTAGAACAGCAGCCAGACCACGACGGCGACGAGAATGACGGCGATGGCGATGGTCACGTCAGAGGTGATCGTACCGGAATGAGCTCTCAGCTCTCAGCCGATTCCGAAGTCAGTGCACGACCCGAGGCTTGGCAGCCGCGGGCGGCTGTCCTCCACCAGGCTGCTGGGGAGGAGCGATGGCTCCCTGTTCGACGATCGGAGTGCGCAGCGTTTGCGGGTTGCCGTCGTACTGGAATTGCAGCTCCGGCATCGGGAGCGTCTGCGTTTCCTGCGACTGACTGTTGAGGTCCGTGACGTCGGTCAGCGGCACCGCGGCGGCATTGGTAACGGCGGTCCGATTGCGCCGCACGATGATCTGGTGCACTCCGCCGACGATGAGGATGGCCACCAGCGTCGCGACCGCGATCACTACGCCCTGGCGCTGGCGCGCGTACTCGAGCACGCCTTCGGTCGCCGACGTTTCGCGCGGACGGAACTCCTGCTGCAGGATGGCCTGCGTGTCGATCTTCTCGCCGCTGCGCCGATCGGCCCCGCAGTACGGACAGAGGCGCGCCGCGGTATCGATGTCGCGGCCGCAGCCAACGCAAACTGCCTTATCCATTTCCATGGAAAATTATATCCACGGCCACCCGCGCGGTGACCGGCATTCCGTTCTCTGTGGCCGGCCGGAATCGCCAGTTCTGCACCGCCGCGATGACCTGCAGCATCTTCGGGACTGGCTGATTGACTTCGATGTCGGTGACGCGTCCGTCGGGGGCAACGGTGACTGTCAGCCGTGCGGTCATGTCGTGATCGAGACTGAGGCGCGGCAGCGGCTTGTACTCCGGAAATGCGAACGTGCGAGCCGGCTCGCGGCGGGGTTCCCGTGCGTTTGCGGTCTGCTGCGCCGGTTCAGGATTTGACGGCTGCTCGTACGGCGCGCCGGTGAACGCACGCGGATCGATCGCGTCGTTGCTCCGTTGCAGTTCCTTCTGTTGGCGCGCCTTCGCGCGAGCCGCGGCGGTTGCGTACTGATCCGACGGAAGCGCCGTGGTGTCGTTCGGCTCTTGCGCGGTCGTCGATGCGGGAGCGCTGGTGATCGGCGGCTCCGCGACCGGCGCCGTCCCATCGGCGCCGGTGACCGCCACGAGGGTCACGTTTTTCGGCGGTGTCGGGCTGGTGTCGCTCTGCGCCGCCGCGGTCGTGCTCTTCGACTGCCCTGCTTTCACTTCCGAGGCCTCGAAACCGTGGACGAACGATCCGACGACGACGGCCATGACCAGCAATGCGACGAATGCGGCGGCGGCGGCGAGCGCCTTGTTCCGCCACGGATTCTGATGGGGGATAGGTACTTCCGCGGCCGCCGTCGGTTCCGGTGGCGGCGGAACCTCCGATTGATCCCAATTGCAGTAGAGACAGGTCCGCGCGTAGGCGTCAATCTGCCGCGAGCATCGGACACAAGGCTTGCCGTCACTCATCTGCAAAGATCCGCTGCAACCGGCGTACCGCGCGCGCAGAGGGATGCGTTCCCGTCAGGCGCAACTGATCCGCACCGCTAAACTATTTAGCCTCTATGATTTGACCGCAGTTGATGACCGAGTGCCCTAGAATGTGCGCATGGCCAATCCGGAACAGACTCTCGGCGCTTACCGGCTGATCGAACGCATCGGCGCGGGTGGGATGGGGGAAGTGTGGAAAGCGGAGGACAGCCGGCTTGGCCGGATCGTGGCCATCAAAATCGTTGCGCCCGAGGTAGCCACCGATTCAGAGTCGATCGCGCGTCTGCGGCGCGAGGCGCGCACGGCCGCGCAACTGAACCACCCGAACATCGCCACGATTCACGCGATCGAAGAGGCCGAAGGACGCCTCTTTATCGTGATGGAGTACGTCGAAGGGGAGCCGCTGGCGAACATGATCAAACGAGGGCGGATCCCCGAGGCCGACCTCTGCCGCATCGGACGGAGCGTCGCCGACGCGCTGGCCGAAGCGCACGCGAAGGGGATCATTCACCGCGACATCAAGCCGGACAACATCGTTGTCTCCGGGACGAAAGTAAAGGTGCTCGACTTCGGGATCGCCAAGCAGATCGGCGTCTCCGGGACGTCGGCCGACGCGCCGACGGCGACGTTTATGACACAGCAGGGGATGATCGTAGGCACCATCCACTACATGTCGCCCGAGCAGGCCCTCGGAAAGCCGCTCGATCCGCGCACGGACATCTTTTCGCTTGGGGTGGTGCTCTACGAAGGGGCCACGGGGCGGCTGCCATTTCGTGGCGAGACCATCACCGACACGATGACCCAGATCATTCGCGACGAGGCGCAGGAGCCGGTGCTCGTTAATCCGGCGCTGTCGTCCCGATTGAACGCCATCATCCGGCGCTGCATGCGAAAAAAATGCGACGAGCGGTTCGCGACGGCCGCCGACCTGGCGCGCGCGCTCGAAGCGCCGACGGTGCTCACCGGCTCGCTGTTGAGAACGGTGGTCGAACCGAAGAGGAGATCGCACTGGGGATGGATCGCCGCAGCGATCGTGATCCTGGTGCTCGGTGCCGCCGCGGTGGCCATGCGGTATCGCGGTGTGACGGCGGGCAGGTCGCCCGCCGCCGAGCGGCCGAGGGCGGCCGCTCCCACACAAACCGCGGTGACTGTGACAGCGGCACCGTCGGCGATCCCGCCTGTGACTGCAGTCGAGTCGGCGCACGATCACGTGCAGCACGGCCACCGCGCGTTGCTGAATCGGAATCTCGCGAAAGCGATCGAAGAGTACCAACTGGCGCTCGATCAGCAAGATTCGCTCGACGAGCGCGAGCGCGCGCTCTCCCGTCTCGGCATCGCCGTCGCCATGCACAACCGCATGCAGTGGGAGCGGATCGCGCGCGAGATCGAGCGTCGCTGGCCGGGCGATCCTGACCTCGAACGGATCCGCGGTACATTCGGTGACGGCGCGATGCGACGGCGGCTGCGCCCGTGATCGATCCGATTTCGCTGGCGCGCACTCTGATCGACATTCCGTCGCCGACCGGCGAGGAACAGGCGATCGGAGAGTTCCTTCACACCACGTTGACCCAGATGCGCTTCACCGTCCGGCGGCATGCTGTCGGCGAGCAGCGCTTCAACCTCTTCGCCGAAGCAGGCGGGCGGCCGCGCGTGATCCTCAACTCGCACATCGACACGGTCCCGCCGTGGTTCGCCTCGCGCGAAGACGGCGAGAACCTCTACGGCCGCGGCGCTTGCGACACCAAGGGAGTGCTCGCGGCGATGCTTGCGGCGGGCGAGCGCCTTCGCCGGCGCGGCATTCGCGACTTCGGGTTTCTTTTCGTCGTCGGCGAGGAAATTGACTCCATCGGCGCGAAGACGGCGAACGCGGAGCTCGCCGGAGTAGGATCGGAATTCGTCATCGTCGGCGAGCCGACGGAATCGAAATTCGCGCGCGCCTCGAAAGGGGCACTGACGGCTTTCCTTCGATTCGAGGGCCTCGCGGCTCATTCGGCATACCCGGAGCGGGGCGAATCGGCGATCCGGAAGATGGTCGGCGCGATTCAGGAGATCGAGTCGACTGACTGGGGATCCGACGAGCTGCTCGGCAAGACGACGGTGAATGTCGGCGTGGTCCGCGGCGGCGAGAAGCCGAACATCGTGCCGGCGATGGCGGAATGCGAGCTGATGTTCCGCACCGCCGGCGATGCCGAATCGGTGCACGCGAAATTGGAGCAGCTCGTGCGTCGTTTCGACGGACGAATCACGCTCGCGCGCGGCAATGCTCCGCAGTTCATGCTCGTTCCGGATGGTGCTCCGTCGGCCATCGTCGCTTTCAACACCGACGTGCCGCACCTCGGGAATCTCGGCAAGCCGCTGCTGTTCGGGCCGGGATCGATTCTCGACGCGCACGGCGCCGCGGAGCGGATCGCCAAACGCGATCTGATCGCCTCGATCGACACCTATTGCGATACCGTTGTCGCGCTTCTGGAGGGAAGAGTTGCCCAGACTCGATAAAGAAGTTTTTCTCGCCGACGCCGTGCGCGCTTGAATGAGATTGACGGATTCTCATTGTCACCTGACCATGGCCGACGCCGGCGCGACGTTGGCCCGGGCGCGTGAGAACGGCGTGCGCGGATTCGTGGTGCCTGGCACGAAGCTCGATGACGCGCCGCGCGCGATCGCCATCGCCAGCGAGAACGACGGCGTCTGGGCGGCGGTCGGATTCCATCCGCACGAGGCAAGAGATTGCGACGACGCGGCGTTCGTCGAGATCGAACGGGCGGCCCGCGAACCGCGGGTCGTGGCCATCGGCGAAGTGGGGCTCGACTACCATTACATGCATTCCCCGCGCGAAACGCAGATCGCCGTCTTCGATCGCCACATCGACCTGGCCAAACGGCTCGATCTGCCGGTGATTGTGCACAATCGTGAATCGACCGACGACATGCTGCGGATGTTGAACGGCGGCAAGGCGATCCTGCACTCGTTCACCGAATCGTACGAGGTCGCGGTGAAGCTGCTCGATCGCGGGTACTACATCTCCTTTTCGGGAATCGTGACCTTCCGAAGTGCCGACGCGCTGCGCGGTTGTGCACGCAGGCTGCCGCAGGACCGCGTCCTGATCGAGACCGATACGCCGTACCTCGCACCGGTGCCCTTTCGCGGGCGCGACAACGAGCCGGCGTATGTCATCAAAGTGGCCGAGCTGCTGGCATCGCTCTGGGAGGTGCCGGTCGAAGAAGTGGCCGCGGCAACGACGGCAAATTTCGAGCG
>JBGPFD010000113.1:0-10696 GCA_041483175.1 Thermoanaerobaculia bacterium | reverse complement strand
CGTCGAGCCGCGCGCGCCGCGCAGGAATTCGAGCGAGTCGATCAGCAGCGATTTGCCCGCCCCCGTTTCGCCGGTCAGGACGTTGAGCCCTTCGCCCGGCTCCATCGTCAGCTCCTCGACGATGGCCAGGTTGCGAACCTTAAGATAGGTGATCATGGGCGCAAAAAGTCTACGGCCCCCACCTTGCTATTGCCAGCCTCATATCCCGCGTGGGTCTCACATTACATCAGCGCCGGCTAAAGAGCCGGCGCTACGTAGAGCCGCGTCTGAGGCCGCTCAGGCCACCGCTTCGCGGAGCATGTCGGTCGAGATGCCGGGCGATTTCAGATTGCCGAGCAGCGTCAGCGAGAGCGACTCGGGATCAACGATGGTCTGCGCGACACTCTGAATGTCTTCGAGCGTCACCGTGTCGATCTGCCGGATGATCTCGTCGGCCGTGAACTGCCGGCCGAAGTAATACTCGTGCCGGGCGATGGCAGACATCCTGCTGACGGTCGACTCCAGCGACAGCAGAATCGATCCTTTCAAGTGCAGCTTGGCCGCCCTCAACTCCTCGGGCGTGGCGCCGTCCTGCTTGATTTTGCGCATCTCCTCGAGCGTGAGGTTGAGCACTCGGCGCAGGTTGCGCGGGGCGCAGGCGGCGTACACGGCCTGATATCCGCCGTGCAGATGGCCGTTGTGGTACGACATCACGGTGTAGACCAGCCCTTCCTTTTCGCGGATACGCTGGAACAGGCGCGATGACATCCCGCCGCCGAGGATGGCGTTGAACAGCGCGGCCGAATAGCGTTCCGTTCCCTGCTGCGCGAATCCGCGCGATCCGAGGCAGAGATGCACCTGCTCCAGCTCGCGCTTCTCGCGAAGGATCACGTGCTGATTCGGCAACGGCGCGGGCCAGTCGTGCCGGACCGCCGTCCGCCGATCCTGGGGGAACGCCTTCTCCAGGTATGGGATCAGCTGCTCGGGACGGACATTCCCCGAAGCGCAGAAGATGATATTCGCCGGATGAAAGGTCTCGCTGTAGTGCGCGAGGATCTGCTCGCGCTGCAAGCGGCCTACCGTCGCTTCCGTTCCGAGGATCGGACGCCCGAGCGGATGGTTGGGCCAGAACGAGGTGACGAAAATCTCGTGCACCAGATCGTCGGGCGTGTCCTCCACCATCTTGATCTCTTCGAGGATGACCGATCGCTCCGATTCGAGATCGTGATCGCTGAAACGCGGCGACACCACGATGTCGGTCAGCAGGTCGAGCGCTTCCTCGACCTGCTCGTCGAGCACGTGCGCGTAAAACGACGTGTACTCTTTTCCGGTGAAGGCGTCGACGTCGCCGCCGAGGATGTCGATGATCTGCGCGATGTCACTCGTGGTTCGCGTCGCCGTTCCTTTGAACACCAGGTGTTCGAGGAAGTGCGACGCGCCGCCGTGTTCCAGCGACTCGACCGCCGATCCGCTCCGAAGGTAATAGCCGAGTGCCACCGATCGGACGTACGGAAGCGTCTCGATCAGGATGGTCATCCCGGACGGCAGGACATGCCGGCTGACGGTCGCAACAGACTTTTTCCCCACGGCAAGATTCTAGTGCGCTTACTGCCAGATCCTCGTGGCAGCCGCCCAGAGGGCGTTGCGCTCGTTCCTGTAGTCGTTAACCGTGTAGCTCCACTCCTCATATTTCTGCGACCCGTTGACCTCGATGAGGCTGTCTCCATTTTTGTTGGGTCTGACGCCAATGAATGGCCCACCGGCGTAGTCCTTCATTGGGACTCCCGGGACGGCGACAGGCTGCTGCTGGCCGGTGGGACCGGTGCCCGGAGCCGGGCCGGGCGCGCGTGGCCCGGTAGCGCCGGCGGCCGATGCAGGAATGATCAGCCAGTCGACCTGGCCGGTGAGAGGGTCCGCGTACTCAGCTTTGGGGCCACGAAGGAAGCGCGGCGCGCGCGCTTGTTTCAATTGGTCGAGATTGACCGGAAGAGCCTTGTTTTTGTTCTGGAACTCATCGATGGCGATCGCGTACTGCTTCATGATGAAAAGGGTCTGCAATTCCCGATCGCGCTGCAGGACTGCCGACCACTGCCGTGGGACGGTGTAGGCGACGATGATCATCATGATCGTCAGAATGACGATCAGGCCGGCGAGAGTGAATCCGCGCTCTCCGCGCCTACCATTCGCGGTACGCTGTGCCATCGAGTCCGTTGCCGGGTGCACTGCTGTGAACGTCGAAGATTCCGGGCGTGGCCGCCTGCGACGCGTCCGCGGTGGTGTCCAGGGCGTTCGGATCGTTCGGATCGGTCGAGACCGGCACTTCTTCCCAATCGGCGCGCCCGGAGACCGGGTCTTTGGGAACCCCGCGGAGATATTTGTCGGTGGTGAGCGCCTGCAGGTTTTGGGGATAGCGCTGCTTGTCGGCGTAGTAGTCGTCGATCGCCTTCCGCATCTCGAACAGATCGTGACGCAGCGCCGCCTCGCGCGCCTTCTGCTGTGCGTAGCGCACGTTCGAGATCGCCAGCCCGGCGAGAATGCCGATGATGGTGACAACGACGATCAGCTCGATGAGGGTGAAACCGCGTTGGAGGGAACGATGAACGATGAACGATGAACGATGAACCGTTTCGTTCAGCTCCTGTCCTCCGTTCATCGTTCCGTGTTCATCGTTCATCGTTGGGTTCACCATTCGTTGTAATGCGTCTTTCCGTCGAGCGCGAGGGCGGTCGATTTCGAGTGCACCTCATAGACGTTGTCATCGTTCGACGATGAGGTATCCGGTTCGTCGGTGTCTGAAAGCGTGAGCCACTCCTTCTTCCCGGTGATCGGGTCGATCAGGTCGCGTTGGCGAAGCAGCCGGACCATCTTGCCGTTGTTCAACTCGATCGGCTTGATCATCTCGTCGAGAGTCTTTGGGTATTCCCGCTGCCCGAGATCGGGCGGCTTCTTGATCGACGCCACCTGCTGTCCGTTGGCCGCGGCGATGCGCAACTGGTGATAGGTATCGATGGCGTTGGTGATCTTCCGCAGCCGTTCGTGCAACTCGATCTCTTTCTGTCGGCGGATGCCGAAGCTCGCCACCGGCAACGCCACCGCCGCGAGAATGCCGATGATGGCGATGACGGTGATCAGTTCTGCAAGCGTGAATCCCCGCGCTCGCCCCTCACCCGACCCGGAGCCTGCCCTGAGCGGAGCCGAAGGGGGCCACCCTCTCCCCGCGTTGCGGGGCGAGGGATGTCGCGGAAGCGCCCTTCTCCCGCTTACGGGAGAGGGTGCCGCGAAGCGGCGGGTGAGGGCGCCTCTCATTCCACTTTGGCGTGGCCGCCGGAAACTTCGGAGGCCACCAGTTCCCCGCGGACGTTCTTCAGGCTCGGATCCTCCAGAACAAGGGAAGTTTCTCCCGTTAGTCCGCCCCGCACGCGAAGCGCAGCGATTTCGCCGCCGCCGTTGAAGCTCAGCGGTTTGCTGTCCGACGAGCTGATCTTTACCGTGCCGTGATCGCGATCGATGATCACCACCGGCGGCATTTTCGGATCGATTCTGATTGCCGACCCGAACATGACCTCGCTGATGTCCAGCCGGGTTGGATCGTAATGAAGCGTGAGCTGGTTGGCCGTCAAACCGTCGAGATCCATCCCCACGACTGCCCACAGCTTCTCCAGGCCAGGCGTGAAGGTCATGGTGGCAGGCTGTGGAGCGATGCGCGGCGCAAGCTGCCCCTGCGGCGGCGCGCTGCTGTCGGCCTGCGGCTTCACCGCCGGCGGAGTCCGCTGCTGGAATGGATTGGTCGGAGGCGTTCCCTGCGTCGGCGGAACAGGAGCAATGACCGCCCCTGCCGGGGCGTTCGTGGCGCCCGGCATGTTGAATTGATTTGCCGGACGCGGTGCAAAGGGATCGATCGCCGACTGTGACTCGAGCCGCGGCGACAGGCCGCGGAACGACAGGTTGCTCTGCGTCCCGACCCACATCGGCGCCAGATCATCCTCGGTGATGTCCGGAATGCGGATGATGTGCGGCGTCATCGTCAGGATCAGATCGGTTCGCAGCATGTGCTTGTGGCTGATCGTGAACAGGCGCCCGATGAGCGGCAGATCGCCGAAGAACGGCGTCTTGGTATCGCCGGTCTCGTCGTTCTGCTGGATCAGGCCAGCGAGAAAATTCGTCTCTCCGTCTTTGAGGCGGATGGTCGACTCGATCGTACGCGTGGCGAAGGTCGGCTGCGGCGCCTGACCGGAAACGATCACCGGCGCACCCAGATTCGAAACTTCGACCGTCAGCTTCAGCGTCACTTCGCGGTTGTGGTGCACGCGCGGCTCCATCGACACCTTGATGCCGACGTCCTGATACTGATACGACGTGACCGGCGCGAACGTGCCGCTGCCGGTGGTCCCGCTGGCGACGCTGGTGAACGTCGACACCGGCACCGGGATTCGATTGCCGATGTGCAGCGTGGCCTTCTCCCCCTCGGAGATCCGCAGCTCCGGATTGGCCAGGAGCTTCGTTTCGCCGATCGATTTGAGCGCTGCGTAGCTCGCGTTCGGAATCGAAAAGCTGATCAAGCCGCTGTTGAGGCGGCGCAGGTCGGCGAGGGTGCCGCTGGTGAGGGGAACGTTGTTCGTGCCCGACGTGCTCGTGGAGGGGACAAGCGGCTGGAGGATGCCCGGAGAGGTGCTGCCGTAGCCGTTGATGACGAAGCCGAGGTCGCGAGTCTTGTCGAGATCGAGCTGCAGCAACTCGACGTCGACGACCACTTCGGCCTTGGCCTTGTCGTTGGCCTCGATGATCTTCTCGGCGATGCGGACCTTGTCGGCCGTGTCGCGGATGGTGATGGCGTTGAGCGCCTTCAGCGGGAACACGTTGCGCGCCTCGATCATCGTTCGCACCACGTTGGTGACCTGTTCGGCGTCGCCATTCGAAAGATAGAACGTGCGGATCACCAGATCTTCGTAGTCCCGGCGCGCCTGCGGATTGTCGGGAACGATGATGATGGAGTGCGGATCGAGGACTTTGTAGAAGTGATTGCCCGCCTGCATCACGCGCTCCAGGGCTTCCTGCGCGGTGACGTCCTTCAGCTCGATGGAGATGCGATCGTCCTTGACGGCCTGATCGAAGAGAACGTTGATGCCGAAGGCGTTCCCCAGAGCGCGGTAGATATCCTTGACCGGCGTGTCGCGCGGGAACGAGAGGGAGATCGGCTGGTTCGACGCAGGGTTGAGCCGCGGCGGTTGGGCCTTGGTGATGTTGTTGCGCTCCGCGCGCTTCTTCAACTCGTCGATGGAGATGTTTTCCGAGGTCGCGCGCTGCGCGTCCTGAATCATGCTCACCGCTTTGCCCAGCTCCACCGCCGCGAACTGGTTGGTCGGATCGAGCTTGACCGTCAGCTCCAGCTCCGACGCCGCGAGCTGCGCCAGATGGATCTGCTCCGCGCCCGTTGCCGTCAGGGCGGCCGTGCGCAGTGTCTTCCCCTTCTCGAAGTGAATGCGGGAGGACTCCAGTTTCGCGCGCTGCAGGTTCATCTGGTACCGCATGTTGTCGGGATCGATCTCCAGCGCCTTCTGGTACTGGATGACCGCCTCGTCCCAGTTCTTCATCTTCTCGGCCGAGCGCCCCTTCTCGAAGGCGTTGAAGCTCATGCAGCTCCCGGCAACAACGAGTGCCATCAATCCAGCAACGATTTTCAGTCGATTCATCAAAAATTCCTGAGCGCCGAGTGCCGAGTGCCGAGTGTCAAGTGAAGGGCGCGGCCTCGGCACTCGACTCTCGGCACTTCGATCTTATGACGCTCCAATAAATTAAATGTCACTGGCCCAATGGAATCCGCGTTTTGACGTCTGCCGGAAATCCGACGTATCCGATCTCCACCGACTCGATGCCGATGCCGCGCAGGATGAATTTCCCATTGATCGTCTCCCCCGCGCGGACGTTCACGATCTCGCCGTTGCCGGAAAACGTGGCAATCGGATTCGACGCCGTGCCGAACGTGCCGATCAAGTGATACGGAAATGCCGGCGGAACCGGGGCTGCAGGTGGTGGGGGCGGGGGAGGCGGCGGGGGTGGCCCCTGCACGGGTGGCAGCACGACGATGCGCGGGGGAGGCGGGGGAGGCGGTTCTTTATAGGCGAACAGATTGCGTTCGCTCCGGTAGCTTCCGCTCTGCGTTTCCAGCCATTCCATGTGCACCGCGCCGACTCCGGGAGCGATGCCGCCGATGGCGCGCGCTGAGCTCGATGCCGCCGTGCGCGCGGGCCTGAGATCGGCGGTGGGCGCGCTCTGCGTCGAGGCAAACGTGTAGATGGCGAAAATGCCGACGAGGATCAGCGCGATGATGGCCCAGGTTCTCCAGTTCATCCAGTCCATCACATTTCTTTATTGACCGCGATCGTGCCGCGTGGCGCGTCGCGAAAAAGCGTTTTCAGGCGAAGGTTGAGCGTGAGCGTGGAGTCCGACCCAGCGCCGCCTGCCAGATTGATGCCGTCGATGATGATGAACTGATTCGCCAGCTCCAGCAGATTGATCAGCCGCCGCATCTGCTGATAGCTCCCCTTTACGCTGAAGGTGATGACCACCGTGGAGATACCGATTCCTCCGGAGCGCGCGGCATCGCGATCGGCGGTCCGCGAGAACGAGTAGACGCGCGGCTGCTCGAGCTGGCTCTGGCCGGCCAGCCGCTTCACTTCATTGACCAGCGCGGTGAAGCGCTCCGCCTGTGTGGCCCAACGATCGCTGTAGAGAGTCTGCAGATCGGCGCGCACCTTGTCATAGCTCCGGAGCTGCTGCTCGGCGGACAGCCGCTGGATGTGCGCGCGCTGCAGGCGCAACTCGGCATCGTGCAGCTTTGCGTCGAGCGCGCTGAGCCGCGCCTCGTATTGCACGCGATACGTGAAGAAGAACAGACCGTTGGCGGCCAGCAGCAGGCCGAGGATCGTCAGCAGGACGCGCCTCTCTCGCCAGATCATTCCACCACCCTGGCGGTCGACGGCCGGTAGTCGACGCCGAGGCCGAAACGATACCCGGCCTCCGCGTGCTCCTCGGCGTTGGGGAAAGGATTGGAAAAATGCGGATCGCGATTCAGCCGGTCGAGCGTATGCACCATGCTCTCACCGTTCTTGCCGACCGCCGCGAGCGTCAGATGCACCAGGCCGTCTTTTCCGAACGACGGGGCCACCGATTCGATCCGCACATCGTCGGGCAACACGCGTTCGAGGCGGTCGAGCAGCTCGCTCCAGGAGAAGGCGCGCTCCGCCAGCCGGGCGTTCGCGAATTGCGTCTGCGCGGCGAGGAGTTTCACGTTCACCAGGCGCAGTCTCTGGTTCAGATCCCCGGTCCGTTGCTCTTCCAGCGCCGCCTGAACCTCGATGTTGTCGATCCTTGCCCGCGTCGACTTCGTCTCCCGCAGATAGCGGTAGCCGGTCTCGGCGTTGTTGAGCATCAGAAAAAAGATGGCCAGCGAGGCCACCACCACGACCGCATACAGCGGCCGGTAGTCGCGGTAGGGCCGCGAAGCGAGATTGAGATGCAACGGTTTCACGAGGTGAACACTCCCGTGCAGGCGGCCAGCTCCGCCTCATGCGCGGCTGTTCCTTCGGGCCGGCGCTCTGTCAGGTCCTCCAAAGCAACCTTGCGGACCGGCGCGGCGAATTCCGTGCTGATGACCGAAGTCAGAGTCCCGTTCACCGCGTTCCCGGCGACGTAGCACAGCTCGACCGCTTCGGTGCGCAGCGTGTCGCGGAGATAGCTGGCCGACAGTTTGATTTCCTGCTCCAGCGTCCGTTCGCTGTTCAGATTGCACGAGCGAATGAAGAGCGGCTGCGCCCCGCGAAAGGCGGCCGTGGTGAACTCACCGTCGCGAATGTAGAAGAAGATGCGATCGCGCGAGGTCTGTCCCTCCCGCGCGGTGATGGCGTTCCAGATGTTGATGCCGATCGGCTCGATCAGAACCACCTCGATCCCCGCCGCGGCGAAGACCTTCTCGATGGCGCACAACGTCTCATCGATCGCGCTCAACACCAGAACCTTGGTATGCGAGGGCGTCCGCGCAAGGACGTTGTAAGAGACCCGCAGCAGAGCCGGATCGATCGGCATAATTCGCTTCAGACTCCAGCGGATCATCTCCTGCGCCTCTTTCGCCCCCTCGGGGAGCGAGGGGAGCTCCAGGATGCTCACCCGGAACCACGAGTCGGGAAGGAGCACCGACGCGCGATCCCACCGGCCGCTTTCCACGCGGAGCCGCCGCAGCGCATCGGCCAGCGATGACTCGTTGGCCAGTTGCGGCGTGACTACCGCCGGCAGGAACGTGTTCCCCGCCAGCCGGTAGCTCTCCGTCTGCACGAGCTGTGGATCCTTCTTTCCACGCGCGAGCCGCGCGTGGACCAGGGTGTCTGCGTCGAGGACGATGACGTCGGCTGGAAATGATCGGGCCATATCAGAAAGCAGAAAGCAGAAGGCAGAAGGCAGAAGGAGAGCGCTCCGCGACCGCGCCGGTCGGGCGGGATTTCTGCCTTCTGCTTTCTGCCTTCTGCCTTCTCATTCCACGAAGGTCACCTTGTTGATTTCACGCAGAGTGGTCCGCCCTTCCAGGACCTTCTTGAACGCCGATTCTCTCAGGAAGGCCATTCCTTCTTCTTTTGCCGCCTTCTTGATTTCGGACGCCGGACGGCGGTCGAGGATCATGCCGCGGATGCGATCCGACAGATCGAGAAGTTCGGAGATCGCCGAGCGGCCGTGGAAGCCGGTGCCGTTGCATTCGAGGCAGCCGGCGCCTTCCCAGAACAACTTCCCGCGATAGAGCGCAGGGTCGAGTCCCGACTCGATCAGAAACGCATCGGGATAAGTCACCTGGCGCTTGCAATCCTGGCAGATGCGGCGGACGAGCCGCTGCGCCAGCACGCAGTTCAGCGCGGAGACGAAGTTGTAGAGGTCGACTTTCATGTTCAGAAAACGGCCGAGGACGTCGACCACGTTGTTGGCGTGCACGGTGGTGAAGACGAGGTGGCCGGTGAGGGCCGACTGCACGGCGATCTGGGCAGTCTCCTCATCGCGGATCTCGCCGACCATGATCTTGTCCGGGTCGTGCCGGAGGATTGATCGCAACCCGCGGGCGAAGGTCAGCCCCTTCTTTTCATTGACCGGGATCTGGGTGATCCCGCGGAGCTGGTACTCCACCGGGTCCTCGATGGTGATGATCTTGTCTTCGGGGCTCTGGATTTCGGAGAGCGCAGCGTAAAGCGTGGTGGTTTTGCCCGATCCGGTGGGGCCGGTCACCAGCACCATTCCGTAGGGTTCTTTGATGAACTTGCGGAACTTGGCCAGCATGTCGTCATCGAATCCGAGAACGTCGAGGCGGAGATCTTTGAACTCCTTGTTCATCGACTCCTTGTCCAGGATGCGGATGACGGCGTCCTCGCCGTGTGCGGTGGGGACGATGGACACGCGGAAGTCGATGGTGCGGCCGGTGATGCGCAGCTTGAATCGCCCGTCCTGCGGCACGCGCTTCTCGGCGATATCCAGCTCCGACATGACCTTGATGCGGCTGATGATCGTCGAGTGGTGGCGCTTGTCGATCGGATCGAGCGCCTCGTAGAGCACGCCGTCGATGCGGTACTTCACCACCACCTCGTTGTCGCGCGTCTCGATGTGAATGTCCGATGCCCGGCGTTGAATGGCATTGAAGACGATGGAGTCGACCAGCTTGATGATCGGCGACGATTCCTGCTGGGTGATGGAATCGATGGTCAGGGTCTCTTCGCCTTCCTCGTCCTCGCCGACGAGTTGCATGCGGAAGCCTTCGGTCGCTTCGTCGAGCACGCGCTGTGTCGATTCCGATTTCTCGAGCTTGTCCTTGATGGCCGCCGCCGAGGCCACTTTCACCTTCAGCGGCGCGCCGAGAAGAAGCTCGAGCTCGTCGAGCTTGAGGACGTCGGTCGGATCGCCGACCACCACGGCGATGTGCCCGTTCTCCCGGCGCTCGGGCAGGAACTGATAGCGGATCATCAGCTCCAGGGGAATGTCGCGGAAGAGCTGGTGATCGACCTGGAAGTGCTCGAGGTCGATGAAGGGGAAGCCGTACTGTTCGGCCAGGCGCTGCGCGCGCGCCGCTTCGCCGGTCGGGTCGAGGCTCTTGTAGAGCGTGCGGGGATCAGTTGCCATGTTCGTTGGCCGAACGATTCATTGTCCCACCGAGCTGAGCTGGAACAGAGGCAGATAAAAAGCGTAGAGGAGGGTGGCGATCACCAGACCCATGAAAACGAGGATGACCGGCTCGATCGCCGCCACCACCCGTGACAATCTGGCCTCGATTTCCTCATCGTAGAACTCGCTGACGTGAGCCAGCATTTCCGTAAGCGCGCCGGTCGATTCGCCCACCTTGATCATCTCCACGGCCAGGTCGCTGATCACGCCGGTGGCCTCCAGCGAGCGCCATAGCGGCTCGCCCTCGCGGACGTTCTGCACGATGCCGGTGACCTTGGCAGCCATCATCTGGTTGGTCACCGATTGCGAGGCGATCTCGATTGCCGGAACCATCGGCGTTCCGCCGCCCAGGAGCGTGCCCAGCGACTGCGTGAACTGCATGATGGCGAAGCGGTGCAGGATCCCTCCCACGAACGGCAGGCGCAGCTTGAAGTGGTCCCAGGCCACGCGCCCGCGGGTTGTGATCCACTGCCGGAGAAGAATCAGGGCCAGCGCTGCGGCGATCGCCATGATCGAGAGGTGATCGTTG
>JBGPFD010000112.1:0-10811 GCA_041483175.1 Thermoanaerobaculia bacterium | reverse complement strand
TGTACGTCCATCCTGGCTCCTCCGTGCGATCTGTTCGTTTTGAAGGCTTTCAGATTCGCCGAAGTCGCCCGGATGGACAACTCCTTTTAGGGAACAACGTCCTGAGACATCACAGCTAGGTCAGGGCAACGGTTTCGTCGAAATCGAGCTTCTCGCTCGTCCAGCCGGTGAGCATGCCGTCGCTGTTCGAATCGACGAAGGCCTGAATTTTATTGAGGATGCTGTCGGCCGC
Organism: Thermoanaerobaculia bacterium; assembly: GCA_041483175.1. Lineage (GTDB taxonomy): Bacteria > Acidobacteriota > Thermoanaerobaculia > Gp7-AA8 > Gp7-AA8 > Gp7-AA10. The sequence goes on along the minus strand of JBGPFD010000112.1, from coordinate 10,579 downwards.
GGCGCCGTCCGCCGTAAGAAACGAAACCGCGAGCCGCGCGCGCTGATGCAGGTCCTGCAGGGCTACCTCGTTCGCACAGGCGTCGAACCGGCTCCGCAGCCTGTCCCGCAAACTGCGAACGACCATCCGCTTTTCCTTCAGCGACTGGGCGTGGGGGATATGGATTTCGAAGAGTGCGACAGCGACGATCATTTCTGTGTGGCGGCGGGCGCCCTCGCCCGCCGGGCGCGCGTGACGCGCGCCCCTGCACCTACGCCATGGCCGGTTCGAGTTGTTCGACCTTGAACGCCTCGATGACGTCGCCGATCTTCACGTCCTGGAACTTCTCGATGGCGATGCCGCATTCGAAGCCCTGGCGCACTTCGGAGACGTCGTTCTTGAAATGGCGTAGCGAGGCGATCTTGCCTTCGTAGATGACCCGGTTGTCGCGCAGCAGCCGTACGTTCGCCGTCCGCGGAATGACGCCATCGACGACCATGCAGCCGGCAATCGTCCCCGCCTTCGGCACCTTGAAGGTCTCGCGCACCTCGGCGCGTCCCTGGAACACGTCCTGGAACTTCGGCTCGAGCAGACCGACCATGGCGGCCTTGATCTCGTCGACGAGGTTGTAGATGACCGTGTAGAGACGGACGTCGACGCCTTCCTTGTCCGCCAGCTCGGCAGCATTGCGTTCGGGACGAACGTTGAAGCCGACCACGATCGCTTCGGAGGCCGTGGCCAGCAGAACGTCGTTGGTCGAGATCGCGCCGACCGAGGAGTGGATCACGTTGACTTTCACCTGTTCGGTCGACAGCTTGCGCAACGTCTCATTGAGCACTTCGACCGAGCCCTGCACGTCGCCCTTCAGAATGACGTTCAGGTCCTTGGTCGCTCCCTGCTGCATGCGCTGGAAGAGCTGATCGAGCGACATGCGGCTTGATTTCTTTTGCGCGACTTCGCGCGCCTTCTCCTGGCGCATCTGGCCGATCAGGCGCGTCTGCGTCTCGTCGTCGAGCACCTGCAGCGCGTCGCCAGCGTTCGGAACGTCATCGAATCCGGTGACCTGCACCGGCGTCGCCGGCGGTGCTTCCTTGATTCGATCGCCGCGCTCGTCGCTCATGGCGCGCACGCGGCCATGGGTCGAGCCGGAAAAGAACGGATCGCCGATCTTCAGCGTGCCGTCCTGCACCAGGACGGTGCCGACGATGCCGCGCCCCACTTCCTTACGCGCCTCGAGCACCACGCCCCTGGCCGAAAGCTCCGGCGTGGCCCTCAGATCGAGCATGTCCGCAGTGAGCAGAATCATGTCGAGCAGGTCGTCGAGGCCCTGCTTCTTCAGCGCGGAAACCTCCACCGACACGACGTCGCCGCCCCACGCTTCGACCAGCACGCCGGCATCGGCCAGCTCGCGCCGGACACGTTCGGGATTGGCATTCGGTTTGTCGATCTTGTTGATGGCCACGATCATCGGCACCTTCGCGGCGCGCGCGTGATCGATGGCTTCCTTCGTCTGGGGCATCACGCCGTCGTCGGCGGCCACCACCAGGACGACGATGTCGGTGACCTTCGCTCCACGGGCGCGCATCATGGTGAACGCTTCATGGCCCGGCGTGTCGAGGAAGACGATCTTGCGGCCTTTCTTCTCGATCTGGTAAGCGCCGATGTGCTGCGTGATTCCGCCCGCCTCGCCGCCGGCGACATTCGTTTCGCGGATGCCGTCGAGCAGCGACGTCTTGCCGTGATCGACATGCCCCATGACCGTGATCACCGGGCCCCGCGGCGTGGTTCCCTTCGCCGTACTCCTCTCGATGGACTCCAGCCCGACCGACTGTTCGAATGAGACCATCTCCGCGTCGATATCGAGATCGCGCGCGATCTCCAGCGCCAGCTCGGCGCCGAGCGGCTGATTGATCGACACCATCAGCCCCTTCTTCATCAGAAGGTGCTTCATCAGGTCGTTGGCCTTCACGCCGAGCTTGTCGGCCAGCTCTTTCACCGTGACGCCTTCGGTCAGCGCCACTTTGCCGGTCGGCTTCTTGAACTCCAGAACTTTGGCCGACACCGGGGCGGCCTGCTTGCGGGTGTCCCGGCGCGCGGAGGGCGTCTTCGGCTTCTCCCCTTCCTCTTCCGTCGGCTCCGGCACGACGATGTCCGGCCCGAGATCCTCGGCGATGATCTGCGTTCCGGAGAAGGGGCCTTTGGTGAAGAGCTCGGCGTCGACTTCGAGCTCGCGCGTCTTCTTCACGCCTTTGCCGGCGGCTTTCTTCTTTTCCGGACGCTCCTCGCCTGCTTCGTCGGCAGTCTTCTTCCGCCGCGTCGGCGCCCCGGGCATGATCGGCGGCGGCATCGGCATCGGCCGGCCTGCTCCGGCCGGACGCAGACCGGCTCCGGCAGTGCGCATTCCAGCGCCGGCAGGACGGCCAACGGAGGGACGAACTCCCAAAGCCGGTCGCGTGCCCATCGGCGGGCGCGCCCCCGCGGGCGGTCTCATCGAGCCAGCGGCCGGTGGACGGACCGTAGGCGCCTGCCCGGCGTAATTCGGACGGGCACCCTGCGGCGCGCGGGCACGCGGTCCTGTCGGACCGGTCGGCCGTAGCGATGCAGGCAGATGTGGCACCGCCGCCCTCGGCGGTGCGGCGGCTACTCGCTCGGCCGCGACGGGGCGGGCCGGCGGGGGGATGGGAGGGGCTGCAGGCGGCGGCGTTGGGGGCACTTCTTTTGCCGCGCGCTCTTCATCCTCCGCCGCCTGGACGAATTCCGGAATGATCACGGACGGCGGTGCGGGGGCGGCCGGCGGTTCCTCTTTCGGAGGTTCCGGCTTGGCGCGGACAGCGGGTTTGACGATCGGTCTCGGCGGGCGGACAGCTTCTTTCTTTGCCTTCTGCGGCTGCGGCTTGTCCTCGCGCATGATGACGCTGCGCACCCGGGTGTTCAGTTTCTTTCCGGTGATCAGCGCCTGAATGACTTCGGGTTCGAGGACTTGACTCGCGTCGCTGACCTCAGCCCCGAGCGACTGCAATTGGAAGATGACGTCCTTTTCGGATCGTCCCATCCTCTTTGCAACGTCGCTCACTCGGATCTTTGCTGCCGCCATTGAGTCTCCTAGCTTCCTTGGATTGCCTGCCCCGCCGTCTTACTCCACGGGTGCCTCTTCTGGAGTCTCCGACTCCGCCTCTTCCTGCTGCTCTTCGGGCGTCTGCTGCTCCTCGACGAGCTCTTCGTGCTGGCTGGCCAGCTCGATGATCTTACCGGCACCCTCGGTGTCGATGCCCTCGATCGCCGTCAGATCGTCGATCGAACAGTTGATGACCGAATCGAGATCGTCGTAGCCGGCTTCTTCGAGCTTGTCCGCCCATTCGGCCGGCATGTCGTCGATGTCGTGCACGTTCGTCTGCGCACGCGACTCGGCCATGGCCTCCTGCAGCATCGCGCTGAGCGCGTCGGCCACTTCGCCTTTGACCTCCTCTTCCGACTTGATGTCGATCTTGGCGCCGATCAGCTCCGCCGCCAGTCGGACGTTGAGCCCGCGCTTGCCGATGGCCAGCGACAACTGATCGTTGTCCACGATGACATCGAGGTGCGGCCGGTGGGCCGAGTCGTCACTGGTGACGCTGACGCGGGTGATTTTGGCCGGCGCCAACGCGTTCTGGGCAAACGTGACTACGTCGTCATTCCAGGGAATGATGTCGATCTTCTCACCGCGCAACTCGCGGATGATTGACTGCACACGCGATCCCTTCATGCCCACGCAGGCGCCGACCGGGTCGACGTCGCGCTCGCGCGAGGCGACGGCAATCTTGGCCCGCTCGCCCGGCTCGCGCACCGCATCCTTGATGACCACGGTGCCGTCGTAGATTTCCGGCACTTCCATCTCGAAGAGCTTGATCAGCAGGCGCGGATCGGTGCGCGAAAGGACCACCTGCGGTCCCTTCGGCTGCGTGTGCACGTCGATGATCACCGCCTTGATGCGGTCGCCCTGCGAGTACCGCTCGGCGCGCGACTGCTGCGACCGCGGGATGATCCCCTCGGTCTTTCCGTTGAGGTCGATGATCATGTCGCCGCGCTCGAAGCGCTTGACGTAGCCGTTCTCCAGCTCGCCGATCTTCCCGGCGAACTCGTTGTAGACCTTCTCCCGCTCCGCCTCGCGCACTTTCTGGTAGAGCACCTGCTTGGCGGACTGCGCGGCGATACGCCCGAACTCGTCGGCCTGCTTGGTCAGCGGGATGTGGGCCTCATCGCCCTGCTCGACTTCGGAATCGATCTTCTGGGCCTCATACGTGCGGATCTGCATGTTCGGATCGCGCACCACGTCGACGACTTCCTTGGTGATGTAGCTGAGGCGGATCTTGCCGCCGACCTCCACCTGTGGGTCGACCTTGCGGGCCTGCTCGAGCGTCCACTGCGCCTGCGGATCTTCGATCTGATTCTCGTCCTCGACCACTTCCTTGATGACGTACATGGTCATCTGGCCGCTGGTGCGGTCGATCACCGTCTCCATCGGCTCGCGCGTTTTGTAGTACTGGCGCGCGGCAGTGGCCAGCGCATCTTCCAGCGCCTTGAAGACGCGCTCAACATCGATCGACTTCTCGTACGCCAGCGCCTTGATGTTCTTGCTCAGATTTTCGTCGAACATGTTGGCTCCAGGTGTCAGGTGCTAGGCACTAGGCGTTAGGTGATTCGTTTCCCCTAACGCCTAAGGCCTGACACCTAACGCCTAATTAGATCTCCACTTCCAATCGCGTCTCTTTTACTTCCGCCAGCGGAATCACGTAGTCGGGATCCTTTTTCGTCGCCGGATCCGTAACCACGATGGTTTCGCCCTTGTATTCCTTCAACCTGCCCACGATCACGTGCAATCCACGGATCGCCCCTGCCGTCTTCACCCGCACCATCCGCCCCAGAAACTTCTGGTAATCCGATGTCCGGTAGAACTTCCGGTCCAGTCCGGGGGACGAAACCTGGAGCTCGTACTCCGCCGGGATGACGTCCTCGACTTCGAGAAGCGCGCTGAGCTGCCGCGAGACCATCTCGCAATCATTGAGCGTCACGCCCCCTTCCTTGTCGATGTCGACCCGCAGGAGATATCCCTTCCCTTGCCGGTGATAGTCGATGTGCACCAGCTCAAGTCCTTCTCCGGCCACGACCTTCTCGATCTCCGTCCCGATTCGATCCACTAAGTCATTCATAGAACAAAAAAAGCGGCCGATCGGCCGCCTCCGATGGACTGCTCGAAAGCTGTCGAGATACTACCACTTACAACGATTGCGAACAACAGATCGCTGGAGACTTCGATTCCAGTGTGTGGGGGCGCGCGCCCTGGCGCGCCCGGCGGGCGAGGACGCCCACCTCCACACGGCGCGCCTAGGGCTCGAATCTTCCGGGCGTGATCCCTTCCCCATCGATGATCGACAATTGTGCGAAAAGCTGGATCATCTTCCGGCCGGCGAGGTCCGACTTTTCGTACGCCTCGCACAGCATCTCGATCTGTCCCTGATCCTCTGACGCCGAAACGGTGAACCCCTCCGATGGCTGCCCGGGATCATGCGTCCGCTTCTTCTTCCACTGCCGGTTGTCGAGTTGGAAGCAGATGTAGCCGGTCTCCTTGGCAATGCGTGCCGTGGGAAGCGCGGACGACCCGATGGCCTCCGCCACGTCCGCCTTGTTTTCCGTGAGCTGGCCGTAGCGGAAGATCGGCATGTGCTCGATCGAATTCGGTACCACGCCGCGGGCATTGAGCTTCTGTTCGTGAAGAGCGCGGGCGATGAAACGGCCGATGATCCGCTTGAGTGATTCGCGCGTCTCCTGCGGCGGTTCGACGAACTCCAGCCCCGAGTGATAGACGGTCAGACCGTCCGCGCCGACCGAGAACCGCTCGAGGCGTGAGCGGACGATCCGGCACTCGACTTCGATCGGCTCGTCGTCCCAGAAGAACGACAGGTGGGCGTCCCCTCCGGTGGCCGTTCCGAGGGGCATGTGGTGCTCGACCCGCGCGCCGAGCAGGCTGATGTCGACGACGACGACCTGATTGCTGCCGAGGCGGGCAGTGACCGGGCGGGCGAGGTGAATCCGCTGAACGCGGCGACTCCGCGGCATGGGATTGGAGAAATGATAAACAAAAAGGCCGCGCCTTGCGCGCGGCCTTCCGTCAATCGGGAATCAAAGTTGAGGCCTAGTGGTGGACTGCCCGGTGCAGATTGAACGATCCTTTGCAACCGGTCGAGTTGTAGATGCAGTTGATTGCCGCGTCGGTGAGCGGCTTCAGGTACTGCGCCTCCAGCGTGGTGGCGTCACCGCTCTGAACGTCGAGGACCGATCCATACGCAAAAAACGCCGGGCAGCCATTGTTGCAGCCATTGGTGGCGGCATCCCCGGTCGGAATGGTGTTGAGCTGCTCGACCGTGACGTAGGCATTCACGGCCGTCGCGCCGGTGAATGCGGGGATCTTCGAATCGACGCTACTCTGAACCTGTCCAAGCGGAGCGAGCGCCTGATCGAACGTGCCGATCTGGCTCCCGGTCGCACCGTCGAGCAGTTTCACCCGGAGAGTGGTGGTCGAGTACTGCGACGCGTTGACCAGGCCGATGTTGCTACGGTAACTGCCGTTGTTGCGGAAGCCGACGATCTGCACCTTGTCCAGCCCGACCGGCGCGGCATCCGAGGAGACGAAGTTGTACCAGGGAATCCCGGAGAACAGCTGACCCGTGGTCGGCGCCGTGGCTGGATTCGGGAAGGAGTTCAGAATCGAATAGATCCGGCTCTCGACGCTGATGTTGCGAAAGTCGGGGCAGACGCCCGAGGAGCCTCCCGGGCAGGTGGTCACGTTGCAGTCGCCTCCCTGTTTGCAGGCGTTGAAAACAAGCTGTCCCAGTCCGCTGCTGACCCCGAGCACACTGGGGAAAAAATCGAGGAACTCCTTCCGCTCGTTGGCCAGCAGTGTGATCTTGTTGTTGAAATTCGTCTGCGTGCCGCCCGCGCTGCTCGACAGAATCACCGAGATGCTGATCGGGTCGGCGCTCAGATTGGAAATGAAGACGTCGGAAATGAACGTCGCGCCTCCACCCACGGCATGACCGGCCACGGGGACATAGACCTGATCTGCAGCGCGGAAGTTGCTGGCCATCGCTCCGGCCGCAATCAGCATCACCGCAGCGGTCAACGCACTCTTGAGTTTCACCATAATCTCCTCTTTACCTGAATGTATTGAAATAGACGAGGACCGCCTCGATCCCGCTTACGCGGGCAGGATCGCATGAACGTGATACGGCAAAGGTTAACAAAACGTCACGCCGTCTTCGCGGAGGAACTACCATCGAGCCGGACTGCCTGATCGTAACACGCCGCTGATGGACGTTCAATTGATTCGCACGTTTGGTGCCGACCAGGATGGAGCCCGCCTCGACCAGGCGTTGGCAAAGTTATTCCCCGAGTATAGCCGCAGTTTTTTTTCGAAACTGATCGGCGAGGGACACGTCGCGCTCGACGGGCATGCGGCGAACAAAGCATCCCTTCGCGTCTCGTCCGGCCAGCAGGTGTCCATCGACGTGCCGCCTCCCGCGCCTGCCGAAGCCGTGTCGCAGGATCTTCCGCTCACAATTCTCTTCCAGGATTCCGATCTGGTGGTCATCGACAAACCTCCCGGAGTGGTCGTCCACCCGGCAGCGGGACACGCCGACCGGACGCTGGTGAACGCGCTGCTGTTTCACATCAAAGATCTGAGCGGCGTCGGCGGCGCGCTCCGGCCGGGAATCGTTCACCGGCTCGACAAAGACACCAGCGGCGTGATGATCGTCGCCAAGAACGACGCGGCTCATCGAGCGCTCACAAACGCATGGCGCGACGTCCGGAAGGAGTACCTGGCGATCGTTTACGGCAAACTGAAAAACGATCGCGGCACCATCGAGGCGCCTATCGGACGCGATCCGCACAACCGCAAGCGGATGGCCGTGGTCCGCGGCGGGCGTGCGGGGGTCACCGACTACGAAGTGGTGGAGACGCTGCGACACGCGTCGCTCCTCCGCTGCACGCTGCGCACCGGGCGTACGCACCAGATCCGCGCACATCTGAAGCATCTCGGGCATCCGCTCGTCGGCGATCCGCTCTACTCCGGCCCGCAGTGGCGCGGCATTCCCGACAAACGCATCCGCAAAGCGATGGCCTCGTTTCCGCGCCAGGCCCTCCACGCGTGGCGGTTGACGATTCCGCATCCGCCGAGGACGTTTGAGGCGCCGATGCCCGAGGACATGGCTGCGCTGCTTCACGCCCTGCGCTAGTTCGGTTGCCGCGTTGCCGGGTGGCCAGGTTGCCGGCTTCGTTCTTTGCTTCGAACCCATCGGATCGAGCCGGCAAGCGCTGATGCGCACGCTCGAATCGCCTTCCGGCCTGTTGTCAGCTCCTCGTCAGTGATGAACCCGAGCCTATGAGCAATCACTGCTTGCGCCTCGACTTCATACAGCGATCCTCGAGCCTGACTGAGGAACTGGCGCCATTCACCGAACGTCAGCCGACCCTGACCCTCCGCGATGTGACTGCAGACTCCGTAGGATGCCCGTCGGATCTGGCTCGTGAGCCCATAACGCTCGTCGGCAGGAAATCGCGCACTCAGTTCACGCGCGACAACGACAACGTCTAACGCACGCTGAAACGCGACAAGGTTGCAAATGTTGGATGACACGCTCAACGACAGCGAGCGCCACGTGGGTACCGCCGTATTCTACCTCGGCAACCCGGCAACCCAGCAACCGGGCAACCGGGCAACCCACGCCTACAGAAGCATTCCCGCGATCGTGGCCGTCAGAAAATTCGCCAGCGTCCCAGCGAGCATCGCGCGCAGGCCGAGCCGGGCGAGGTCGCTGCGGCGGGTCGGCGCGAGCGATCCGATCCCGCCGATCTGGATGGCGATCGACGAGAAATTCGCGAATCCGCAGAGCGCGTAGGTCACGATGACGAAGCTCCGCGGAGAAAGGCTGCTCCCGATGCCCGGCTGGCCAAGCCTGGCGAAGGCGACAAATTCGTTCAACACCATGCGCGTGCCAAGAAGATTGCCCACCGTCAGGCTGTCTTTCCACGACACGCCCATCGCCCATGCGATGGGGCGGAAGATCCAGCCGAGAACGATGTCCAGGCTCGGCGGAAACCACGCCGCCTGCGCGTGCACGTAGCCGAACATTCCGTTCACCAGCGCGACCAGCGCGATAAAAGCGATCAGCATGCCGACCACGTTGAGCGACAGATACAGACCTTCGATCGCTCCGCGCCCCGCCGCGTCGATGATGTTCACGTCCTGCTTCGGCACCACGACTTCCACATCGCCGCCGGTCTTCGGTTGTCCTGTCTCCGGCACGATGATCTTGGCCATCATGATGGCCCCGGGCGCCGTCATCATGACCGCCGTGAGCAGATGAATGACGTCGACGTGGGCGACCATGACATAAGCGGCCATGATCGCGCCCGAGACGTGCGCCATCCCCGCTGTCATGATGGTCATCAGCTCCGACATGGTCATGTCCGGCAGGAACGGGCGGATGGTCAGCGGTGCCTCGGTCTGCCCCATGAAGATCGACGCGGCCACCGAGGTCGATTCCGCGCCCGAGGCTCCCATGAAGCGGGTCATCATCTTGGCGAAGAGGTGCACGACCAGCTGCATGACCCCGATGTAGTAAAGGACCGCGAAGATCGAGGCGATGAAGATGATCGTCGGCAGCACCTGCGTGGCGAAGATCAGCCCTAACTTCGGGCTGTTCGGCACGCCGAGCTCCCCAAAAACAAACTTCGATCCCTCCGCCGAATAGCCAATGAACCGGTTGACAACCTCCTTTAGCGTCTCGAAGAGATACGCCAGCAGGTTGTATCCGAGAAACAGATACGCCGAGATCGCGCCGAATCCGTACCAGACGAAGCGCCGCGCCGGCTGTTCCAATCGTTTGGCGACGAAATAGATCACCATCGCCAGGATGACGAAGATCGCCGCGGCCGCCGACCGGCCGATCGCCGGCGCGACCCGCGACATCGCCGCCGCGATCATCGCTCCCTTGAGCACGGCAATGGCAGTGATGATCTGCAGCACCAGCCCCCAGAAGACGATGCGCCACTGGACCGCCTTCCGGTTGTTCGACAGCGCGAATGCGATGGCAAGAATCAGGACGAACCCGATTACGGCGGAAAATCGCTCCACGTCGTGCTCCTTCGCTGAATTGAACCGCGTGAAGCATAAAGGATCGGGCGTTAGGTGTCAGGCGTTGGGCGTTAGATGACTGCTCTCCTAACGCCCAACGCCCAACATCCAAAGCCTCATCTATACTTCGCCGCCATGCTCGAGGTGATCAACAAAGCCGTTTCGTTCGTCCGCGGAAAAACCAAGATCCACCCCGAAGTCGGCATCGTCCTCGGTTCGGGACTCGGAGATGTCGTCGAGGCGATCGACGCCGAGGTCTCCATTCCGTACGCGGACATCCCCGGCGCCAAGGCGGCCACCGTCATCGGGCACTCCGGGCGGATGGTTCTCGGCCACGCCGGCAAACTTCCGGTCGTCGTCCTCAGCGGGCGGATGCATTTTTACGAAGGCTACGACATGTCTGAAGTGATGCACCTGTCGCGCATCGCG